>DAOUMB010000001.1:0-8708 GCA_034414335.1 Dehalococcoidia bacterium
GTCATGACCCGCTCTGAAATTTCCTGGGGAGAGGCTGCTATTTCAAGATAATTATTACCACTTTTACTCATCTTCTGTGTCCCATCCAAGCCCAAAACCAAAGGAAAAGAGGTAAGCTTTGCCTGTGGCTCAGGAAATACAAACCCATAAATCGAATTAAACCGTCGTACTATCTCGCGAGCCAACTCAAGATGAGGGAGCTGGTCCTCGCCCACAGGAACAAGCTCTCCCTTATAAAGGGCAATATCTGCCGTCATGAGAACAGGATAGCCCACCAACCCATAATTAACATTATGTGGCTGCATCTTAACCTTCTCCTTAAATGTAGGAACACGCAATAACCAACCTAAAGGAGTCACCATACTGAAAAAAGTATGGAGCTCCTCCACCTGGGGAACGTGAGACTGAACAAAGATGATGCTCTTTTCTGGGTCAATGCCGGCCGCCAGCCAGTCAAGCACCATTTCATAGATATCTTCCTTAAGCGCTTCTGTACTTTCGAGAGTAGTGAGAGCATGAATATCCACCACGCAATAAATACAATCATATTCATCCTGGAGGGCCGCGAAATTCTGTACGGCTCCCAGGTAATTGCCAATATGCTGTCTACCCGTGGGCCGAAAGCCAGAAAAAACGCGCTTCATCGTTTGTTCTCGGCAAAGTTTAGCATGCAGGAAGACAAGCGACAAGGTCAGTAGCAAACTAGCCCAGAGCCCTACTTGAGCAAACTAATCAATTTGGGTTACAAAAAGGTATTTGGTAGCGCATACCTGATAGAAGGCAAGGCTTTGGTGAAGACTTTCGCTTTGGCCTATTTCAACAGGCTACACATCGAGCTCAGGTCGTATCCAATCAATACCCCGAAGGCTCTTATTGACTTTTCGAGATAATTAGAGTACTTTTTTCATCATTCCTGTGAGACATAAGTTACATACGTAAGGTTATCTCACGACTTACACTTAATTTAAACGAGAGGGAAAGTATACCATGAGTAATACCAAAGAAAACCTGCTGGCTGCAAAAGGTGGCGAGAATTATGAGTTTACTGAAATGTATCCCAAATTCATAAAGCAGGCTGAGGCCGAAGGCAAAGACAAGGCCAGAGATAGCTTTGACCTGGCAAATGAGGTCGAGCAGATTCATCACGCTTTGTTTACCGCTGCCCTAAGCAAGATTGAAAAGGGTGAGGCTATTGGGGAAAAACCGATTTACGTTTGCCAGTATTGCGGCAACACGGTTGAGGGGGAAGCCCCTGAGAAATGTCCCGTCTGCGGATCACCGAGGAGAATGTTCAAGCTCATAGAGTAGATTAGCCCGACGAAATCCGAAGGGGCGGCGATAAAGCCCGTGGAAAAACTGAGTGAGATGGTGAGATTGGAACAACACTTCACAGTTCTTGATGGCTGCAGCAAAAGCCATAAGATTGTATTGAGGTGATGCGAAATGGCTGAGATAAAGGTAGATTGCACAGGTAAAACCTGCCCTGTTCCTTTAGTCGAGACTCGCAAGGCTCTCAGGAAAGCAAAAGAGGGCGATATAGTGGAGGTCATTGGGACTCATCCCGCTTCCAAGAAAGAGATACCCATGGCGGTTAAATCTTTGGGACTGGAGCTCATTGATGTACAGGAAGAAGATGGGGTATGGAAAATAAGAATACGCAAGTAGGAGGAGAGGACTATGGCTGACAAAGTTACCATAATAGTGCATAGCGGCGATATGGATAAGATATATAGTGCCCTTATTGTAGCTAACGGGGCCCTTGCAATGGGGATGGAAGCATCACTGTTCTTCACCTTCTGGGGGCTCCAGCGCCTCAAGAAAGGTGCGCTGGAAAAGGGGCCTCTATCCAAAATGAACATGCTGGGCCTTGGCAAATGGATGGTGAAGCGGAGGATGAAGAAGGCCGGAGCAGCGTCTCTGGAGAGGCTGCTGCAGGACTTCCACGAGCTTGGAGGGAAGATACTTGCCTGCGACATGACAATGCACATAATGGGCATAAAGCAAGAAGACCTCCGTGATGATTTAATATCCGATTACTGTGCAGTCGGTACGTATATAGATGAGGCTAAGGAATCAAAGATAACCCTCTTTATATGACGGGAGGTAAAGATGGCAAGCAGACTTGTCTACCTGGACAACGCCGCAGCCACCCGTTTGGATGAGCGGGTGCTGGAGGCAATGAGACCGTATTTCTTCGATACATACGCGGTTGCCACCTCAGAATTTGGCTATTCTCAGGGCATAGAAGCTCGAGAGGCCCTAGACGAAGCAAGAAAGACTCTTGCCAATGCCTCAGGTGCTGACCCTGAAGAGTTCATCTTCACTTCGGGAAGTACTGAGTCCTCCAACATTGCCCTCAAAGGAGTGGCGCTGGCCCTCGGCAATAAGAAAGGCAAACACATAATTGTGTCGAAAATCGAGGATTTTCCTGTGCTTCACAGCGCACAGGCACTGGAAAAACAGGGCTTTCAGGTGACCTACCTGGATGTGGATGGGGATGGCTTTGTGAATCTTGACCAGCTCAGAGATTCCATAACCAATAAGACCATTCTAGTTTCCATCCAGCACGCCAACCAGGAAATAGGTACCGTGCAGGATATCGAAGCTATCGCTCGTATCTGCCGTGAGAAAGAGGTGCTTTTCCACAGCGATGCCACCCATACCTTTACGCGGCTTGCCCTGGACATGAAGAAGATACCTGTGGACCTGGTCACCGTATCGGCACACAGCATCCACGGCCCCAAGGGCACAGGAGGCCTGTGCATCCGCCAGGGAACACAAATAGCCAAGTGGATGGATGGAGGGTTTCAGGAATTCAATCTCCGGGCGGGGCTGGAAGACATACCCGGGGCGATAGGATTCGCCAAGGCGGTGGAACTGGTCACCCCGGAAGAAACCAGGCGTCTGCAAGAAATGCGCGATCACCTCATCGACCGCATACTCAAAGAGATACCACACAGTACACTGAATGGCCATCGCCGGAAGAGGCTCCCACAGAATGCCAACATTACCTTCCACTTTGTGGAGGGTGAATCCATGACACTGCATCTCGACATGCGTGGTTTTGCCGTGAGCACCGGCTCTGCCTGTTTCAGCCGCTCTCTGGAGGCCAGCCATGTTATTACTGGGATAGGCGGTGACCACGAAAGGGCACACGGGTCAATACGCTTCACATTTGGGCGTTATAGCAGCATGGAAGATGTAGACGCTGTGATCGAGGCATTAGCTGAGATAGTGAAAGAGCTTAGAAGCATCAGTCCCCTGGGAAAAAACGAAGGAAAAAAGGAGGAGGGTTAGAAATGAAATTTCCATACAGTGACACAGTACTGGAACACTTTCGACATCCGCGTAACGTAGGTAAAATTGAAAATCCTGATGGTAAGGCCACAGAAGGCAGCCCAGCCTGCGGAGACATGGTTTCTGTCTACATAAATGTAGAGCCCAAGACGCATACCATCGAAGATATAAAGTTTGAATCTTACGGCTGTGCTTCCAACATAGCTACCGGCTCTATAATTACGGAGCTGGCCAAGGGAAAGACTTTGGATGAAGCAAAGAACATTACCTGGAAGGAAGCTTCAGATGCTTTGGGAGGACTGCCTAAAATCAAAACCCATTGCTCGGTACTGGCCGTAGAAGGCTTGCGGTCGGCGATACAAAACTATGAAGAGCGCCACGGTCTGGTCAAAGAAAAAATACCGACCACTGTTGAGGTAGTTCGTCAGCGGCTCAGGAAAGTTGTAAACCCCCTGACCGGGTTAAATGTGGTGCGCACAAACCTGGTGCAAGACATTGAGGTAAAGGACGGGACTGTCCGGGTGCTTATTGATATACCTGGAGACCACCAGTTTGCTAACGCCATCAAGGAGGAAATACTGGATAAGATAGAGACGTTATGGGACGTCAAAGAGGTAGTTGTCGAATTCACAGAATAGGATATCGGCTAAAAAATGTGGTTGGTAGCGCATACCGGATTCGAACCGGTGATCTCCTCCTTGAGAGGGAGGTGTCCTAGGCCTCTAGACGAATGCGCCAAAAGTCAGCACCTGGTCATCCCGTCGCTCTCTGGGGCAAAAGTTCATAACTGTGCTGCTGGGAGAGTTTATCGCATCTCTTCCGCAAGGTGCAAGTAAACGTACCATTGATAGCTACCATTAATTAACAACACAACAATTCCAGCTGCCAGTAGAACGACTCCGGCAGCGACTATGCTAATTCTAATCATTTTCTCTTTCTGGATTAGTTCAGACCATCGTTTTTGTCTTCTTCCAGCGGCAAAGCCAATAGCAGGGCCAGTGGCTATACCTATTGCATAACCAACTGCCCAATCACTCATTACTGTCTTCTCCCTCCATGTCGTATTGGTGCACGATTTCCACACTACTAAGCATTACCTGGCCCGCCCCATGAACAAAGCACCCACGAGTATGGCCGCCAGTCCAAACAGCAAGAGCAGCATGGTAGTAAGATCGGACTTTCCTTGCCAGGTGAAAATGGCCGTGGTAACCATTACGCCTCCCGCAATTATAGCAATAGTCTGCCCCCGCCGTTTTGTATTCAACTTAATCCCTGTTTCGCCCTCGCCTTGACCGACGCCGAGAAAGCGGGTAAAGCCTCAGTGCCCTCGACTTCGCTTCCGCTCAATTCTACTCTAACCCGCCCTCAAAATCGAATGTCTCTGAATGAGAGCGCATAAACCAGCATGTCGAAGATAGCCCCTATACGAATACGAGCACGATGTATAGCTATTTCAAAAATTCTCCGGAGTCAAGACCTATTTTGTTCAACGTGGCTTCGACATTCGAGGTAAAAGACAGGGCAATGCTATGCATATGGCTTATTAGAAATGCACAGGAAAGTCCCCTTGCATATACTGGTTATATGAGCTAGCATACAATAAATGTTGGCTAGGCCAATACCGAATATGATTATCCGCATCCCTGTCATGGCTCTCCACAGCTCCAAGGCCTGTCGCTCAGAGCTAGCCCACATAATAAACACGGCTATCCAGCCCTATGACCATAAAGAGCACTATAAATTCAGCATCGGCGCCTTTGGTAGTGATATCCCTTATGACTCATCTTTGAACCATGGATGAACGGACTTAATGCGATCTTATAGGATGCGGAGTTTCAGGAGGTCATGATGAAAACCATTTGTATTATTGGTTCCGGGCACGTGGGCTTGGTTACGGGAGCATGCCTGGCTGACCTGGGAAAC
The DNA here is from genome assembly GCA_034414335.1 of Dehalococcoidia bacterium. GTDB lineage: Bacteria > Chloroflexota > Dehalococcoidia > GIF9 > AB-539-J10 > RBG-13-51-36. The sequence continues at coordinate 5,221 of DAOUMB010000001.1, forward strand.
AGAGTGATTTGCATGGATGACGACGTTACGAAAATTGACACCCTGAGGAAGGGTATGGCGCCTTTCTACGAGCCAGGGCTAGAGGAAATGGCGCACCGAAATATGAATAGGGGCATGCTTTCCTTCACTACTAGCGTAGCAGAAGGAGTTAAGCAGGCGGAGATAGTCTTTATCTGCGTGGGAACTCCCCAGAAGTCGAGCGGCGAGGCAGACCTCTCATATGTAGAAATGACCTTCAAGCGCGCCGCGAAGGCAATAGATAGCTATAAGGTCATCGTGGCGAAGAGTACAGTGCCGGTAAGGACAGGAAATTGGATAAGAAATACGATGAAGCTGGATAGTCCCCTCAACTCCGCCTTCGATGTAGTCTCCAATCCAGAATTTATACGGGAAGGCTCGGCCATTCATGATTTCATGCATCCTGATAGGATAGTCATCGGTGCGGAGACTGAAAGAGCAGCCAACACGATGACGGACCTGTATAGGCCGCTGAAAGCTCCGATATTGGTGACCAATATAGAAACTGCTGAGCTTATCAAGCATGCATCTAACAGTTTCCTGGCTTTGAAAATATCTTACATCAATGCCATAGCCAACATTTGTGAGAAAGTCGGCGCTGATGTGGTGAAGGTTGCTGAGGGAATGGGCTATGATAAAAGGATAGGGCGAGAATTTCTGGAAGCTGGGGTGGGCTACGGAGGCTATTGTTTTCCTAAGGACCTGGCTGCTTTCATCAGAACAGCTGAAGACGCAGGTTACGATTTTGAGCTGTTGAGAAATATTCAGAAGATAAACGATTCCCAGCGCCAGCAACTAGTCAGTAAGGCAAAGAGTATCCTAAGGAATCTAAATGGTAAAACCATAGGGGTATTGGGGCTTTCCTTCAAGCCCAATACAGACGACATGAGAGAAGCCCCCTCGATAGACATAATCAGAAAGCTTCAACAAGAAAGGGTGCGAATAAAGGCCTACGATCCCCAGGCTATGGAAAATGCCAAGGCGATTCTCGACGATGTCGAATACTGCCAAGACCCCTATGACGTAGCTAGGGACAGTGACGCATTAATCTTGATTACCGAATGGGATGAATTCAGGAGCTTGGGTTTATCCATGATTAAAGGGTTACTTAAGCAGCCGGTCATAATTGACGGGAGAAACGTCTATGAGCCAGAAAAGATGAAGCAACTGGGTTTTGTGTACCAAGGAGTGGGAAGATGAGGGTCTTGATTAGCGGGGGAGCTGGCTTTCTTGGCTCGCATCTGTGCGATTTCCTGCTCTCTCAAGGCTATCGTATAGTCTGCATGGACAATCTCATCACTGGAAGTACGACCAATATCCAGCATCTGAAGGATAACCAGAGTTTCGAATTTATACAGCACAATGTGACGGAGTACATCCGTGTAGATGGCAAGATTGATTATGTGCTTCACTTTGCTAGTCCGGCAAGCCCTATTGATTTTCTCAGACTCGCCGTACAGACTCTAAAGGCTGGTGCCTTAGGAACTCTCAATGCCCTGGGAGTAGCCAGAGCCAATGGAGCCAGCTTCCTCCTTGCATCAAGCTCGGAAGTGTATGGAGACCCTCTCATTAACCCCCAGCGCGAGGGATACTGGGGAAATGTGAATCCCGTAGGCCCACGGGCAGCCTATGATGAGTCGAAGAGATTCGCTGAGGCTCTGACCATGGCATACCATCGCCAGCATGGCATTGATACGAGAATTGCCAGAATATTCAACACTTACGGTCCTAGAATGAGAAAAAACGATGGCAGAGTCATCCCGACTTTCATTACTCAGGCGTTGAACAATGAACCGTTATCTGTCTTTGGAGACGGCTCGCACACGAGGAGCTTTTGCTATGTCTCAGACCTGATTGAAGGGATACACCGATTGATGCTATCGGATTTGAACGAGCCTACAAATCTGGGTAATCCTGAAGAGATATCCATCCTGGAGCTTGGAACGAAGATACTCGAAATCACCCGCAGCAGGAGCGAAATAGTCTATAAACCCTTACCTGAGGACGATCCTAAGGTCAGGCGGCCGGATATAGCCAGGGCGCGGGAGATTCTGGGTTGGAATCCCAAGGTTGACCTTGGTGAAGGGTTAACCAAAACCCTACAGCGGTTTTAAGGAAGCCCCTGCCCTGTTTGGATACACCGGGTCGGGAAAGCTTGATGATAGCTGGAGGCTATGTCTGCAGCTCACATCTAAACCAAGGGGGCAAGCCCCAAGGGGCTTGCCCTCTCTTTCTATTCAGCTTAGGTCTAGCTTTTAGCCCTGCGTCGCCTCAGAAGATACCAGCTTATGCCGCCTGCGAGGACTACTCCCAAGGCAATCCAGGGTGCCAGAAGAGAGGCCTTACTCACGGGGTAAGCCTCACCACCCACGGGTGGAGGCTCTGGGGTGACGATGATGTCCACGTCGACTTCCTCCACATGCCAGATGCTCTCCTCTTTAGTCCCTTCGTTTACCAATGAGATATAGTCGCAAAAATCCAGAACATGACTGCCGTTATCGTCGTCCCACCCGGTGAGGTTGTATGTTCTACAAAAGACAGGGTAAATCTCGTGCCACTGGGTGGAATTGGGCGCTGCGAGGACAGTTGCATTGTAGCCGCCTTTAAGCTCGATGTACATGGGTTTGCCCGGTGGGAGTTTACCAAAACCATTGTCCACCAAATCGTTCAGTCCCGGCGTGACGTACAAAGTGATGGTGACATTCTCCACGTGGTAGTCACGGAGTTCTCCGTCGGGCTTTTCGTACATGTCTATAGTGTCGCAGTAGCTAAGGATGCCATCGCCGTTGTCCTCCCAGGAGCTCAGGTGGTACTCTCGACAAAAGATGGGCCAGAGCTCGTGCCAATCGGAGCCCAGGGGCTCCGTCAGATTGAACAAGCCGCCTGTGGAATGCAGGTATTTGACATCAGGCAGTGGCAGAGGGGATCCAGTCAGTGCAAATGCCAGGTTGTCGTATATACTCCCAAACGGCTGTTGGATTGCGTTCGAGTTACCGCTAGGTGAGGTAAGCCACAGGAAGGAACAGCCACTGGGGCTGGATGTGCTCTGTATGGATACCCAGCCCTTCGTCAGGCTGACCGGTGCCCCCAGGCTGGCTACATCGAAGCGGTACACCCGCACACCGTATGTATACAAATAGGTAACTGCGGGAGTTATGTTGGAAAAGGTGGCTACCGGTGCACCCGGAGAGCCGCCGGCGTCCTGGTAGAATATAATCTCGAATTCCATCCCGGTGGGGTCACAATCGGACCAGCTGTCACCGAGCCAGAGGAGGGATAACCCATACCAGTGAATATCACTTATGTCCCTGGTGAGCCCCCGGAAGTCATCCATACAAAGAAAACCGCCGGGCACTATGCCTTCATCGCTGGTAAATGCCGCCACCCATGGGTCATATGGCAGCTGCTCGAACAGTATGTTACTTGGCCCCAGCGAACCCAAATCGGGGGCGAGAGGTTCTCCTCCACCC
>DAOUMB010000002.1:0-3175 GCA_034414335.1 Dehalococcoidia bacterium
CCCCAAGATACTGCAAGCTTTATACCATCTATGCCACCCAGTTCCTCATTAACGTAATTGTAGTAATCGGTTATTCCCTGAAATATAGGCAGGCATGAACTAGATGCAGGCCCGCTAATATCAGCAACAACTCCAACGTTAATCACCGCCCCCGAAGGTGCCTTGGGAGCACAGGCACTAATGATGACTAATGCTGCGATTAGGAGTATAGGAATAACCACCTTGACTAGCTTAGTGATATTCATTGTCCTTATTGCCTCCTTCTGTTATATTATTTCGCTAGCCCAACCACCGTTTTCTCCGCTTGTAATGTTTCACATCCTTATAAGTCCTCCTTTCCGCCTTACTTAAACCCAGATAGAACTCTTTTATATCTTCGTTTCTTATTAGATCACCCGCGGAACCATCAAGAACTATTCGCCCATTCTCCATAACGTAACCATAGCTGGCCAGAGAAAGCGCTGCCCTGGCATTTTGCTCCACAAGTAAAATAGCAATCTTTTGCTCAATATTCAAACGTTCCAGAATGTGGAAAAATTCTTCTACGATTAGGGGCCCCAAGCCCAACGTAGGTTCATCCAGCAACATCAGCGAAGGCTTAGCCAACAAGCCTCGCCCGACAACCAGCATTTGCCTTTCGCCCCCTGATATATAACCAGCTGTCCGCCCCTTTATTCTTGCCAGGCTGGGGAAATAAGCATATACCATGTCCAGGTCATTGGCAATGTCACGCCGGCCATCGCTGCGGGAATAAGCTCCGATTAACAAATTCTCTTCTACAGTCAGGTGTTCGCATACAGGCCTGCCTTCAAACACCTGAAAAACACCCTTCTTAACTATGTCAGTCGGCGATAACCCATCTATCCTGTCCCCATTGTAGACGATACTACCTTCGGTTACCTTGCCCAACTCAAATCCGAGCATGCCCGAAATTGCCTTGAGCAGGGTACTCTTACCAGCTCCATTGCTGCCAAGCAAGGCCACAACCTGGCCATCACCGACTCGAAGAGAAACGCCTCTGATAACTACCAGTATACTGCTATAGGTGACTTCAAGATTGTTCACGTCCAACATACAGTATCTACCTCAAGCTGTCCGTGCGAAAGGCCAAAGGCGGTACCAGTTCTTAAACCTATCCCACAGGTGGTTTATCCCCCTGGGCTCAAAGATCAGGAACAGAACAATCACTAGAGCGTAGATAATCGACGTTACACCAGTAGCAGCAGTTAACGGTAAAGATGGAATCGCACTAAGAATTGAAGGTGCCAGCCGACTCGTAGCGAATCCCAGAAGTCTCAGTAGAACCGTGCCAAAGATAGTCCCGGTAACCACCCCAAGTCCTCCCACGATCAGCATTCCCAGTAACCATATAGACTCCAGAATGCTAAAATAGGTCAGGTCACAGTTTGTATAGGTAGAGACCAGCAAGTACCCCGCGATGCCAGCAAAAAATGCGCCCAGGAAAAAGGACAGCATCTTATAGAGGGAAACGTTCACGCCCACAGCACTGGCTGCCCTGTCATTATCCCTGATAGCAATAAACGCTCTGCCAATACGTGTTCTCTGCAAGTTCTTGGTGGGAAATACTGTAATCAGTGCCAGGGCGAGGACTAGGTAAAACCATTTTTGTGTGGTATCGAAGGCAATTCCAGCGATACTCGGGACAGGTAGAGTTAACCCGAAGACTCCACCTGTCCACTGAGGAAGATGCAAAACAGCAAAAGGAAGGAAAAAATGCGCCGCAATTGTGACTAGCGCCAAGTAGAACCCTTTGAGTCGAAAACAGGCCAGACTGAAGGCTGTACCTACGACCGCTGCTATGACACCAGAGCAAAGTAGACAGATGAGAAAGGGCCAATGGAGGTGAGTAGTTAAAGCCGCCCCGGTGAAGGCTCCCACCCCCATGAATGCTGCCTGGCCAATAGAAATTTGACCGGCAAAGCCAGTGGTAATGTTAAGTCCTAGGGCAGCGATAAGATAGATCGAGGTGATTGTGAACCATGATAGCCACACACGACTTAAGAAGAGAGGCAGGGCGAATAATAAAGCCAAAAGAAGTACAAGGAGCACAGTTTGCTCCTTGGTGTTAACGATAGCCAATTCCTGCCCATATTCTCTAACAAAATAACCTGAAGGACGCTTTGCCATGCTCTTATCCCAGTTGTTCTTTTGTCATACCCTCTCTATTATTTTCCAGCCGAATAGTCCCTGAGGTCGAATGAATAATATGATTATCATGATTATGAAAGGGAACAGGTCTTTCAAACCCCCACCGACCAACGGGTCCAGGTAAGCACCTGCCATCACCTCTGCCACCCCAATTATTATGCCTCCAATAACAGCTCCAGGCAGCGATTCCAGTCCACCTAGGAGAACCACAGGTAACACTTTAAGTCCTATGTTGGCAAGTTGAGTAGTAAGCCCTTGCTTCAAACCCAGAAATATGCCTGCTAAGGCTGCTAGGACAGCCGACAAAATCCAGGCCCAAGCGAATACCCTGGATAAGGGAATACCACAGGACAATCCTATCCTCTGGTTGTCACTGGCAGCCCGCATACCTAAGCCCAGCCTGGTAAACTTAAAAAAAGCAAAAAATATCGCCAGGGCGGCTCCGCACATCCCTACAATCCATAGATACTCAGTTCCTACTTGTATAGCCCCCAGTGCCGTGGATTCCGGGCCTGGCAGAGCGAAAGGATAAGTCTTCGTTGGTCCACCCCATATAGATACCGTAAGCCCATCGAAGCCGGCGGAAAGTGCTATAGTTATCATCACCAGAGAAAACAAAGGTTGCCCCGCCAGTGGCATCAGGAAAAGACGCTGCACCAGCCAACCGAACAACCCTGCCAGAACCATAGTTAAGACTAGAGCTAGCCCCAAGGGCATGTTTGCCCACATCAGCAAACTCCACAGGAACCAAGCCCCCACCATTACAAGTTGAGACTGGGCAAAGTTGAATACGCCTGAGGCCTTGTAAATCAGGACAAAGCCCATGGCTATCAACCCATAGACGAAACCCATCGCAACCCCGATTGCCAATAGCTGGCCCAGTTCCATAATTTATATCTCCTTTGAGGCTTCGGTGGCCATTTCAGCTTCCTTTCTTACTCCCAAATAGGCCCTAATTACCTCGGGGTTATCCTTGACCACTTCAGTAGGCCCTTCGGCTAACTTG
>DAOUMB010000003.1:0-3191 GCA_034414335.1 Dehalococcoidia bacterium
AATTGAGCCACTGCCGGATGGCATGGTCATCTATGGCGGTAGACCCTTATCAGGCACAGAGGTTGACAGCCATTTTGACCATCGATTGGCTATGAGCTTGGCAGTAGCCGCTTTGGTAGCCAAAGGAGAAACGACCATCAAGCATGCTCAGGTAGCACAAGTATCATATCCTGCCTTTTGGAAAGATATACAAGGAGCACTGATTGCTGATAAATCCTGAGCATGAAATCCTAGATGTTTAACAATATCGAAGCACTAATGATAAAAATTCAAAACAAAATGAGTTTTGGTGTTTGAATTTGGGATTTTAAATTTGTTTAGGAATTATAATTTAGGATTTGAGTTAGGAGAGTAGCATGGCTACGGAATTAGTTCATATAGGTTTTGGTAGTGTCATAGCTGTAAATAGGGTAGTTGCTTTCCTCTCCATAGACCAGCAACCAATTAAGCGCCTCCTTCGAGAATCAAGGGAAAATGGGCTTTTCATTGACGCCACTCATGGCAGAAAGGCCAAGACTGCTATTCTTTTTGACACTGGTCACATAATGCTGGCTGCTGTGACAGCGGAGACTATCGCTCATAGGTTAGCCGCTGCTTCCATGGCGTCCGAGGAAAAAGTTGAACCGTGAAATGCCTAAGCGAAGCCTTGCGGCGAAACCCAAAACGAAGCAAGGGGACAGCCTAGGGTCTAAACCCCTCCTCGTTGTTCTTTCCGGACCTTCGGGAGTAGGCAAGGATGCTGTACTCACGAGAATGAGTGAGTTAGGGCGTCCCTTTCACTATGTTGTTACCGCCACTACGCGCCCTAAGCGTTCTGGCGAGAAAAATGGAGTGGATTATCACTTCCTTTCCCAGAAAGAATTTCAGCAGATGAGAGATAAGAACCAATTTCTAGAGTGGGCCAATGTCTACGGCAACTATTATGGTGTGCCAAAAGATGAAATAAGTTCAGCTTTGTCTAAGGGGATAGATGCAATAGTCAGAGTAGATGTTCAGGGTGCCGCTGCCATCAAGAAAATCCTGCCTCAAGCAGTATTTGTTTTCCTCATGCCTACTTCGATAGAGGAATTGGAAAGGAGGTTGAGGAAGCGACGCAGCGAGTCTTCAACAGATTTGGCACTGAGGTTGGAAAGAGCTAAGGGGGAAATGAAAAGCCTGCCGCTTTTCGATTATGTCATAACAAGCCATCAAGATAAGCTTGATGATGTTGTATCCCAGATGGATGCCATTGTCGCTGCCGAAAAATGCCGCGTGAAGCCCAGGATTGTGGAACTTTAGCCTCCTAGTTTCCCCAGGAAGCTGCCTATGTTTTTTGACAATATTCCCACCCCACTTTTACAATAAGCCTCGATATGAGTTTGGCAGAGCAACTTTATAAGTTGCAGCAGATTGACCTAGAGCTCCAACAGAAGCAGCAAGAGCTAAATGAGGTTGAAAATCGGTTGAGTGACGATAAGGCCTTGCTTGCCGCCGAATCTAAACTTGCCTCACAAAAAGAACAGCTGGAAGACGCGAAGAAAAAGCAAAAGAGCTCTGAATGGGAACTGGAAGACCTTCAGGAGAAGGTCAAACGGATTGATAGCAAACTTTACAGTGGCACAACCAAGGATACTAAGGAACTGGTTAACCTTGAGAAAGAAGTCAAAGTCTTCAAGAGCAAGATTAGCACGAACGAAGATGCCCTGTTAGGATTAATGGGCCAAGTAGAGGAGATAGAAGCCAAAGTGAAAACTAGCGGCGAAGAGCTTGAGCAGATGAGGCGAGAATGGCAGGAGACTCGGGAAACTCTGGAGAAGAGAAGAACTGTAATTGAAACTGAGCTTGCTAAGCTTAAGAGAAACCGTGATGGACTAGCCCAGCAAATTAACTCTGAAGCCCTCGACATTTATGAGCGAATTAGGTTGACGAGGGGACAAGCTGTGGTTAAGGTGGAGCGGGGAAGATGCCAAGGATGCCACATCACCGTGTCTACGAGTCAATGGCAGAAAGCCAAAGCTGGCGATTTGATCCAATGTAATAGTTGCAGCAGGATACTGTATGTGTGATGGCTCTGCGACTTGACCTTTGTCCTGCTCATCTATAAACTAAACTTGGGTGAGTAAACCGGGTGACCGCTCTGGATTTAATCTGCCAGGGAGGAAAGTCCGAGCTCCACCGAGCAGGGTGCTGGGTAACACCCAGGAGGGGTGACCCTACGGAAAGTGCCACAGAAACACACCGCCAGCGGCTGGCTTAGCCAGTGCGGGTAAGGTTGAAATGGTGAGGTAAGGGCTCACCAGCAATTAGGAGACTAGTTGGCTGGGCAAACCCCACCCGGAGCAAGACCAAATAAGAGGGCGATAACTACTCCAAAGTCTCAAGGCCTTGGGATAAGTTCAAGGTGCTCGGCCGATGCCTTCGGGTTGGTCGCTTGACCCTGGTGGCAACATCAGGGCTAGATGGATGGTCACCGCTCCATGTGGAGCACAGAACTCGGCTTATAGGTTTACTCGCCCAAAAATATTTTTCAGGGGTTCATATGTGACAAAGGACAAGGGTGAGGCTCAAGCCTTAATCAAGGGATTATCCGAGGTAAAACAAGGGAGAAGATGGCGTCCCAGCAGCCATGAGCAAGCTTGTTAGATTAGGGCTCTGGACATAAACTACTAATGCATGGATAACATATCTCCCCAGCTTCATGATTTTATTCTCTTTTGTGCTCAGAGACGCAGCCCAGAGTGGCCGGCTATTTATGATGAAATGACCAGAGTAGCCGGAAGAAAATTATTCCAAGGATTAGGCTACAAAGAGCTTAAACAACTGGGGTTATCATTCTCCCTATCTAATGTGGACAAAACCATCCAATTGGTGAAACAAGTTACCTCCGAAAACCATCACTAAGAAGCATTCTTGCGATCCTTTATCCAAGGTGATAGCATTCTTAACTGACCAGCTTAAGATTGCCTCCGCTCTCAGCTGATGCCAAGAATCCGATATAGCCCAAGGAGGCTTGTTATGAAGATAGCTGTGCTTGCCGACACTCATGTAAGCCTACTTAAGCACATCCCTAAAAGGATAATTGATGCCATCTCCACGGTGGATTTGGTAATCCATGCAGGAGATTTCACTGCTGTGCAAGTGCTTAAGGAGTTGAAAGAGCTAAGAGAGGTGAGAGCAGTCCAGGGTAATATGGATTCAAGGGAGCTAAGAAC
>DAOUMB010000004.1:0-43030 GCA_034414335.1 Dehalococcoidia bacterium
CCTGTCACCAAGGTTGACGAATTCCATAGGCACTGGGTTCTCTCTGGCTACCGTTTGAGCAACTCGGCTGCCCAGGCCACCCTGGGCTAAGTGCTCCTCAGCGACGACAATTCCCTGGGTCTCTGAAGCTGCTCTGATTATGGCTATATCATCCAGAGGTTTGAGGGTATGCATGTTGACTACCCGGCAATCTATGCCTTGTCTGGCTAGGACATCTGCTGCCTCCAGAGCCTTGGCGACCATGATGCCCATGGCTATAATGGTAGCATCCCTGCCTTGTCTCATGGTCACTGCCTTACCTAATGTGAGGTGATAGTCCTCGGGGTAAACAAGCGGTGTTTTAGGGCGGCTTAATCTGACGTAGAAAGGCCCACGGGTATTTGCAGCCATCCTTACTGCTTCAGCAGCCTCTACGGCATCGGCGGGAACAACAACAGTGAAGCCAGGGAGAGCACAGTACAAGGCTAAATCCTCAATGGCATGGTGGGAGGTACCATCTTCGCCAACAGTGATGCCTCCGTGGGTGGCGACAATTTTGACATTTAGTTCTGGTTGCGAAAGGCAGATCCTTAGCTGGTCAAAACAGCGGCATGAAGCGAAGATGGCAAAAGTGCTGGCAAAAACGGTCTTTCCCGAAGCAGCTAATCCAGCAGCTATGCCAACCATGTTTTGTTCTTCTAGGCCGCAATCGAAGAAGCGGTCAGGAAACTCCTGGGCAAAGAAACTGGTCATTGTCGAGGGCGATAAATCAGCGTCCAGAACAACAATGTCTTTGTTTTGTTTGCCTATCTCTACCAGAGTCCTGCCATAAGTTTCCCGGGTAGACGCTTCAGCCATGCTTACTCCAACTCCTTCAGTGCCCTTTCGGCTTCTTCCCAGCTAGGTGCCTTGCCGTGAAATGCCACATTGTTCTCCATGAAGCTAACCCCTTTGCCTTTGATAGTGTGGGCGACAATGACGGTAGGTGTGCCCTTTACCTTTTTTGCCTCCTGGAGAGCGGACAGGATTTGGTCAAAGTGGTGGCCGTCTATGTCAATGGTATGCCAGCCAAAGGCTTGCCATTTTTGGGTAAGGGGCTCAAGGTTCATAACGTCTCGGGTCCAGCCGCTGAGCTGCATACCATTGCGATCAACTATAGCGGTCAGCTTATCCAGTTTAAAATGGGCAGCTGATAAGGCTGCCTCCCAGGTTTGTCCCTCCTCGCATTCCCCGTCACCCAGGAGAACATAGGTCCGATAAGCTTTGGAATCCAGCCTTGCGGCTAGGGCAACTCCAATGGCAAAGGATAAACCCATGCCTAAAGAACCAGATGACATTTCTACCCCTGGAGTGAGCTTGCAGTCAGCGTGTCCCTGGAGGCAGCTATCCAGCTTCCTCAATGTTGCCAACTCTGCCACAGGAAAGTAGCCAGTTTCGGCTAGGGCAGCGTATAAAATCGGAGCAGCATGTCCCTTGCTCAATATGAATCGGTCACGGTCTTGCCACTGAGGATTTTCGGGGTTATGGCGCAAGACCTTGAAATAAAGCGCAGTGATGATATCGGCTGCTGATAGAGAGCCGCCAGGGTGCCCACTGCCTGCCGTGGCTATCATGGTGATTACGTGACGGCGTAGCTTTTTAGCCATTTCCTTTAGCTCTGCCGTGGACAGGTTGAATTTGTTGCTTAAAGAGGCGCTTTCGGGTGATGCTTCAGTATGATTTGGCATTCTTCGTTGTGGGTTAAATTGTAACGCAGGACGGCTTATAAAGTCTACGATGTTTTATACCAACTTGGCTAATTCTTAGGATTTGGATTTTAGTATTTTTAATCGTTTGGGTATAATGCCTTAAGTGATTATAGATTTTCACACTCATATATTTCCCCCCTGGCTAAAGGACAGACGGGATGAATATATCAATCGCGATCCTTGCTTTTCTTTGCTTTATTCCCAGCCGAAAGCCAAGATGGCAACGGCTGAAGAAGTAGTTGCCAGTATGGATGAAGCCGGGATTGATTTGTCCGTAGTTCTTAACGCTGGCTGGGTAAGCCATGAACTTTGTGTGGAAACAAACGATTACATTTTAGATTCTATATCGCGCTATCCTGAAAGGCTTGTTGGCTTTTGTGCTATTCAACCCAAGGCCGGAGATGCTGCTATAGCTGAGCTAGAGCGCTGTGCTAAGGCAGGGGCTAAAGGAATTGGTGAATTGAGGTCTGATACGCAGGGCTTCGATCTCACCGATGAAGCAATGCTGAAGCCTATAGTTGATGCAATGTTAGAGCATGACTTAATTTTTCTGACACACTCTTCTGAGCCTGTAGGGCATGAGTACTTTGGCAAGGGCAGTATCACCCCTGACATCCTCTACTCCTTTATAATGGGTTTCCCAAATTTAAAGCTTGTTTGTGCTCACTGGGGTGGTGGCTTGCCCTTATATGCCTTAATGCCTGAAGTAGCCAAGGCTCTCGACAATGTCTTCTTTGATACCGCGGCCACAGTTTTCCTTTATAAGCCCCAGATTTTTGAGCAGGTGAGTCAGATCATCGGCAGTGACAAAATCCTTTTTGGTACTGACTATCCTCTTATGCATCAGAATCGAGTAATTGCCCAAATCCAGTCTTCACGGCTTCCTGAAGAGGATAAGGCTAGAATCTTGGGGGCTAACGCCCAAAAACTGCTATGCAGGGATGGAAGGAGCAGAAGTGCCACATAATTCTGCGGAAATCCGTTCCTTCATTGCTATTGAACTGCCCGAGGAGGTCAGGGAGGGATTAGCCAGGCTGAGAAGTGGATTAGAGAGAGATGAACATAGGTTTGTCAAGTGGGTAGAGCCCGGGGGGATTCACCTAACTTTAAAGTTCCTGGGCAATATTCCTTTTAAGCGGGTAACAGAGATAACTAAAGCTATAGAAGAAGCTGCACAAGGGATTTCTCCATTCCATTTGGAGATTTCGGGCATTGGGGCTTTCCCTAATCTGAAGCAAGTTCGGGTGTTTTGGGTCGGCGTTTCTGGGGAGGTGGACAAGCTGTCGATGTTACAACAAAACATGGATTCTGTGCTCGGTGCCTTGGGATTTGCTAAGGAAGAACGCTCTTTCGTGCCACATTTGACTCTGGCTCGTATCAGGCAGGGAGCATCACCTTCGGAAAGAAGGAGCTTTGGCGACCTTGTGGGCTCTACCATCTTTGAGGATAAATATCATATTAAAGTGAATGCTATTAGCTTAATGAAAAGTCAGTTAACACCTGCCGGGGCTATTTATACCTGCCTGTCGGTAGTTGGGCTGGGTCACTAGACCAAAGTTCTGCCATGGCCACGATCTTATCTCATATTATGAATTCTAAGAGCGTTGCCATAATCGGCGTTTCGAGCAACCCCGAGAAGGCAGCTTCACCCATCATGAAGAACATGCTCGACTTTGGCTTTAAGGGTAAGGTTTATCCTATTAATCCAAGATTAGATAGCTTTATGGGCTTACCTGTGTATACCAGTATCAAAGATATTGCGGGGGAAGTTGATTTAGCTATCATCTCCACAGCGCCAAAGACTGTACCAAATATCTTGAAGGAGTGTGTTGAGAAGGGGGTGAGGGCAGCAATTGTTAACTCGGAAGGATTTGCTGAGGTTGGTGGGGAGGGGAAGAAGCTTCAACAGGAAGTGGCAAATATTGTGAAGTCCACCGGGATCAGAGTTCTTGGCCCCAACACTATGGGCGTCGTTTGCCCTGCCACCAAGCTGTCCACCTCAATTGCGGATTTAAGAGAAGTTGTGGAAGGGAATGTAGGTCTTATAGCCCAAAGTGGGCTCTTTGCTGGAGGGTTGCTGAGGCATATTGCTCATTTCGAATATTTTGGCTTGAGCAGTGCAATAAGCCTGGGTAATAAGGTTGATATTGATGAATCGGATGCCCTGGAATTTCTAGCTGACGATGATAGAACTGAAGTCGTTGCTCTATATCTTGAAGGCATAAAGGACGGCAGGAGATTTATTCAAACGGCCAGGATGGCTAGTTCCCGGAAGCCCGTAATTCTGGTGAAGGGAGGAAGAACCTCGCGGGGAGCTGAAGCAGCGCTTTCTCACACGGCAAGTCTGGCATCCAACAGCAAGATTTTCGAAGCGGCCTTAAAGCAGACAGGTATAGTAGAGGCCGATGATTTCCGTGACTTAATAGATACGACGAGAGCCTTTGCTTTCCAACCATTGCCCAAAGGAAACCGGGTAGCTATATTAACCAACAGTGGAGCTTGCGGGATTGTAGCGGTAGATTATTGTAGCAGTCACGATTTAGAGATAGCCAATTTCAAACCTGAAACCACAGCAAGGCTATTAGAGTTGATGGGAGAGAATTCCAAGGTACGTAATCCTGTGGATACATTCCCTGCTGGGATGAAATACGGGCGTGCGAAAGTATATGAGATCTCCTTGGATGCTGTGCTGGAGGACGAAGGAGTTGATGCAGCCATCGTTATTGTCTTTGTAATAGGAGATATCACGCCAGATTGTATAATAGCACCGGCAAGGAGACACCCTGGGAAACCCGTGTTAGTAGCTAGTTATGGGTTATTGGAAGATGGAGCTAAGAGAATCCTGAATAAGGCGCGGATTCCTGACTATACCTTTGCTGAGCCAGCTATCTTGGCTCTATCACGTATGTATAAATATGCGGCATATGAAAAGGGTTTATAAGTGACGGCGAGAAACCTGCACAGAGGAAAGGATAAAGGCAAATTCAAGTATGTGAAATGATAAAAGAGCCTCACCCCAATGCAATGTCGGTCGGTTCTGCCCAAAGTAGCTATACCTATTTAGTGGTACTGGTACTGAAATTTATCTGAAGAAAATCTCAAAATCTGGGGCTAAGGAGGGAAATTTGCTTGCAAATAAATTGTTTTTGGTATATACTTAGTCCTTTTGATACATGGTAAATAAATTTAATTGGGGAGGTGGGATCCTTGGAAAACGATTCATTACCTAAGTGCCAAAAATGTGGAAAGGGGGATTTAGTGCCTCTATCTGACTTTGGTAGTCAGGGGGCACCGATTCACTACAAGGCATGGGTGTGCACCAATCCTGATTGTGGTTACAATATCAAAATCAGGAACGGTGAAGTATATCTTAATGAGCCTATTCTAAATGGAGCACTCCATGCTCGCTCACACCGAGAATATACTCCTTAGTAGAGGATTTGCTTCGCTTAGGCAAATTAGCTGGGCTGACGGTTGATTCCTTTTTTCCACAGCGCTGTGTTGGCTGTGGGAAAGTAGGTAGTTTTCTTTGTCCTGATTGTCTTAGAAAACTGCCAAGGCTGGTAGTTCCGCTTTGCCCCAAGTGTGGTAGGCCTCAGGCTAGCGGTATTGTATGTCCAAGCTGTAGGCAAAGGCAAATTGATATTGACGGCATCCGTTCTCTATTTCGTTTTGACGAAGTGGTACGAAAAGCCATTCATCAGCTAAAGTATCGAAATCTGAAGGCAATCTCTCCCTGTTTGGCTGAATTACTAGCTGATTATCTTAGGTCAAATCCTTTGCCTGGTGAAGCCTTGGTTTCCGTACCTCTTCACCCACGGCGATTGAGGGAGAGGGGTTATAATCAGTCGAACCTTCTCGCCAGGGAGTTAGCTAGGCGCATTGAATTGCCGGTGTTCGATGATTGCCTCATTCGGGTTAAGCAAGCACGACCTCAAACAAGAGCAGCTGATGTGGAGGAGCGCCGGAGAAATGTCGCCGATGCCTTTGTGTGTCGTGAAGAAAAAGTAGGTGGTAAACAAATTATCCTTATTGATGATGTATGTACCTCTGGAGCCACGCTGGAGTCCTGTGCTGCGGCTCTCAAGAACAAAGGTGCTATGACTGTTTGGGGCTTAACTTTGGCAAGGGAGATTTGAAACCGAAGGAGGGAAAATGGAGCTACAGATTATTGCTAAGAATAATGTGGAGATCTCTGAAACAATACAGGCATATGTTGAAAAGAAGATTGGCAAGCTAGGTCGTTACTTACCTAGTATCGGTGAAGGCAAGGTGGAGATTTCCCGGGAAGGCGCAAAGATGCCTGAGCAGCGGTTTACTGTCCAGGTTACTCTTGACAGCAAAGGTGTCTTAATTAGGGCTCAGGAGAAGTCTAAGGATATTCGCACAGCCATTGACAAGGTGGCGAATGTGCTATCTAAGCGAATCGAGCGGTACAAAGGCAAGTTGTATGACAAAGGCAGAGGTATTTCTTTTGCTCGGCAAGGAGCGGCAATCGAGGCGGAGGAAATCGAAGCCCCCCAAAGAGTAGTAAAGAGTAAGCGCTTCCTAGTCAAACCCATGCCTGTAGATGAAGCTATAAACCAGATGGAGCTTCTGGGTCATGATTTCTTCCTTTTCATAGACGCCGATAGTGAGCGGCTCAATCTGCTATACCGTCGCCAGAATGGCGACTACGGCCTAATCGAGCCGGAGAAAGGGTGACGAAATTAACCGCCACTCTTGGCTGGGGTTAGCTTCACCGCTCTAAATAGATAGTCCAAGCCAATCTATAAGCATATTTCTAAAATTATATTTACGGCAGGGGAGAGCTGTACTTTCAAGAATAAAGATGATAAACATGTATAAAAGGCAGGCAGTGTTACTCCTGGGCTTAGCTCTTTTATTAACTAGCTCTACCATGGCTTGTGCAGGGCCCATACCTTCGTCACCTCCTATTATCACAGTTGGCCCAGCAAGCTTTAGCTTCAGTGCCCAGCAGAGTGGGACAAACCCAGCAGCTCAGACATTAAGCTTATGGAATTCTGGAACTGGGATATTAACTTGGTCTGCTACTGATAGTGCCGATTGGCTTATCCTGAGCCCGACTAACGGCAGCTCAGTGGGAGAGACAGATAACATTGCGCTTTCGGTGGACATATCAGGGATGAACGCCGGCAGCTATGCAGCGCTTGTTACTATCTCTGTTCCAGGAGCTGCTAATACTCCCCAGACAGTAGTAGTAAACCTGACTATCAATCCGCCAGTAGAGGAAGAAGAGGGGAAGGTAGAAGGGGAGAGCGTAGAAGAAAGGGAAGTAGAAGAAGAGGTGATTGGTGCCTTAGACACCGAGAGCCTTTTGAATATCGGCTACAACCATCCTGGGAAAGTAGTTACAGTGGAAGGCGTTATAGTGGGAACATACTATGCCCAAAAATCCAAGGGGAAACCAACCTTTTTAGACTTCCATGACCCCTATGAAGGATATTTCATATGTATAATTTGGGAAGAAGATAGACAGGGTTTTATAGAGGAATTTCCGCCCAATCCTGAAAGCTATTTCTTGGATAGGAAGGTAGGGGTAGAAGGTACGATTGATATCTATGAGGGGGCACCAGAAATTGTCTTACGTGACCCGTCACAGATTCGGGTTGTGGAATAAAGGGCGGCTAGCAGTCGCCCTTGCCCTGATCTTAACTCTCTTGGCCTCGGGCTGTGGTAGAGTCACCGAGGGCACAGCCATTGTCACCCGAGTTATCGATGGGGATACCATAGAAATCGAAGGTGGTTACTGTGTAAGGTATATCGGTATTGATGCTCCGGAGAAAGATGAGTCTTATTTTTGGGAGGCGCTTCAGGCTAATCGCGATTTGGTCGAGGGTAAAAGGGTTTGGCTGGAAGGAGATGTTGAGGATAGAGATAGCTATGATCGCCTACTTAGATATGTGTGGGTTGATAACACGATGGTTAATGCCGAGCTCGTCAGGCTAGGCTATGCTTATTCTTATTCCTATCCGCCAAATGTCAAATACCAGACCTATTTGCTGCAAATGGAGAAGCAGGCACGGGAGCATAAGCGGGGATTATGGGGTGGTTGAGCTACGAGAAGGCACGTCTATGCTAATCAAAGCTAAGGAAAGACATGGTGGGCGTTTGAAAACAGTTCCCGAACTATTGTTTGAGAATAAGAGACTGATACCGGCGCTACAGCAGTTGCTTAAGTACATCGTTTCTGGGCAGGGCTATAGCACTGCTTATGAATTACTTTGGTAATAAGCCTGCTGCAACCTCTATCATTTTATTAACGCTTTCTTGTAAAGTATTTATGCTATTGGGCACATCACTTTCTTTAGTCTTACCTTCGAACTCTTGCCCGAGAAGTACTATATGTCTCGCGAGGTCGTCACTAACGGTCTTCATAGCGCTCTGCATGCTAGCACCGAGTTCCTTGGCAGCATTTTTCAGATAGGCATATTTTACTGCGACGATTTTGTATTCATATTCATTTTTAAGAGCCAAAACGCGCCGCTTATTGTCTCCCGTGAGTTTTAATACGACAATCAATTCTTCTAGATTGGGCACAAAACTGCATCTTCTTATTGATTCTCCCCAGTCGATGATTTCTTTTAATGGTCTTTCTTTTCTTTCCTTTTGCCTTATATCGCTATTTTGCTTAATAATTCTCCAGGTAAAAATAGCAAGAACGACGGTTGCAATAGCCAATAGAATAGTGCCAATTGCTGTCCAATCCCATGCTACTAGAGAATCCATGCTTCTTATCGTAGCATGAGATTATATTTAAATAAATACATGGTAAGCTGCAGATTTTAAGCAGCTATGTACTACTGGGCGTGAAACTGTTATCCAACTTGATGTTGGAGCTGATCCGATTCGAGCCCACCACCTTCTGATTGCTGGCTATTCCTTGTGTAAGCATGCTGGCACAAATATTGGTCAGCGCCGTAAAATCCTCATAAGTTTCTGAGAGGTTCATTTAACCTTGATTAACCAACCAGTTTCATAGCAAGTTAAATCAGGCTGAGATCTGCGTTGAGTTTTATCTTCGGGTTTAACCGCTCGGGCCTCCTCAAATTTAGCTGCCATATCAGGATGCATAAGAGATCGCCCCACATCATTAAATTTGGTTAAGACTTTATCCTTGAATGCACCAAATGTGGGTTCGTATACAAGGACATGGTCACCGTGCCTGTATCCTTGCTCCCAAAGCAAATCTTCCAGCTTTATTTCCCTTTCTTCGGTCGTGATGTAATCGTCTAACGCTTGTCGCTGAGGGGCATCAAGCTCGTCATAGTGTTGCCAATGATACGCAAGTTTTACTCTTATTTCTTTTGTCAGTTGTCTTTCTAGCCTTTTCCTATCCCAACGTTGTCGGAGGCTTTCAGCTTGCCAGACTATTTCTGGCTTTGCCTTGTTGATCATCTTATAAAGGCGGTTTCTTGGATCAGATTGTCTATCTGTTTTCGGCTGCTTTTGAGCCATTTCTATCTCAGTGGAGCTGGTTCATCTTTGGGGAGTAGATGAAAGCCTCTCATCAAATTCCATCAAGCTGAAATGGTATTCCTGCGTGCCATAACATTCGACGGCGAAAGATGCGCACACGCTTCCCATTTTCGCACTCTGTTCTATATTGCTGCATTGAACCAGACCCTTAATCAATCCTGCCCTGTAGGCGTCACCGGCACCTGTTGGATCAAGCACTTTCTTTGGCTTGATAGCGGGGATGTCTATTTCACCATCTGGCGTATAGACATGGGAACCCAGTTCTCCCAATGTGACGATGATGTAATTGGTCAACCGAAGCAATTCCTTTTTATCTAACCGCGTCTTATCAATGACTAATTCCAGCTCGTAGTCGTTGGAAATCAAAATCTTAGAGCCTTCTATACATTTGGCAAGGTCTTGGCTGTCCCACATTGGTAGAGATTGACCGGGGTCAAAAATGTAGTCGATGCCTCTGGCCCTACACGTAACGGAGTAGTTCATCATATCTTCTAGGTTTCCCGGGGAAATGATAGCGATGCTTTCTTTGGGCTTGATCTTATCGAAGTTGAAGTAGGAGGGGTATTTCATAGCCCCAGGGTTGAACCCTGTGATCTGGTTGTCAGCTTGATCGGTTATGATGTAAGCGCTGGCAGTTAGTTCCTCTTCAATAATCGTGATATTGTCGTAATCTATATTGTTTTTCATTAACCATTCGAAATATGTATGATAATCTCGCCCAATGGTAGCCAAGATTATTGGCTTTTCACCCAGAAGAGAGAGAGCATAGGCAATGTTCCCGGCGGTGCCACCGAATTTCTCTATCATACTGTTGACGGTGAAGCTCACATTCAAAACATGTATTTTGTCTGGTAGGATATGATCAGAGAAGTACCCCGGAAAGTCCAAAATCCTGTCATGCGCCAGCGAACCGGAAGTTAGAATATTCATTGACATATTAAAGCAACTCGAATTTTTGATTAGCCATGATATTCAGCCAATCGTCCGTGTTCAATTTTGTTGGTGTGAGAGCAGAGATTTCTGACTCGTCATAAACATAGTCTTTTTCGACTAAACAGACAGGCCAGCCTGGCACTCCTGGGCCAAGTCCACAATTGTCATTTATTTCATAGGCAAAGAATCTCTCTTCGTTGCAGGAAATCCAGTATCTCTTGTTCTGATACTTTATTCCGAGCTTCTTATTTAGCCAGCCTTTACCGCGAAATACCTCAATAAACTTGAGTAACACATCACATGGACTCTTTTCTCGTAGACACCACTGGTCTCCGCTCATAAAGATGGAACCTCCAGGTCAATACTTTGGTGCACTGACTTGCCGCAACTAAAGGAATATGGTAGCACACTAACTGGCATTATAACATGTCTCTATCCCTGCACAATTTACTGTATTCAGAAGACCACGCCCCTTGCGATTATTTCCAAAATCTGCGGGAGAATCTCTTCTTGAAGCTAAGTGGAGCTGGGGTGACAATGGGCAGAACTTTCAGACTTGTCTTCGGTCTCACTTTCTAGTAGTTGGCAAAATCTACTTGGGGAGTTGAATAGTCAAAAGTACTGGGTAAGTGGTTGGTAAACTAGACGCTATGCTATTTTATCCGGAGCCATCCGTGTCATTTATTACATATGCTAGAACGGACTAATGTACGGTTAAGTAACAAAATAGGCTTCTGTTACTTGCGGTGAACGCTATGGCTTTTTGATTATGATTCAAATCGTCTTCACCAATCACTCGGCTATCTTGCCACCATAGACTAAATTGAAAGACAACTTGCTGAAATATGTCGCCTAATGTTACTCATGTGAACAATCGTCACAACCGCTTGACAAAACGGATACTCAGTTAATACAATCAACTTCACCCGTTCTCGATAGAATATGGCCTGAGATGTTTTCTCAGGCGTAAATTGTTCGAGGTGGTAAACGAGGTGTGGATACGGTGCGAGTGTTGTAGAGATGGCTTGGGACTGCCGGCTGATGCGGGCAGTCGCTTTCTTTTCAGCGCAATGGGGGGTGTGGTGAGAGCGAGTCTGTATGCTAAAGAGGGTATAAGAGTTGAAGGGGAGGATAGCAGTAGACCCAATCATAGGACTATCAAATTTTCCTGCGAAATCTCAGTAATAGATGAGTTTCTCCAAAAACTGCGTGAAATGGGGTGATAGCCTTATAAAAATAAAAGTTACAATGTGCTGGTGGTAATCAATATTTGGTGCTCCTTCTCCAGCAAAAAGAGATTTTGAAACGGCGGGAAAACAAGGAGGTGCAAATATGAAGAACAGAATGATAAAGGGAAAATGGTTAGGGATTGTGGCGGTAGTATTGGTGCTACTGCTTTCCTTTGCTGCCTGTGCCCCTGCGGCAACCATAGAACAGAAAACGGTGCAGATTGGACATATAGACCCTTACACTGGCGCCGGCAGTGTCTCGGTCCAATTAGTGGGCACGGGTTTGCAGGATTACGTTAAATATTTTAATGAACAGGGAGCCATCCCCGGGGTGAACATTGAGGTCGTGTGGGCAGATAGTATGCGTCAATTTTCCGAGTGGTATACCCACTACCAAAGGTTTGTCGAGCGTGGTATACCAATCATAGTTGCCGATGATACTCAGGGCCTAACTACGCCGGACTTCGAAAAGGACGATGTCGTTGCACTTGCAGCGGGTGGAACCCAGGAAGCAGCTTATCCACCCGATTGGCGCTATGAGGAGTCCCTAACTAACGTCGAGCAAGCTGCTGCTGTCATGGATTACTTTATGGAAAACTGGCAGGAGGAGAGGCCCCCAAGGTTCGCTTTTATACTCATGGATTCCTCGTGGGCGTATGAAGTGCAAGACGAAGGTACAAAATATGCTCAGAGCCTGGGCTTCGAAGTCTTACCCGCAGAAACTGTCCCCTTTGTGGTCCTGGATGCTACCCCTCAGTTGCTAAGGCTAAAGGAGGAAGGAGCAGATCTCGTTTATATTCAAGGTCTTGCCCCGTCATCAGGGCCAATCATGAGAGATGCTGAGAGATTAGGACTTCTGGGTCAAATCCAATTCGCTGGTCATGCATCATCAATGGGAGAAAGGGTAATCGAGATGGCAGGGGTTGCTAGTGAAGGCTACATTATAGCAAGGGCATTCCCCTCGTTTGATGAGACAGAGGTCCCAGGTATAAAGATGATGCTAGACAACATGATGGAATATCATGGAAAAGAGATGAGGGAGGATGAGTATATTCACGGTTGGGTAAGAGGGGTTATAGCATGTGAAGCTATAAAGAGAGCCATAGAGAATGTAGGTTATGAGAACGTGGATGGTGCGGCAATAAAAGAGGCGTTGGACAGCTTCCAGGACTTCGATGTTTATGGGCTTTGTAGAATTACTTATACACCGGAAGACCATAGAGGAAATACCAAAATAGCAATATATCAGGTAAGAGACGGGAAGTTAGTTCGTGTGACTGATTGGCAGGAAGCTCCCATGCTCTTGCCTGAAGAGTAGTGGTAAGGCATAATTTGTAGGACTAGCGGGAATTCGTTATGGAAACCATGGCCCTAGAGGCACTACTCAAGATAGTAACATAATAAATAGCTAATAGACGGAAAGGCTGAAGATGTCGATGGGAGGCCAGGGTAACTGTTACGATAATGCGCCGATGGTGAGCCTCTAGGGAACGCTTCAGCGGGAGCTTATTCGTCATCCCGGGAAAGGACCAAACTGGCGTCTATAGGAGATATTACCGGTTATATTGAGATCTCCTATAACAGGCAGCGCCGGCAGGCAAAACCAAGCTTCCTACCACCGATGGTCTATAAGCAAAGATAATATACAAGACCGCTGACAGCATGAAGAATTTGGCGTCCATTATTGACATCCCACCTCAAAGATCCGTGTCCAACTAAGGGCGCTGTGGTATAATAAGAGCGACTGGGAGCATTCTCGCCACAATAGCGAATGGAGGTTAAGCCTACACCCAATTGATCAACAA
This sequence comes from Dehalococcoidia bacterium, assembly GCA_034414335.1. Taxonomy (GTDB): domain Bacteria; phylum Chloroflexota; class Dehalococcoidia; order GIF9; family AB-539-J10; genus RBG-13-51-36. The sequence goes on from DAOUMB010000004.1 coordinate 13,195, forward strand.
AATCGAGACAGCGAAGGATGCGCGACTAACCTCCTGAAGGACTGTGACGTTTGGTTTTCCGGGCATTGCTGTCATGAACTCGCATCGGAGTATAGACATATGTTAGGAAAGGGAGCAGTCTGGGTCCTGGTGGAGCAAGTAGGAGGGGAACTACAGCGGGCCTCGGTAGAGCTGCTGGGAGGCGCTCGTGAGATTGCCAACAAACTCAACGCCGAACTTTGTGCGGTGCTGGCCGGTGCCAGTGTTGTGGGGCTAGTAGAGCCCCTGGCTCACCACGGGGCAGACAAAGTATATTTTCTGGAAAGCTCTTCGCAAGGTCCTTACGCAAACGAGACGTTAGCGGAGATTCTTATATCCTTGATTGAGGAGCAAGGTCCGATAATAGTTTTGCTCGCCGCCAACTCCATGGGGCAGGATTTGGCTCCCAGGCTGTCTGCTGGCCTGAAAACCAGCTTGGTCTCTGATTGTACTCTTTTGGATGTTGGTGAGGATGGCCGTGTACTGCAAACGAAGCCTATCTACGGTGATAATGCATGGGCTACTATTATAAGCACGAGTTCGTTGTCTCAAATTGCAACGGTCAAACCAGGGACTATGAGAGCGAAATCGCCGGACAGAACTCGAAAGGCTGAAGTGATTGTTGTTGCCTGCGACACACGTGAGCCTTGCGCCAGGGTGGTTGACTACATCCCTGCGGACCCTAAGACAGTATCCCTTGAGGAAGCAGAGGTCATTGTTTCCTGTGGTCGAGGGGTAGGCAGCTTGGGTAATGTGCAGCTCATTGAAGAACTTGCAGAGGCCTTGAGCGGCTCGATAGCTGCTTCTCGTATGGCAGTCGATGACGGCCTGGTACCTTCGCAGAGGCTGATTGGTATGTCAGGTAAGACGGTTGCTCCCAGACTTTATATCGCCTGCGGCATATCTGGAGCGATACACCATACCATGGGAATGCGGAATTCAGATACCATAGTAGCCATCAACACTGACCGAAATGCCCCCATATTCCAGTTGGCCACAGTAGGTATCGTAGGGGACCTTCGAGAAGTTGTGCCGGCTATCACTAGAGAAATCAGGCGTGTTCCCAGAAATGATTCCAGGAGTGCTGATAGAGCAGAAGAGATCTTGAGCGATTTTCGACAATCCTCCGGAGGTTATGCTTGAACGTAGTGGTTTGTATCAAGCAGGTGCCTGATACCGAGGGTGCAATTGGAATAGACCGCATCAGGACTACTACCAAGAAGGGGAACTTGCCTCTGGTTGTGAATCCTTATGATTTGTTTGCCGTAGAGGAGGCTGTCCGGTTCAAGGAAAAGTCGGGTCCGAGTCAAGTCACTGTGGTGTCGATGGGGCCACCATCTGCTCAGGATGCTTTGCGCCATTGTCTTGCAATGGGCGCCGATAGGGGATTAATACTCTGCGATGAATCCTTTGACGGCTCTGATAGCTATGCTACGGCCATAGCACTGGCTAAGGTGGTAGGTCAGCTTCAGGGCGACTTTGTTCTCTGCGGGCAGAAGGCGCTCGATACTGAGCGCGGGCAGGTTGGGGCGGTTATCGCGCGAAGTTTAGGCATACCCTTGGTCTCGGCTGTAGTCGGAATAGAATCCTGTGACGACGGGAAAAAGCTCCGGGTACAGCGCAAGCTAGACAAGGGAGCCAGGGAAATTGTAGAAGTCGCGCTACCGGTTTTGCTCACAGTAGAGATGGGTTCTACGAAGCCCAGACCTCTTCAGTTGCGCTCTGTCTTGGCTGCCAAAAAGAAGGTAATTGAAGAATACGACCTGAAGGCATTGGGCCTCAGTGCTGACGAGATAGGACCACATGGTTCAAAAACAGAGGTCTTGTCCATCTCACCACCGAAGCCAAGGGCTGCGCTGCTGTTTCAGCCTGACCCTAGCCTCCCTGCAGCTAGGCAGCTAGGCTTGCTCATGACTGGAGGAGTCACTCAGAGAGAGAAAAAACTGCTAATAGGCGAGCCGGAGACCATTGCTGCCGAGCTGGTTGGCTTCCTCTGCGAGGAAGGACTGCTTCGCATTTCATAACATCCTTCCCACCCGAGCCCCGTCGTAGACTGCCTCTTGAATGCGGCGCGGTGAAACGCAGTCTCCTACCTGATAAAGCTCCTTGCCCCAGCGTCCTTTAAGACTGTGATAAAGGGAGTTATCAGGAATCCCACCATAACAGAGCACCACAGAATCGACATCGGAAATCCTTCGCTCGTCTCCAGTTAGAACATTGTAAGTGACCACTGTTTTTCCCTCGACAGTCCGTAGTGCTGTGGACGGAGTGACTTTTCCACCGCTGTCATAAAGCTTTTGTAGGGCTGTCCTCACTGTGCCGTCCTCAGCCTGCATCCCTGGGTGCAATTCTTCGTTTATCAGTTCCACCTCCTTCCCTCTATTAGCCAGGAAGATGGCACAACTGATGCCCTGCATATGATGCTCTCCGGCAACTACCATCACACGCTGGCCAAGCTCTGCCTTGTCCAAGAGGACATCACGGCATTCCACCACATTGGGTTGGTCAACTCCCGGTATGTTAGGCCTGGCAGGAAGTGAACCGGTAGCCAGTACGATAGCGTCAGGATTCAGCTCTTCGATCAGCTGGTAAGTAGCCTCGGTTTCAAGTCTGACATCAACGCCCAAAAGCTTCATCTGGTACGTGTAATAATGGGCAGGCTCTGCCAGCTCCTCTCTGCCCGGAGACTTAGCGGCGATGATAGTCTGCCCTCCGAGTTCGGAGCTTTTCTCCAAAAGGATAACTTCATGGCCTCTCTCTCCGGCAACCCTGGCTGCCTCAAGTCCCGCCGGCCCACCTCCGACCACCACCACCCTTTTCTTGACCTCAGCAGGCTTAAGCTCACCCCACCTCCGCTCTCGGCCGGCCGTGGGGTTTATGGCACAAGTCATAAAAAATCGTTCTTCGCTTGCTCGCTGGAAGCAATCGCAGCAACCAATACAACGGCGGATTTCATCCGTCCTGCCCTCTCTGGCCTTTTTGGGCATCTCGGGGTCGCAGACAGTTGCTCTTGTCATTCCCACAACATCGGCTTGATTGTTAGCCAGAATCGTTTCAGCTAAGACCGGGTCATTAATCCTGCCTATACAAAAAACGGGCAAATCAACAACCTCCTTGATGGCGGCAGCCAAGTAGACGGCGAACCCGGGAGGAAAATACATAGAGGGTACGGTGACTCGATAGGTTCTTGGCACGCCCAAGCTAACATTCAAGTAGTCCAGTTTCCCAGTCGCTGCCAGGACTTTGGCGACCTTTTTCATGTAGTCGATATCATATCCTCGATCCCAAAACTCGTGACCACTCACCCTTAGCCCAACGGTATAGTCCTGGCCAACATTTGCTCTCACAGAATCAATCAGCTCAAGGATGAATCTGCACCGGTTCTCAAGGGTTCCTCCATACTCATCTTCCCGTAAGTTATACAAGGGAGAAAGGAATTGTTGGGGTAGATAACCGTGGCCGCAGTGTAGCTCCACTCCATCAAGGCCAGCCTCCCGTGTCATGGCAGATGCATAAGCATAGGACTGGATAACGTCTCTTATTTCTTCAACCTCCATTGGGTGAGGCACCTGCCAGCTCAAGGGACTGGGCACCGAGGAGGCAGACCACGGGGGTACAGGGTCTGGCATCAGGTCAGCCGCGCCACCCATATGATCTAATTGTAAAGTCACCAAGGAACCATAGCCGTGAAGAATGTCAACAACCTGCTTGAATTTGGGCACGAAGTCGGGATGCTGAAAGGGCACTTGCCCACCTAACAGAAAGGAAGGGTGGACGCAATAGACTTGGGTTCCTATGATGCCAACACCTCCCCTGGCTCTGGCCTCCCAGTAAGCGAGTTGTCTTGAGGTAGGCAGACTCGTGCGGGGGTCATCAAGATTGGTGACATGGCCGGTGGCTAGTATTCTGTTAGGGGCAACGATGTTTCCAATCTTGATAGAAGAAAAAAGATGTTTGAATTCCTCACTCATCTTGCTCCTCCATGCGAGCTGTTCAAAAAACCTCCACGCCGCAGGCTAGTCACTGATTATTCCGGTACCTATATTACCGTCCCTCACGAACCAACGTCAACTATTACTCTGTATATCCCGGCATAGCCTCTTCGATGCGCTTGCTGTGGAGGTCATTCCAAAACTTCGGGAGTAGGAGTTCCGCCATTGAGATGGTGAAAAGGCGATACCATGGTGGTAGCGTTAGAAATTTCATAGTGATAAGCAGGTTATGGGCAATTACCACTATCTCCCTTCCTCCGTCAAAACGTGGCAATTCCTTTGCCACTCACCTCCATAATTGATATTTATCATTCTCGACAGTGAGTTTTCTTCTGAAGTATATGCTATTTGATGACCCTTTCTTCAACAAAGACGATGATGAGTTGCCGGAGTTCTAAGAATGCGTCCAGGATGGTGCGCCATTCGTCACCAGACTCAGATTGGAGATACTGCCCCGAGCTTTGAAACGCTTGTAAGTCATCCCACCAAACTTCAGCAATTCCATCGTATGCTGGTTCCTTGTCAGATAACCTTAGGCTAACATTCTGCACGTATTTCTTGACTCCTGGGACCGCTCTCAAAAATAATGGCGCCCACTTTCCCTTCCAGTAACTAGAAAAGTCATCCAGCGAGAGTCCCTGCTTCTTCTTGACCAATTCAATTGTCTTAATCATATGTATTCACCTCCTGAAGTCATATTTGGAGTCGTCCTCCTGTCACAATCCTTGGGGTGGTGGGCTCGATACCCCCGCTCAGATTGTGCTAATTTGTTATAGAGAAGAAGGTGCATCCCGCAGCTTGTCTATTTCGACCAAAAGGCTCAATCAGCGCCTTCCGTCACGTACCTTGGCCTTTAGTTCAATCTCCTCAGCCAGCTTAAGGGATATCGGGTTAAATACCGTTTTGGATTTCCTGAAGGTCTTCCCGCTAGCTCTGGACAACACTGCGGGAAGGGTATTCCCAGAATATTATGATATCAAGAGCCCTAAAAATGTTATAATGACTCTTATCTTCATCAGCTTCAGCAGAAGATCCTCGGAGGAATCCTTAAATTTTGGATTGGGATTAAGGGCACCACTCAAATCCTCTAACTGTGGCGATTAGCACCTCCTTTGTAGTTTTTTGGGGCTGTGCCTGAAATTCTATCACAGCTTTGTTTACAATTAAATCTGTTGTGCTCGGCTCGTTGTTCTTGAACGCTAGCCATTAATTTGCGATGCCAACGCTAAATCGCGCCAGGAATAGACCACTGATAATTACGGCCTTCAGTCCAAACCGTAAAAGCGGTACGGGGCTAACATTAGGCTTTACTTATGAGGTGAAAATAACTGGTGGAGTTGGGGTGACAATAGGCAGAACTTTCAGACTTGTCTTCGCTCTTACTTTCTAGTAGTTATCAAAATCTACTTGGGGCATCAAATAGTCGGAAGTATAGGTCAACTGGTCGGTCAGGTGGTCAGTATTCTTCAGTATTCTATTGTAGCCGGAGCCATCCGTGTCATCTGTTTGATATAGTGCAGCAATCCTTTACACCGAGACTTGATTATCAGGCCATAGCTTATGCTAAAGTCAAACCTGACAATTCGGATATACACAGCTTCCCCTCGTTCATTTCCAACCATAGTCAACTGATAGAGCGCAAAATTAATTTATAGTCTGTCAAATCCCCAAAAAGATAATCGGGAGCTGCCTTTCTAAGCTCTTCTTGTGAATGGAAGCCGCTGACTACGGCTATGGTAAGGGCATTAAAGTCTTTTCCACACTCTATGTCCTTTAGAGAGTCGCCTATTATGACTATATCTTTACCCCGGAACTTCCTCCCTATCAGCTTTTCGGCTTCTGTAACTGCCTGCCTCACCATGTCAGCTCGTGTCTTTACCTCGGTTCCGGCTAGCGAGAATGCGAAGTATTTATCCAATCCTGTAGATTCGAGGACCGCGCTAACTATTCCTGGTGAATCACCTGTGTATAACACAATCAAGTTGTCGGTTTTGGACAGTTCACTCAACAACTTTTTAACTCCAGGTAAAATGTAGCTGGACGCGTCCCGAGGCATGCTTTCAATAAAAATCTGTTCGTAGCGTTCCACCGATTCTCTGCTTTTTTCTGTGAGCAGCTCTTCCGGCACGCTTTTCAGCCTGCCTAACTCGATGAAGTTTTCGGTCAGGCTCTTACCAGCAAAGTCAATCTCAGTAAGCCTAGCCTCCACACCAAACATTGTTTTGAATAGCCTACTCACTGCCTTATCATGTATTGTTATGAAGTCCACGAGCGTCTGGTCCAGATCAAAAATCACTAGTTTCATTTTCTAGATTGAGATACGCGAAATTCTATATCACCATTCCTGGCCGCAGCTCTTAAAGGATTTGCTTGTCCTACAATCTTCATCTTTCATCCGTCAACCGTGGCCCTCAAAATTCTTCCTCGAGTAGCCTATCTGGACCAGTTTTGATATGTATGCTAACACACCCCCTCATAGACGGTCTACCTCAGGCTTACATCAGCAACCGCCCCGTTACTTCAATTGGATATGTTCGATATTCCAATGCCTTAGCCATCCGCAACAATAAATTGCGGCACCCACAGCTAATATTCAGTATGGTTACGGATATTGCTTGCTGCCGGATTATTCAATAATTTTGCAGGCGGATGTTGAGAAAAAATTAGCATGATTTTTAAAGGAGGAGCTGAGTCGTGTCAGTGGCTATCAGCCACCGCAAAAATATCCAGGAGAGCATTATCAGTATGTCAGGGATTTGACCGATTCCAGTATCTTCAGTGGCGAGCGTGCTCTGGCTACTTTGCTGAAGAAAACGATGACGGATATTGAGGCCTTGGAGACGGGCATCGGCTTCGAGAAAGATTCTATACTCTTTTACTCGGAGCTGCGGGGGATGACTCCTGGGCAAGACCAGGAAATCGTAGATATAATAATCAATGAGGAGAAGAAGCACCTAAGTGAATTGACATATTTGGCAAACAAACTTAGGGGTGGGGCATAACTTCGAGATGGCAAGGAGGAATAATAAATGGTCAGTTTCAATGGAGTAAACCACTTAGCCATGGCTACGGGTGATATGGATAAGACTATACGTTTCTGGAGGGATCTTCTAGGTATGCGCCTGGTTGCTGGGCTGGGGCAGCCGGGTTACCGGCACTACTTCTTCCAGATTTCGGATACTGATCTTATCGCCTTTTTTGAATGGCCGGGTGTTGAACCCGTGGTAAAGAAGGAGCACGGCCGCCCGGTGAGAGGGCCTTTCATTTTTGACCACGTATCCTTTGGGGTTGAAACTGAGGATGACCTGTGGAAACTGAAGGATAAACTGGATGCAGCGGGATTTCTGGTATCGGATGTTATTGACCATGGATTTATTCACTCAATTTACGCTCACGATCCAAACGGTATCCCCATTGAGTTCTCCCATAATGTCGAGGGAGTTAACATTAGGAAAGAACCGCAAATGAGAGATAGAGCACCATCACAGATAACGCTTGAAGGTTCGGAGCCGCAGAGGGGAATATGGCCCCAGGTCACTGCGCCTACTCCGAAATCGGAGCGTATGGTGTATCCTGGTGCTGGAAGTGAGCTGTTTCATGGCAAGAAAAGCAATTAGAGATAAGAGCCCGGTCACGGGGAAATCGTATATCCTGTCGCAAAGCAGTGAACCGTTTGAGATCGGCGGGAAGCCGACAGGCTCTTCCCATAATAGCACCCCCTTGCAAGGGATTTCTGAGGAATACAGATTCTGAAGTCACTCAAGATTTAGATAGCAGCAGAGGTTAGAAATGAAAAGAGAAGCCATGCTCTATGAGAAACTGGATAACAAGCGAGTTCATTGCTTTCTTTGTGCCCACGAATGCAAGATAACGAATTCCAGATTTGGCGTATGTAATGTGCGGCAGAATATCGAAGGGGAGTTATACACTCTGATCTATGGTCAGGTAATAGCAGCTAATATCGACCCTATTGAGAAGAAGCCTTTATACCATTTTCTGCCTGGTTCAAGCTCCTATTCTATTGCAACTATGGGATGTAATTTCAGGTGCGGTTTTTGCCAGAACTGGCAGATTTCTCAAGTTTCGGAAAAGAACGGAGTTATCTCTGCTGGGTACGAGCTAGTGCCTAGGCAAGTCGTTGAGGAAGCGAAGAAGCATGACTGTCTAAGTATTTCTTATACGTATACTGAGCCGACCATATTTTTTGAATATGCCTACGATTCCGCCAGACTAGCTAGGGAAGCTGGCCTCTTTAATGTCTTTGTGACTAACGGCTATATGACCAAGCAGGCTCTGGAGACCATCAAACCCTACCTGGATGCCGCCAACGTAGATTTAAAAAGCTTCAGCGAAGCGTATTATAAGAACAGTTGCAAAGCACGCCTGCAACCTGTTTTGGACTCCATAGTCTATATGAAAGAACTCAATATCTGGGTCGAGCTTACAACATTGATCATTCCTTCTTTGAATGATACTGAGGATAACTTGCGGCAGATAGCCCGCTTTATTGCTCAGGAATTGGGACTGGGCACTCCCTGGCATATCAGCCGCTTCTATCCAGCTTATGAGTTGGGGAATCTCCCTCAGACGCCTGTGGAGACCTTGCATAAGGCACGAGATATTGGGCTTCAGGCAGGACTACGCTACGTTTATATAGGCAACGTGCCAGAAAGCGATGGCGCGAATACTTACTGCTATGATTGCGGCGCTCTATTGGTGCATCGCTACGATAGCGCAGTGCTGGAGAATAAAATAGCGGAAGGCCGCTGCTACAACTGCGGAGCGAAAATAGACGGGGTAGGCATTTAGGAACATGGGACAAAAAACAAAAAGGCAGGGTCTGATAGTCTATCAGGAGTATTCTTTCTTTCGGGATCGAGTCGATGCCGGTGAGCGTCTGGCTGAGAGCCTGGATGAATACCGGGGCAGTGAGATTGTTATCCTCGCTGTTCCCCGCGGCGGGGTGCCAGTCGCTGTGAAGGTGGCTGAAAAATTGGGCGCACCCCTTGATGTCGTAGTCCCTCGAAAGATCACTATACCTGGTAATCCTGAGGCTGGCTACGGCGCAGTAACCGAGGATGGCACCATAGTGCTGAACGAGCCGTTAGTTGCTCGGTTGGGGCTGAGCCAATGGCAAATACAGCGCCAGGCGGAGGAGGTGCGGGCTGAAATCGCACGGCGAGCTGCTATTTATCGAAGTAAGCTGCTGATGCCCTCATTGGAAGCGAAAACAGCGATTATCATAGCTGATGGGCTAGCCTCAGGTTTTACTATGCTTGCTGCGGCTAAATCGACACAACAGCGTAATGCGGCTAGAATAGTAGTCGCGGTGCCAGTAGCCTCCGGGGCAGCCTACGACCTAATCAAAGGAGTGGTTGACGATTTAGTTTGCCTGGTTATCGCCCGCACTTACGAATTTGCTGTGGCCAGCTTCTATCACAGTTGGTATGACCTGACTGATGCAGAGGTAATCCAGTGGCTTGAAGATTGGCAGATAACGCAAGCTGCTGGCACCAGCCAAATCTGGTAAAAGAAATCTCGGAGATCTAGGAAAAACGATTATGGAACAAAGGCCTTTTGGTAAGACGGGAGAGAAGGTTCCTATCCTCAGCTTCGGTGCTCAGCGCCTTGTTGACGGTCACGGATGTTCTGAGGAGCAAGCTATAAGAATAATCAATCATGCTCTTGATTGTGGGATATTTTACTTCGATACTGCATGGGTCTATTCAAATGGTCAGTCAGAGAAGCGGCTTGGCAAGGTAGGCCGACATCGCAGGAAGGACATGTGGATTGCCACAAAGGTATGGTCACGACACCGGGACGAGGCCAGGAAGCAATTCGAAGAGAGTTTAACCAGGCTTCAAACTGACTATGTCGACGAGTTACGGATGCACAACGTCTGGTCTGTAGAGGAGCTTGATAAGATTACTGCTCCCGGTGGTGCATTAGAGGCAGCAGTCCAAGCTCGTGAAGAAGGTCTGGTTCGCTATATCAGTATCAGTGGTCATACCAACCCTCGCGTTCAAATAGAAGCGTTGGAGCGATTTCCCTTCGATAGTGTGCTTTGCGCCACCTCGGTACTCGACCACTTCATTCTTAGCTTCGTAGAGGAATTCCTGCCACTGGCTAATGCTAGGGGTGTGGCTGTCATAGGCATGAAGATCATGGCACTGGGCAGCCTAGCCCATATGTATGACAAGGCACTAAAGTATGCCTTCAGCTTGCCGATCAGCACTGCTGTCGTGGGCATGGAGACTATGGACCAGCTAGAAAAGAATCTTGCCGTGGCCAGAAGTTATCGTTCACTCACTGATACGGAACGTTTGGAACTGTTTAAGGAAGCATTGCCCATGGTGACGCCTAAGACAATTCCCTGGAAAGCGGAAGTCTGGGATAACCCGCTAGAATGGAAAAGGCGGTAATCGCTCGAAGGCGAGAGCTAAGCTAAGTGAGTAAACATCGTAGGGAACGCCAGATGTGGTGAAGAGGCGATGGACTAGGAAGTAGGCTCCGATTATGTTATCATTTCATTAGAAGAAAGGCAGGTTATTCTGGCGAAAGAGGGATATAACTATGCCAAATTGCCATGAGATGAAGGTGGGGAATGTCTACGCGTGTGAAAAATGCGGACTGGAACTGAAGGTCGTAAAGGAGTGCAAAGAGGTTGAGACTGCTCCTGAAAACTGTAGGTGCATCCCCTACACTTTGGTCTGCTGTGGAGAGGAGATGAAAAGAGGAGTTAAACCTTACATTTCTCATTCTATTTTGGCGGGGAGCGGCTGCTTTTATATTCACCTAAACACTACCAAGCAATTATTGGGAATAATAGGTATCATCCACCTTGTTAAAAGGAATTTCGCTTATGCCTAACAAAAAGCAGACCAACAAAGCAACTGGCCAGGGAAACTTCTGGCAAGGGAAAACTCCGTGCTGGGAACTCACAGATTGTCCTGCGCCGATTCATAGCAAATGCCCTTCCTATCGCTACCGACAATACCCTTGCTGGGAGATAGAAGGTACCTATTGCAAATGGGTCGAGTGGGGAACTCTTGGCCAACACACTTTAACGTGTCTTATCTGCAAAGTTTACTTAATGTACGGTAAGGGCCAACGCATTGAGCTAAAGCTCCGAGGGCAAGGTATTAAACTACTCATTGAATAGACGTTTGAGTGTCTAGTTCTCTATATATGGAATTCTTGTCAGGTCTTTGTGACCTAGACCAAGAAAAACGTGAAAGTTTAGCATGGGCATCTTCGTCACTGACAAGATAGACTTTTGCTCTTCTGTCCAGAAAATGATTCAGGAGAACGAGGTCCACGGTGTTAAGCGAAAACCACCAGGTTTTGCTTTTGATAAATTGTTGGCCGCCGAAGAGCTATGCCTGGATTATGACGTTACTATACTCCCCCCAACTCAATATGTCCACCCTGCTAATGAGGCTTTGCTCAAGTTTAGTCTGGAACCAGAAGTAAGTGTTCGTAGTAGTGCCGAATTCCAAGCTAAGATCATCCTTGGTATTCACCCCTATGACCTGCATGCCGTCAAGCTCCTAGACGCTGTGTTTGCTGGGCACCTAATTGACGTGAACTATCAGACTAGGCGAAATGCCACGACTATAGTTGGTGTGGACTGCCTCAAACCTTGGCCATATAGTTTTGCTGCCAGCATGGGGACAGCTATGCCACCGAGAATCTTTGACCTGTGGCTTACTGACTTGGGTGATGAATATTTGATTGAGCTGGGCTCAACGAAGGGTGAGAGTCTGCTCAACAGGTATCTCAAGATAAGAGGCGCTAGACAGGTACAATTAAGACAGAGGGATAAACTACGCCGGGAATCCTTAGCGAAATATCAGCTCTCCCTAAATATGCTGCCACAAGAAATACCAGAAGTCTTGGACAAAGGTTGGAATAGCCCTATGTGGGAGGAGCTTGGGCGAAAGTGCTTTGCCTGCGGTTCATGCACTGCGGTCTGCCCTACCTGTGTCTGTTTTGATGTGCAGGACAAAGTGGAGCTGAATCTGAGAGGGGGAGAGCGATATCGACGTTGGGATAGCTGTATGTTCGAGGCTTTCGATAAGGTGGCCAGCGGTGAGAACTTCAGACCTACTGGCCCCGGTAGATTGAGGCATCGGTTGTATCGTAAAGGTAAATACATGTTGGAGCGCTGGAGGGAGCTTGGGTGTGTCGGATGTGGGCGGTGCGTACACGCTTGTCTAGTTGATATCGCTAGCCCAGTGTATGCTTATAACCGATTGGCCGAAGAGGCAAGATAGTGGCATTTAGTACAGAACCAATACAATCCCTATATTTACCCAAACTAGCGGAACTTATAAAAGTGGAGCTTCTTTCCGACAGAGAAAAATTGTTCCAGTTTTGCCTTAAGGATGGCAGTAGATTAGACCATAAGCCTGGCCAGTTTGTTGAAGTATCTATCCTCGGCGTCGGTGAAGCACCGATCTCTATTTCTTCATCGCCTACTCGCGATGATTAGTTTGAGCTTGGCGTCAGGGAAGTAGGCAATGTGACTCAGGCTCTGCACCGACTCAAGCCCGGCGAAGTAGTAGGCATAAGAGGCCCTTTTGGCAATGGATTCCCTCTAACCCAACTACTAGGGAGAGACTTGCTTTTTGTGGCTGGCGGTATTGGGCTTTGTCCATTGCGCTCTATGGTTCAGTATGCCATGGATAAACATGACCAATTTGGTAAAGTTAGCCTCCTATATGGCTGCCGCCAGCCAGCAGAGCAGCTCTTTCGTGAGGAACTCGCTGGATGGAGGCTGCGGCAAGATATTCAACTTCTAGAGTCAGTAGATCGCTGCCCGTCGGATGTAGCATGGGAAGGAAGCGTCGGTGTAATTACCACTCTATTTTCCCAAGTTGAAGTTGACCCTGCCAAAACAACAGCCCTGATGGTTGGTCCCCCTGTAATGTATCGCTACGTGGTGGCTGAGTGCCTTAAGAAAGGGATAGCCAAAAACCAGATACTGCTGTCACTGGAACGCCGAATGAAATGTGGCGTGGGCTTCTGCGGGCATTGTCAGATCAACAACGTACATGTCTGCCTGGACGGCCCCGTATTTAGCTATGAGAAACTTAGTAAGCTTAGGGAGACAGAGGTATGAAGCCAGATATTGCTGTCTTTGATTTTACCTGCTGCGAAGGGTGTGAGCTTCAAATACTTAATTGTGAAGAAGAGATACCCGACTTGGTGGAAGCCATTAATATCGTGTCTTTCCGAGAGGCGATGACGGAGCGAAGTGACCACTACGATATTGCCTTTATTGATGGTGCCTGTTCCCGAGAATCAGAAATAGCCATGCTGAAGGAAATCAGGGAAAGGGCAAAGATGGTAATACCCATTGGTGCTTGTGCCTGTCTGGGTGGGGTCAACTGTCTCAAAAACTACTATTCCATGGACGAAGTGCTCAAGGCTGAGTATGGAGAGTCTGCCCACCACTACGATACCATCCCAGCTCGGCCAATAAGCGCAGTGATACCAATTGACTTCTTTATCCCCGGCTGTCCTATTGTCAAAGAAGAATTCATACGCGTCGTTCAAGAAATCTTGGCTGGCAAAGTTCCTTATCAACCGAATGACCCTGTCTGCGCTGAGTGTAAAATAGCTGGAAATGTTTGTATCTTTGATAAAGGCATGACCTGTCTCGGCCCGGTAACAAGAGGTGGTTGTAAGGCTACCTGCGTCACTAGTGGAGCTATCTGCTGGGGTTGCCGTGGTCTTATTGACGAGCCCAACATAAATGCTGAAAAGGAGATATTAGAAAAAGCTGGCCTTTTGATAGAAGATATAGTCAAGCAATTCAATCTGTTTAATACTTGCCAAGAGAGTATGTGGAAGTGAAAAAGATTGAAGTAAGGGTGAATCATTTAACCAGGGTAGAGGGTCATGGCAATATAGTAGTAAAGGCTTCCAATGGCAAAGTCGAAGAGTTGAGATGGGAGGTAGTTGAGTCCCCACGTTTCTTTGAGGTAATGCTTAAAGGTAGGCCATGGCACGACGCCCATGTTTTGGCTTCTCGAATCTGTGGTATCTGTTCAGTATCGCATCAGTTGGCATCGCTGGAAGCCACAGAGGCGGCATTTGGAATCCAGCCTTCGGAGCAGACTATACTACTCAGGAAACTTCTCTATTGTGGTGAGGTGATAGAAAGCCACACCCTTCACCTGTACTTCCTGACACTCCCAGATTTCATAGGCGTGGGTAGCCTATTTCCACTAATTCAGTCGCATCACAAGGATATGGCATTAAGAGGCCTTCGCCTGAAGAAGTTGGGCAATGATATCATGGAAGTTATCGGTGGTAGGGCAGTGCATCCTCAAGCAGCTACGGTTAACGGTTTTGGTCGGCTTCCAAGTAAGGAGAACCTGCTACTTTTGCAAACTAGGGCAAAAAACGCTTTTCCTGATCTAGAGGCTACAGTAGAACTCTTCAAGGGATTCAACTTACCCAATTTTTCCCGGGAGACAGAGTTTATTGCTCTTAAGCATCCTGAGGAATACGCCTTTATCCGTGGCAATATCTCCTCCACAGATACCGGAATAGCTGCCCTGGAGGAATACCTAGGAGTTACCAATGAGTACTGCGTACCCTATTCTACAGCAAAGTTTGCCAAACATGTGCGAGAATCTTACGCAGTCGGGGCATTAGCTAGGATAAACAATAACTATGAACAACTAAACCCATTGGCTATGAAGGCAGCCAATGAGCTAGGCCTAAAACCAATCTGTTACAACCCCTTCATGAATAATATTGCCCAGTTGGTGGAGACAATTCACGAATTAGAAGAAGTTATGAGGCTTATCGATCAGTTGCTCCGAGTTGGTATTCAAGAGGAAAACATTGTTGTCCCAGTCAAAGCAGGACGGGGGATCGGAGCCGTGGAAGCCCCACGCGGTCTTCTTATTCATGACTATAGCTATGATGACAATGGCTATATCACTAAGGCAAACTGTGTTATTCCCTCTAATCAAAACCACGCTAATATCCAGCATGACCTAGAGGCGTTAGCGCCTCATTACTTAAACAAGGGCGAGGATAAGCTTAGGCTACTTTGCGAGATGCTGGTTAGAGCCTACGACCCCTGCATTAGCTGTTCTACTCACTAGCTAGAGCAAGAACCAGAAATTGTGCCAGTACTCATTTTGGGAAGGGTCCCGTGCCTAAGTTAGCTGTACCGCTTTGATTACGATGGTTGGCCAATATACACAGCTGCTCACTCTAATGGCTACGCTCATACCGAGAACGGCAAGCCCCATCCTCCTAGATATCAACTGGTCGTTACTATATCCGGAATTCTTTCTCGGGTTTGAAATAGTAGGGCACTCAGCCATCGTTGGACTCGGCAACACAGATTTGAAAACATTGGACAGCGACCTTGTTGGAATCAAACAGTGAGGCAACGCGTAAGGCGCTGGCACATATTCACCCATTTTATTTACTTCATTGTCCTGATTTAACTGAGACAAGCGTCACAATTCATCGTTTTGGTTAACTTGTTGCTCTATCACCCTATCAAATGAAAAGTGGTTAGGCCAAAAAGGGCTTCGTCTTAGGATCCAAGATGACTTTCCCGTTTGATATGGTTATACTTGAAATTAAGCGCATATGAAAATCTAATGGGGAGGTAAAAATGCCTATTGTTCACGTGCACTTCTGGGAGGGCGTTGGAGAGGAACAAGTTAAAACGATGATACGGGGTATAACAAAAGTTATCGTGGATTTGGGCGTTCCAGAAAATGCTGTAGAAGTGCTCGTCCATGGAATTCCCAAAACGCACTGGGGCATTGCTGGTGAGCCAGCTTCAGAAAGGCTCAAAGACATATCACCACCAAAGTAGCATCTGCTTTTTGTGCCTTTTCCTAAACAAAGGTTCACTTTTCAGTGCTACATTATATCCTTGCGTGAAGTACTTTCTGTGAAGGGCATGCAATCTGGCCTTCTATGTACGTTTAGCTCTTGCTGCCAATTCTAATCATTGCCAGCAAAAGCAAATGCTATAATAGTCAGCAAGTAAGAATGCGTCTTTTAGCTTTGGACATCGGCGGCCTGACCCAAGACATACTGCTTTTTGACACTTCTCAGGCCGTGGCGAATTGCGTCAAGATGGTAATGCCGTCACCTACCATAACATTAGCCAATAAAATTGTAGCAGCAACTAGGGCACGGCGGAGTCTCTTTTTCACCGGTGTAAATATGGGAGGTGGACCTTCGAAAAGGGCACTACTTAATCATCTCAAATCTGGACTTGTAGCTTGTGCGACTGCCGAAGCAGCAGCAACTTTTGATGATGATATCGACGAAGTGGCTAAATGGGGAGTGAGAATCATCAGAGAAGGAGAAATGTCTCAGAATAAGGACATAGAACGGATAGAGACGAGAGACCTTGACCTTACTGCCATAGAAAAAACACTGGCAGCTTTTGATGTTGACCAACATCTTGATGGCATAGCAATGGCAGTGCTGGACCATGGCGCAGCACCAGCGGGGGTTAGTGATCGCATATTTCGGTTTCAACATCTAGACCAAGTAATCAAGCTCCGACGGGAGCTAATTGCTTTTGCGTATCTCGACAACGAGATTCCATCATATCTCACCAGAATGAAAGCTGTAGTACAGAGCGTGAAGAAGCATATTCCCATACTGGTAATGGATACGCCCATCGCTGCTGTTCTCGGATCACTCGAGGATAAAGAAGTAAAATGCCATGCGCACAAGGTAGTCGTCAACGTGGGTAACTTCCACACACTGGCATTCCACCTACAACATGATTCAGTTCTAGGATTTTTAGAACACCACACACATCATCTTACCAGGGACAAAGTGGAAGATTTAGTCGTCAAACTGGTTAAAGGTGAACTCTCCAATCAAGAAGTCTACAATGATGGTGGACATGGCTGCCTCATACTGGAAAGTAGGAAAGATGTGCCTTTCGTCTCAGTAACCGGGCCTCAGAGGGCCTTGATATCCGGCTCAAATCTCAATCCCTATTTTGCTGCGCCCTACGGAGACATGATGCTCACCGGGTGTTTTGGCTTGGTACGAGCTTTTGCTCAGCGCGTGGAAACGTGGGGCACAGAAATACAGACGACCCTTAATAAGAATCTTCCTTGATTACATTTACAGTCAAAAGTCGTCCCAGAACCTTTCTCGCAGTGGGAACATTCTGGCGTTCGGTACAATCTGGAGGCGAAGAAGCTATGCTGCCCATCCTTTGATGATATCCTTCGAGGGTAGCACCAGACACATACGAAGCATTATTTTGAGCGCCATTTCGTGCGCTGTCCTATCGCTCGACGACACACAGTCTGATACGACGATAGTATAGAAACCGCGAATTGAAGCCTCACGGGCACTGTGCTCCACTCCATATTCGGTGGCGATGCCGGTAAAGAGGATAGTCTGCACGCCATGGAAACGCATCAATTGTTCAAAGTTAGTGCCGAAGAAAATGTTGGCTGTATGCTTGTTAAGAACTATCTCACCCTCGTTGGGAGCGAGCGCCGTGCTAATTTCGGCTTCGGGACTATCTGGTTTCATGAAAACGGGGATTTTTGAGGGGTCGTCTACATTGAAACGCTTCATATTCTGGTAGATACTCCAGGCAGACTGGTAGCCGGTGGGCAAGGGTGTAATCTTGGTATAGATTACAGGAACTTTTTGACGGCGGGCAGCGGTAAGCAGCGTTTTCAGGTTGACTAGGTACTCCTCACGATTGAAGATGTTGTTGACCAGTGCGTTTTGGCAGTCCCAGAGGACCAAAAACGTATGTTCCGGATCAGCAATTTCCTTCAGATTTTCGAAGATAATCAGCTTACCCATTGTCTTCATGGTTCCCTATCCTCCACTAGCTTGAGTCTATTTCTCTAGCGGCTCCATTGTACTACCTTCCGGTATGGATTTAAAGCGGCGGAACCCGCTATTGCCTACCCGGCTATGAATTATCTTAGAATAAAGATATGCTCGCCAACACAGATCATTAAGATTTCAGACATTTTGTTCAGTTTGTAGCAAGACGTCATTTCTGTAACTACGGAGTGCCTGCTATAATTATTACAGTATTATGGGAGCTTAATTTTGACGGGTGGATTACAATGGACACACGAGACTTTGAAATCGCCTTTTTGGGCTCCTCTATCATCCCAGTTGACGAGAAACCGGCTCCACAGGCCGGAGGGGACAGACATCTCCTCGATGTCTATTCGCAGACTATCGTTGATGTGGTCAAAGAGGTTGGCCCCTCCGTGGTTCATGTGCAAGTTCGGCAGGGAACCAATAGCCTTATGCAATCTCAACGCAAGGCTAAAGGGAGTGGTTCAGGACTGATTATTGCTCCCGATGGATACGTTGTCACCAATAGCCATGTGGTGGAGAATGCTGTCGCCATCCACGTATCCCTGGCCGATGGTTCTTCATTCCGAGCTGATCTGATAGGCCAAGATAAGGCAACTGACCTCGCCTTATTGAAGTTATCATCGGATAGTAGCCTGCCTGCTGCCCATCTTGGAGACTCGGATGAGCTGCAAGTTGGACAGATTGCCGTCGCTATCGGCAATCCTTATGGATTTCAGAACACCGTTACAGCTGGTGTAATCAGCGCCTTAGGGCGATCACTGCGCAGTCGCACGGGAAGACTGATAGAAAACGTAATCCAGACCGATGCCGCTCTCAACCCAGGTAATAGTGGAGGACCGTTGGTTGATTCAAATGGCCGAGTAATTGGCATCAATACGGCCATTATCCAATACGCGCAGGGTATATGCTTCGCGATACCGGTAAACACAATGCGCTGGGTTGTCACTCTTCTGCTGAGAGAGGGTAAGGTTACTCGAGGGTTCCTCGGCATCAGTGGTCAGACAGTACCTCTCCCTACTCGGGTTATCAGGTACTTTAGCTTACCTCAGGGGACTGGTGTCCATGTGATGAGTGTTGTAAAGAGGAGCCCGGCAGATAATGCTGGCTTGAAAGAGGGGGACGTAATCCTCTCGCTTGGACAGGACCCGACAGCCAGCATAGACGATATTCATCGCTTACTCAGCAAGGGTGTTATCGGCAAAAGACTTGAACTCGTGTTGCTGAGAGAGTGGACGACAAAGCTCGTAATGTCGATAACGCCGACGGAGAGCTCGGACTAGGGGCTCTGTGCCTTCTTGCGCACAGAAACGGGCGTTGCAAGCGTAGGTATAGCGCGCAGGGTTTAACATTCCTCGGAATTGTGCAGGCTATTCGCGAATAAGATTTGACTGCATCCTTATGTCCTTCTGGGAATACTCAGACTTTCTGCGCCACGATGCTGGCAATAGCTTTCTTGCCTTCAATAATCCCTTCGCGATAGCGAAGCACACGGAAATCTTTGAACGTATGTAATAGTTCATTATGTCTGAGAAGGTGATCAGGATTCCGTGGTTTGCCGAACCGAACTTGATCGACAATGAAGGTCTCATAGAGCAGCATACCGCCAAGTTTTACCCAATTCTTCATCTGGGGCATAAGAGACCGCTGGAGATAGTTGAAGCAGATGACGAGATCATAAGTATCTTCATCAATATATGGTATCTTTTCCAGGTCTTCCACTCTGGTTTGGATGGAGATACCTTCCTCCAGGGCTCGCGCCAAGGCCTCTCCTATGGCTTCACGAGAGGCATCTACACCTTCCACCTCAAATCCCATTTTGGCTAGATAGATGGCATTTTGGCCGCTACCCATAGCAACGTCAAGTGCACGCCCACGTGGCAAGAGATCAGTGTTATCTACCAAAAATTGAGCGGGCTTGTGAAGTGTATCGTCGAAGTTAATTATTGTATCCATAATTGGACCCCTTTCACATTATAGGGCAATTGACCATTGCACAAAAACTCATCCCTGAAAACGCTGACTTTGTCAAGTTTTAGCAGGTTGAAACCTATTCATCCTTTCGCAGCTTTACAGCTACACTATGTCGTTCAGGCTGAGGCTGCTCAAACAAATTGACGGCCTATTATACACTGCCAGACGAATTACCGAGCTCACCTCGACCTAGCAGGTCTGCTATCCTCTCCATCTCTTAGTAGGTTCCGCCATCTCGAAGCATATGGTAGATCCGCTCCAGGAGCTTCCTTGCTACGGCTACCTTAGCAATCTGGCCTCCCTTCTTCCTCTCGACCTTGAAGTAGAAACATCCGTAATACCCAGGCCTTTTTGCAGCGTGGACGGCTGCCTTTACTAGAGTATCCAGCGTGTAACCACCTGGAGCCCTGTTTGATATATGCCCGTGAAAACGTGTATTGCCTGAATAATACGTCGAAGACATAAGTCCTGCATAGGCATAGAGTTGCTTTGCCAACCGGAAGCGCCTGACATCTCCTATTTCACTTTTTGTCAGAAGCGCGCTGTGGTAGCCCATGCCAGGATGGTCATCAGCAATAGGGAGTTATGGTCCTGCTCTGCGAGTTGTTGCACCTTCTTGCTAGCTGCCCGGATCGCCTGTCGCACAGCATCCAGTACGGCAAATAGCCTTCCAAGGCAATCTTGTAGTTATCAGGTAGAGCCAGGGAGTGCAGGAAAACCATTCCCTGCTTGCCAAACAGATCGGCGTACGAGTGGTTTACATTGTTCTTAGCTAGGATCGTGTGAATCTTGTTCTTCACCCTGCTCTGTATCCTAGCCAGGCTTGCCCTGTATCGCAGAAGCTCTCTGTTTAACCTCACTGGCCTTTCTGGCATGTAGGATAATGGGAGGAATTTATTATTCAGAAGATGTGTCAGCGTAGCTGAATCCACCTTCTCAGTTTTGACTTTAGCATAAGCTATTAAGTGAGCTAACTATTTTGTCTTGACGACATTTGAACCTGCTGATACTATGTACCCTAATTTATAAGATTAACGGAGGCGACGATTAGTAGCCGATGACAACTTATGTGCTATTTTGCTGCGTGAATCACGCCAATACCAGAAGGGCACAGATGCTTCTACAGAAACGAGACTACATTAGCTCGTGATTGGGGAGAGAGTATGACCAAAAGAGTGACTATATTAGCCGTCTTGATATTTTTGTTATGTACCGTATGGAGTCCTGTGATTTACCAGGTAGCGGGGCAAGCACAGGATCAGATCACTGTTTCTAATAGTACCGTCCAGGCAAATTATCCCAGCAGTCTTACTTTTTCCTGCTACGCCCAAAGTAATGCTGATATCACGGATATCAGGTTGCAATATCAAGTTGAACAAATGAGCTTTGCCGAGGTAACCAGTGAAGCTAAAATATCCTTTAATCCATCTATGTCGGTGAATGCCTCTTATACGCTTGATATGGAGCAATACGGTCAAATTCCTCCAGGAATTGATATTGATTACTGGTGGATAGCCAAAGATGCCGCTGGGGACAAACTGCAAACCGCGCCGAGTCATTACACTGTCGTCGATAGCAAGCATACATGGAACAACTTGACTCAAGGCAAGATTAACCTTTACTGGTATGGTCAAAACCAGTCATTTGGCCAAGCTGTAATGTCAGAAGCACAGACAGCACTATCAACACTAGCCAGCGATACCGGAGCGACACCGGATAAGACGGTTAACATCTCCATTTACACCAGTGTCGATGATTATGCGGCATCGGTCCTGGGAGCAGAGGAATGGTCAGGGGGAGTAGAATTCCCTCAATATAACAGCATCTTATTGCTTATTCGTCCGAGTGTACTAAATTCAGATCTCTCAGGCGTAGCACATGAATTAACTCATGTAATTGTCTATCAGGTAACGTCTAACCCTTATAATTATATCCCCTTCTGGCTGAATGAAGGTCTGGCAATGCATGTTCAATTTCCACAGGGAGATTTACCATCCCAGTTTACGACAGCTTTGTCCAATGCAATCACCAGTAATAATTTTATCTCAGTTAGAAGTCTCAGCGACCCATTCTCAGCCTACCCGGATAAGGCTTATCTTTCTTATGCGGAGAGTGCCAGTATTGTCACTTATCTAATTGACCAGTACGGTCCCGCTAAAATGGAGCGCTTCCTGAATACTTTCAAACAGGGGTCCACTTATGATGGTGCCTTACAGGCAAATTATGGTTTCGATATGGATGGATTGTTCACTCTGTGGAAAGTCTGGGTTAATCAGGAGGATGGGAAACAACCAATTTATTAATCTCTAAAAGGAGTCTTTAGTGGGAAATTAATACAAGAGCCTATTGCACCGTCGTTAGGACAACGGGAAGTACATCAGATCGGAAAGGGAAGGTCTACTTTGAAAAAAACAGCTTATATATTATTTGCAGTAATTTTGCTATTCAGTAGTATTTTAAGTAGTTGCGCTCTATCGCCCTCAACTACTACCCCTTCTCCTACCACTTCGGGCGGCGGTGTTCTGACCTTAACCAGTATCGACCCATTTACCCTGGATCCGGCCATTGCCAATGATGCGCTATCTGTCTCATATATCACGCAGATATTTAGCGGATTGCTCAAATTCAACGATAACCTGGAACCGGTACCAGACATTGCGGACAGTATGCCGACTTTAAGCTCAGACGGTTTAACCTATACATTTCACCTGCGCCGAGATGTTAAATTCCAGGATGGGAGGGCGGTAACTGCTTCCGATTTTAAGTATTCCTGGGAGCGAGCCGCTAATCCGGCAACTAACTCTCCAACGGCTGAGACCTACCTTGGCGATATCGTTGGCGTCCAAGATATGTTGGCTGGGAAAGCCGACCAGATAAGCGGAGTCAAAGTCATCGATGATTATACCCTGCAAGTAACCATAGATTCACCGAAATCGTATTTCTTATATAAATTAACCTATCCCTCTTCTTTCGTGGTAGATAAGAATAATGTTAGTTCCGGAGTAAATTGGTGGCAAAAACCCAATGGTACCGGACCATTTAGATTGCAGGAATGGGTGAAGGGTACCGATTTTATCCTGGCCAGAAATGACTTGTACTACGGAGACAAAGCCAAAATCGCCGAAGTAAAGATGATACTTAATAGTACCAGCAGTGATGTGGATTTATTCGAAACCGGACAGATAGATGTGGCTGCTGCTTCTACAGCTTACTATGATGAAATTATGGATAAAACTGGACCATTTTACAACGACCTATCTATTTCACCTGAGCTAAGCGTAGATTACATCGGTTTTAATTGTAAACAACCTCCGTTCGATGATGTCAACATCAGGAAAGCTTTCAGCCTGGCAATAGATAAAGATAAAATTATTTCTTTATCTTATCGGAACATGGTCCAAAAGGCGGAAGGTATATTGCCACCGGGTATACCGGGATACAATAAAAATCTGGTCGGGCTGGATTTCGATGTAAGCGAAGCCAAAGAACTCATCAAGGCTTCCAAATATGGTGATGTTTCCAATTTACCTCCGATTACTTTAACCATCGCCGGAGCGGGAGGAAGCGCCGATGTCCTTACCCAAGCATTGGTTTACCAGTGGAAGCAAAACTTAGGCGTTGATGTAAAAGTTCGAGAGTTAGAACCCCAATTATATAGCTCTGACCTGGCGCAAGAGCTAGACCAGATGTATTATTTTGGCTGGATTGCGGATTACCCTTATCCCCAGGATTTCCTAGATATATTGCTCAGCTCCGGGTCAAGTTATAATTATGGTGGTTATTCCAATCCGGAAGTAGATTCATTAATTCAGCAAGCAAATCAGGAATTAGACCAGACGAAGGCTTTTGCTCTTTATCAGCAGGCTGAACAACAAATAGTTAATGATGCCGCGGTTTTGCCCTTAACCTTTGGGGAAACCTACCTCTTGGTCCAACCCTATGTTAAGAACCTAAGCGTAAATGCCCTTGGCATTATGAATCTCAATGAAATAGCGATTTCTCTTCATTAATCTTTTTCTTACCGGTGAAACCTAAAATCCGCAATTGAAAACAGGAAAGGACTCAGGAGATGCCTTTGAATTGTTTCAGATGGCGGTAAAAGTCGACCTCACCTATGCTAAGGAAATCATATTGGGACAACGGTCAAGAGATACTTCAGACGTTGGCCAGACTTTGAGTGAGCCATATTCATAAAGGCGGACAAGCCGGATGCGACATTTATCTGTAGGACAGCAGTTTAGATTTTGCGCAATCTGGCATGTCCCCGCAAATTCCGGTTTTCATTGCACCTTTTGATGGATTGTTCAATCCTCCGATGAATCTTCAAGCTATCCTCAAACTTCACTGGCCTAGCGCATGGGCCCGCCATATTTCAGCCGGGTGGCTACTAATGCTTACGTTGCCTCGCTAGCAATGTAGGTAAAGTTAAGGTAATGGTATGCGGCGGCTGAGATACATGGGTAACACTAATGATATGGCTAGTAATCATATTAAGTTATCATGAGGAGTTACCCTAATGAGAAAACGACTATGATATAATACACATACATACCGCAGGTTATGCGCCATCTTAGAATCCTATTGTGAGGGCGACTTCAGTGGGAGCAGAGAAGTCCTGGACTAGATTCACTAAACAAAACGTTGATAACGTGCCTGAGGGTCCGGGAGTCTATGAAATAGCGTATGTCAGCCCCAGTGGAAAGAAACTCTGGCGTTTGGGCAAGATTTCAAATTTGCGCAAAAGACTATTAACACGATTACATGAGCCAGAGCCGCCCGAAAACTGCTATTTCAGGTATTACGAAGCTGGGGGGTTTGAAGACGTTGACACTATTGCAGCTAGAATTTTGGATAGCTATAAAGACAAACCGGGTAAACTAGAGTCCTGACTAGCGTTAGCTTCATCATACTGGCATTGCACAGTGTATCCCAAGAAATAGCAGTGACGCCTTATTTACACCTTGTTGACACGAATCGGTTGTCCCACTAGACTATTGACGCGGCTTGGAGGGTCGACCATTATCTCGCTGTGTAAAGTCAGGATAAGAGAGAAATTTTGCGGCCCTGCGAAAAAGGCCATAACCAGAGTTTTCTCAGATACCACCTAGAAATCTTACTTGTAGAATTGTGCATAAGCATTGAATAGCAAATTCCCCAGTGTCTGTTCAATTTTAGCTGTATACAATGAAATTACATTTTGTCAGCCGCGCATACATAGATTATACGCATTTACAATCTCACGTCTTGGTTAATATTGAACATTCCTGACTATTGTGCAATCTTACGGGATTGAACATTTCCGAGTAGTGTTCAACCTCGCTACATTCAACAAAAAGTCATAAGGCAAAATTTCGAGAACTAGCACATTTATCACTGTCCCCTGGGTTGTATTAAGCAACTAGAAAAACAAAAAGTCCTCTGAATGGAGGCTTAAATCATCAGGGTGCGGTCGATGGTAAGAAAGAGAGTTCACCCATGGCATGCACAGGGGTGGCAGTTCGAATCAACACGGATGGAATAAAGTGTACCAAATGTGTACAAACTGTACTCGGATCAGGAAGCTCGATCGTTGCAGGCCCGTATGGTATATCTCTTGAAAGGAGATCCATGCGGGAACGTATTACCAGAGCCTCATGTCCACTTGGTAAGTATCTCTTCTCTCTGAAATGTCTTTGTGCTAAAAAAGAAGAAAATTATATCTACTGCCAGAATGATGGCAGCTATAATCAGAAGAGTCTTGGTGTCTAGCGATATCGCCCCGATTTCGCTTGCGACATAAACAGCAGCCAGGGGAAGCACAATAAAAAGGCCTTGCATCTGAGCAGCGCGTGCGTCGCTAGCTCTCGAAGAAACGATAACACTCCACTCGATTGAAAGAATGGCTGAAAGCGGCGCAAGTAATAAGAGGATCAAACCGATGGTCCAGTTGGGGAAATATGAATAGCCCAGAGTATTGTGGGTCATCAGATTGGCCAACGCCATAAAAACGATAGACCCGATGTAGATTGCGCCGACAGATGGAATGAAAGCGGCGATGCTCTTGCCAAGAAGAAGCTCTTTATCCGTGATGGGTGCAGCCAGGAGTGGTTCCAGACTCTTTTCGATCTTTTCACCGACCAAACTATAGGAAGCCAAGACGGTAGGTAGCAGTGCGGACCCGATTATGAAGAAGAAAGAAAATGCGTTCATTATGATCGGTAGTTGTGCGCTACTAAGGCCTCCATGTCTTGCGCCCGCAAAACGGAGTACAAGGGGAAGACCGATGCCAACGATGAGAGGAAATAGAACCAGCGAATTGACGGCGGACCTTTTTCTTAGGAACACCCTCATATCCTTGGTAGCGACAATCCAGGCCTTCGAAATTCTCATTTCGTTTCCTTCACGATCTGCAAATACACATCTTCGAGTGTTGGGATAAGCTGGGTGACCTCTCGTACCTGACCTCCATTTGAGGCAATGGCAGCAATGATAATCGGGTTTTCTTTGTCGGGGTCGGTCACGTCAATAATCAACTTATTGTCAGAGACTTCGATTGTGTTCGAAATGAGTTTTTTTAAAGCACTAACTAAAGTCTCGTTTACTTGAGCCAGCCTAACTTCTGTTTTCGGCTTAGCAAGAGATCCCCTTAATTGTTCGGGACTGCCAATGCGCAGTAGTCTCGTCTTTAATATACCGATTCGGTCGCAGATTCTCTGGGCTTCATCCAGATTATGGGTGTTTAGGAAAATAGTTCTGCCTTGTTTCTTGAGCTCCAAGATGAAATCCCTGACAGTCTTAGCTGATTCGGGATCGAGGTTAGCGGTAGGCTCATCCATGAATAGTATTTTCGGCTCGTGAACCAGTGCACGAGCTAATGCCAACTTTTGTTTCATCCCTTTGGAAAATGAACCTGCTCGGGCATCTTTTCTCTCCCAGAGTCCCAGCATCTTGAGAAAACGCTCGATGTTTTCTCTCCTGTGTCCTTCTGGGCATTCATACAGTTTTCCATAAAAGTCAAGGTTCTCAAAGGCGCTTAAGTCGCTGTAAAGGCCGACGTTGTCGGGTACCAGACCGATCATTCTCCTGATTTGCAGAGAATCAGTCGCTTTGCCTATTTGATAATCACTTATCCTGGCCTCTCCACTGGTCCTTGATATCAAGCAGCAAAGCATCCTAATGGTGGTGGTCTTGCCGGCGCCGTTCGGCCCCAAAAAACCAAAGACTTCACCTTCCTCAACCTGGAAGGTTAATCCCTCGACCGCGGTGACTTCACCAAATTTCTTGGTAAGGTTTTCAACAGTTATCATAGATATTTACCAAAGCCACTCAAGGCTTCGCTTGCCTCATAAGCCGGACTGGCATAGGGCCTTCCCATACGAGGATGCCCATGCAAGGTCATTTCACTTCTTTCTGCGCCTGCGCTTGGTTATTATATAGATAGTGATCGCGATGATGATCGCCAATCCTAGGAGCCCATACCGAAGGATTAATAGGTAGTTGCCTCCCATTTAGTCAGCCTCATTTTGTATCAATTCAAGCAAATGTTGATATTGCCATTCTTGTTCTTTCGCTATGGCAGCATCAGCATCGGAGGGTTCGGTGGCTCTATAGGTAGCCTGTAAGGCATAAATTGCAGCTCCAATCGAATGAGTGGGAACATGTGCAGTTGCCACTGCTTGACCGGCGGCACGGGCAGCAGGGCGAGCGGCATTATCCTCTCCTACCTCGCGAGCAGCAGCATGAGATGCAAGCGAAGCCTTATGTATAACAGCCATATCAAACACCCCTGTATTTATCCAGGTTTGGAGTGTATCGATAGTGTTTCGGGGACGATGATCTGCCAAATATAGCCCTCCAAAATAGGCCAGAACACGCTTAGTACAATAAATTGCCCAGACGGCTAGTGCTTTGTGGTCAGTTTTTCTTACGAGCTCTACAATTCTCTCGTCTTTGTAGTGTGTCAGTGAGAATTTGTATTTCTTCATATTACTAAACGCTAATCCTATTTTCCTTTGCATTCTTAGATTTAGATGGTCTTGACACGACTTTATTGTATGTTACTCCTCATTATCCTGCAAATAAGCGAGCTGGACTTCAGCCTTTTCAACGATTCTTTCTTCCAAATCAACCTAGACAGAGCAATGGTGAGTCTGCCATGCGAAGGTTATTGAAAATGCTTTACCCGGCTTAGCGCTGGTTAGTATGGACGCATTCGAGTATCGTAAAATTGAAAGTGTGGCACCGTATAATGAATTCTCAATCTCGGTTCTTGTATCATGTGAGAAAAGCAGCGAGGCTCCTAGCTTGCCCGGCATTTACATAATTTATCTGCCAGTGACCACGGAGGAGGCGCTTTATGGAGTCGACATCTTCGGTTATCCCAAGTCTATCACCGACATCAACTTTGAGGACACAGCTGAAGCGCGCCGCTGCCGGGTCCAGGCCGATGGGAAAGACATTTTGACCCTGGAAGTGCAGAAGCAGGTAGCCGAACCCAAGTCTATTGACACTTACACCTACTCGGTGAAAGATAATCAACTTCTTATTACTCTAATGCAGATCAAAGGACAGTGAGGTAACAGCTGCGTTCCAGGCGGAGCATCGTGTATTTTGGGTAACCATCCTATCGCTGAGGAACTACGCAAGTTAGGATTAAGCGCGACTTCACTAGAGAGCACATATGTACCCCGAGAGCAAGTGTTACTTCGTCTTCCCAAGGAGCGTCTACCACTATAGTTCGGTAAAGGCCAAGGGAAGCTAGCCACTATCGCATCGACACATTTCGCAAACGTCATGTAGTTCGATAGGGCTGAAGTACTAGCTGTGATAAGAAATAACCACTCATATATACGCGTGGCAGGGTAAACGTCCCTATGTTCAAGCAGTTTAGTATATTTACTTTACACAAAAGGCAAAAGTTATCAAATACTCGTACGCGTCGCTGGACAGACATCCCGATATTTGTGCCAAGTTAACATTTAGTATACTGCGACCTCGGATTGCTCACTGTACTTTATAGCGTCTTGTTACCTAACTGAACTATAGTCCAGATTGTTCAATGCGCTCAGTGATTGGGAAAACAGAGAGGCTATCTTACAAAATTTAGGTGTACAGTAATAGTGACTTGTATTCTTCTATCTTAGACCTTTAGACATTTTTTACGCCAAGAGGTCTTTATCGTAGTTTACTGGAGGAGTAATTGGGAAAAACCGAGCGTTTGCCATCTTATACGGAAGCACTGGTCCACTTCTGGCAATTGAAGGCTCACCACAAGCCGCTATCTTGAATGATAAAAACTCCTCTTTGTATCTTCTTGATATTTTTTCATCTCCGTGATAGTTCATGCTACCTTTCAGTCCAATGCAGAGAAGTAGCTTTCTACAGTTAAGCGGGCATTCTATTACTGATTTTGCAAGAATGCACAAATATTGCGACTTCTCAAGGCTTGTGTCATTATTATAGGCATTGTCAACTGCCTAGGTAGGGAAACCTAGTAAACAAAGGAGGTTCTATGACATCCGTTTCACGGTTTTTTACATCTCGCTGGGGACCAATAATCACCGGCCTTGTTGCTGGAGTACTTGCCCCGGTGCTCGTCAAATTTGGTAATCCCGGGAACATGGGGATTTCTGTGAGCTGTTTCAGCCGCGATATCGCTGGGGCGCTTGGCCTGTCCAGCAACAGCGAGGGGCAGAATATCCGTCCTGAGATAATCGGCTTTGTACTGGGTGCTCTTATTGCTGCACTCATCTTTCGAGAGTTCAAACCGCGCACCGGGTCGGCTCCGCTGATGCGTTTTCTCCTTGGCATGTTTGCTGCCTTCGGCATGCTGGTATTCATCGGCTGTCCGTGGCGTGCCTACCTGCGGCTCGTCGGTGGTGATTGGAACGCTATTTTTGGTATTCTTGGTCTGGTGGCTGGGATTGGAATAGGCATCATCTTTTTACGCAGGGGGTTTAGCCTTGGCCGCAGCCATCCAGCACCCAGAGCTTTAGGCTGGGTGA
>DAOUMB010000005.1:0-8910 GCA_034414335.1 Dehalococcoidia bacterium
CGTTTTCCATCATGATTTAAGGCAGCTAGCACCACATCTTGACCTTCCTCAATCAATGCCTGGTTCTCCCCGGCATCAACGAAGCCTCGCGTTATAATTCGCGGACTCCCGGCCAGTTTAGCATTTCTAGGTTCAATAGCAATGGTCACCACAACTACCCCATCTCGCGAAAGTAATTTGCGGTCACGAAGCACACCGCTATCCAGCTCACCTGTTATCATGCCGCTTACGTAGATAACTCCGACATGGGTCTTCTCAACCACCTTTCCTGCATCCTGTCCGAGTTCAAGTACATCCCCGTTTTCAAGGACAAAAATGTTGTCCCCTGGTATACCCATACTTTGAGCCAGGCTGGCATGCAAGCTCAAATGACGATACTCCCCATGAATAGGAACAAAAAATTTAGGTTTAACCAGACTAAGCAAAAGCTTCAACTCCTCCCTGCTACCATGCCCGTGGACATGGACTTGAGCTAGCCTGTCATAAATTACATTGGCGCCTTGACGGAAAAGGCTATCTGTAGTCTTGCTAACCAGCATCTCATTGCCGGGGATAGGAGTCGCTGAAATCACCACAGTATCACCAGGGACTATTTGAACTCGACTACTGGGGTCTCGATTAGCCATGCGCACCAGGGCCGAGGTGGGCTCGCCCTGACTTCCTGTACTCAGCACGATGACCCGATTGCTAGGCAAGGTCTTAAGCTCGTCCAGACGGCAAAGTATGCCGGGTGGAGCGTTAAGATAACCGGTTTTCAGTGCCATGCTGACTATCTCTTTCATACTTCGCCCGATAATAAATTCACAGCGACCATGTTTAACGGCAACATCAAGCACCTGCTGAATGCGAGATATAAGAGAGGCAAACGTAGTTATGATTACCCTCCCCTTCGCCTCGCTTACAATCCTATCTAACATATCGCTAACCACCTGCTCGGAAGGAGTATACCCAGGAAGCTCAACATAGGTGGAGTCAGAAAGAAGAAGCAAAACACCCTTTGCCCCCAGCGAAGCTAATTGGCTGAAGTTAGTAGACTCGCCAACCACCGGGGTATGATCGAGCTTGAAATCACCACTGTGCACTACAATGCCCTGCGGAGTATGGATTATCAGCCCTATAGAATCAGGAATACTATGACAAACAGAGAAAAACTCTATGGCGAATTGACCCAGTGTAATCCTGTCCCCCGGGCCAACCATATTCAATTTTGCATTAGTCTTCACCCCACGTTGCTTGAGCTCCACTAAAATTAGCTCTTGGGTGAACTTGGTAGCATAGATTGGAGCAGTGAGCCGAGGCAAAATGTAAGGCAGCGCTCCAATGTGGTCCTCGTGCCCATGAGTAATCACTATCCCTCTTAAATTCTGCTGCCTCTCCAAAAGATAGCCGATATCTGGGATAAGTAAGTCAACGCCCAGCATTTCCTCGCTGGGGAACATAAGCCCGGCATCAATGACAACGATGTCGTTGCCATATTCCAATGCCATCATGTTCTTGCCAATTTCACCTAATCCGCCCAGAGGGATGACTCTTAATTTGGGTGCTGACCGGGTTTTCTTCCTTCGTTTCATTCAGGACCTGAAACTAAAACAAGCTTAATTGTTGAGATTCAACTGTATCATAAGGCTGCTCTTTACCTTGAGCTAATATCTGCGGAATCTTGAGCATATCCGTTTCGATGGTCCGACGCAGAGAGCCCTGATGGAGAGCAGCCGCAGGATGATACATGGGGTAATAAATAACGCCTTCTAGCTTTCGTGGCTTGCCATGAATCTTACTTATGCTCTCATTGGGGAAATACCGCGCTAGAGAGTAACGCCCTAAAGTAATAATCATTTGGGGCTGAATTATCTCTATTTGACGGTCAAGCCATTTGCGGCAAGTTTGTATCTCAACCGGTAGCGGGTCACGGTTTTGAGGAGGACGGCACTTAATCACATTAGCAATGTAGACTTCCGCCCGCCGTAAACCAATTGAGGCCAACAGTTGGTCTAAAAATTGCCCTGCTGACCCGACAAAAGGACGCCCTTGCTGGTCTTCGTGCCACCCCGGCGCCTCACCAATAAAAAGCAAAGCCGCGTCCTCAGCTCCCTCACCAGGCACCACCTTTGTGCGATACTTAGCTAGCTCACAATCCTGGCAAGCTACAATTTCATCATAAAGCTCAGCTAAAGCTGACATCTAATTCGATGGTAGCATATCCACCTTTGTCGGTCAATTGGGAATATTACTAAACCAGGACCGCTCAACCTATTCACTCTTCCTCCTCATCTTCATCCCCATCCTCACTTTCATCGTGCTCCCAGATGGGTTCGGTGAACTGGTCAATGAATTCCGCTGTAACTTTCCTGGATATCCTCCCCATTTCCTCATCTACTTGCTTGGCCAGCTGGCCAAGCTCGTCCAGGTCAACCGTAACTCCCAATATTTTAGTCAGGACCTTAAGCACAGCCAGGGAAGCTTTGGGATTTGCTATTTGCGTGGCATATGATGGCACTTCACCCAGCAAGCACATGCCTTCCATTCCCCTTTCCTTAGCCATCCCCAGTATCAATCCATTCAGGCCAGCGATACGGAGGTTACCCCTGAGAATTACATTGTATTTGCCTAACTCGTCGAGTAATTCAGAAGTCGTAGCCACTCCCCAGACTTTCGTTTCTTCACTATGGTGGATGCGTGTTACAGCAGCAGCACAACTATATACCCTTGTCACTTTGAGCCTTTGGGCCACATCTAAAACACAGTTAACCAGGTCATATCCTTTGAAAGCAGGCTGTTCCTCACCAATAAAAATCACCAGGCTGTTATCCGCCTTGTCAGACGGCCAATAATAGAACTTGCTCTCAGGAAAACGGGGCTTTTCAACCACATTGTCTTTTACTGCAACACCCACCGGCTCAAAGAATTCAACGGGTTCAATCTCCCCTATTTCTACAGCATTTAGCTTCTCCACCAGGTATTTCGCTGCTGTTAGAGAAACGTCGCCAATGCCAGGCCAGGAGGCAAGCATAACGCAACTCTTGGGGCGCGGCTGCTTGTAAAGCCTTATGGCATCTTTCATAGACATTAGCTCCCCTTTGCAGCTACAGATACGCTAGGACAATATAAAGGAGGAGTTTGCAAAATCCCACCAACCCATCTTGCTTCCCGACCTATGCCAAGAAGCTCCCTTAGAACTTGATATACATTGCCAGCAATCATAGTATCCTTCACTCTCCCCAGTATCTTACCATTCTCTACTTTATATCCCAATAAGACATTCCCACCAAAATCGCCACCCAGAAGATTACCCTGGTCAGCACCGATAAGTTGCTCCACTATTAACCCTTCCTTCATATCCGCCACCATCGCCTCAAAGGAGACATCTCCTCCACTTATGATAAGAGAGCTTATCGACGGCGCGGGAAAACCCCCACCATGTCGCCTGCCGTTGCCCGTGCTCTGAGTGCTGGCTGAAGCCGCGGTCTGTAAATCATAAAAGAAATTTGACACTACTCCGTTTGTAATAAGCAGCAGATGTTGGCCGGGTACTCCCTCATCATCACAGGGATAACTGCCTAAGCCGTAAGCTATGGTAGCATCATCCCACAGGCTCAGCCTTTTGTCAAAGACTTGCTGCCCCAGTTTATCCTTTAATGGCGAAGCCCCTTCCAGTACTGTTTTACCATTAAAAGCCAGCACTATGGGACTCAACAGAGCACTGGCTACTCCGTGGGGTGTAAAAATCACCGGCAGCAGCTTGGTAGACACGGTGGCTTTCTCTTTAGCCATCTCCAGCTGCCTTATCACCTCATTAGCCAGGACATCAATACTGTCAGGGAAACGACACGAGCTTTCGCTATCCCCCACAAAGAGCATGTCTGTATCCTGAACGAGAATGCCTTCCAGGCTAACGCTGAAAAAGCTCTTGTCGTACCTCCCTTCGCCGCCCTGAGAATTGATTACGGAGATGGAGCTTGCCCCCTTGGTTATTCCAACATCGCAAAGGATATCAGGAGTATGATTCCTGATCCTGGCTATAAGCTCCTGCCCAATCTCAACCATTCTCTCCATAGTTATCTCTTCTACTTTGGAATCGAAGATGCTCACGTCGGAATAGTCCTGGTGAGAAGGGAATTGAAAATTGGCCGGCCCACCGAACTGAGACGTTTCTACAGCCATGTCAACGAGAGCCTCCAACGCACCCCCACCACTGGCTGTAGCAAAGCCAATTCTGCCCTCCCGGAAAATCCGTAAAGCAATGCTGGTGCTCTCCTTGGTCTGAACCTGCTTCAGCTCATTGGCTTCAAACTGTATCGGCGTTGCCCGGGAAGAAACCAGGAAAACTTCTGCTTGCTCAGCCACCTTCCGAGCCGAGCGAAGAACCTCTGAAAGATCTTCCAATTATCTTCCTCCTATCACACAATGGCGAATCCTGATATGCGGGCTGCCGTTGGAAACGGGTAACGGAGATTGCCCTCCTTTGCCACAACCACCACCCTGGTTCATCTCCAGGTCATCCGCTACGGCATCTATATTTTCCAGAGTAGTAAAGACATTACCGGTTAACACCACGGGACGCAATAACTCTGCCAGCCTTCCCTGGCGAATCATATAAGCTTCCCCGGCGGAAAAGGTAAACATCTCCAGGCTGGTCATCCCGCCATACCAGTCCTTAACATAGACGCCTTCTTCAATGTCGCCAAACATTTGCTCAAAGGAAGCGCTACCAGGCTCGATAAAGGTATTCGTCATTCGCACAATGGGTGAAAAGAGATAATTGATGGCTCGAGCATTCCCCGTGGTCTTTTCTCCCATCCTGGCCGCTGTTTCCCGGGAATGAAGCCTCCCTTCCAGAATGCCCTCCCGGATTAGATAAGTTTTCGCTGCCGCCATCCCTTCATCGTCATATTTATAGCTTCCCCTCAAACCGGGAATGGTAGCATCATCAATGATATTCAGGTGCCTGCCGCCAAATCTCTTTCCCAGGACCATCACCTGCCGCAGTGCTTCATTCTGGTACACAAAATCGGACTCGGATAAATGCCCAAAGGCTTCGTGAGCAAAGACCCCGGCCAGAATGGGGTCCAGAATTACGGTGTACTCGCCACCCTTCACCTGGGGCGCAGAAAGAAGGGCTGCCGCACGCCTGGCTAGCTCCCCGGCTTGTTCATGCAGGCCTTCCACAACGGAAAACTCGCCCGTGCTGCCCAGGCTCACCCCTGCTTGCTGGACTTCGCTGTCTTCCCGTGCTATGGCCGTCAATCGTAGATTAAGGTCAGGTTTAGCTTGCTCTATATAGCTGCCTTCGGAATTCGCGAAAATAACCCTGCGCCTGCCATCACGATAACCGATTCTCGAGCTTTGAATCTTGGGTGAGCCCAGAATGATATTGTTGTATTCATCCATGAGCTCTTTCTTCGTTGCCAGCGGTACTGTTGTTGCATCCTTCTCCAATTGTGGAGTTACAGTGTCCACCACGGGCTTCGTGGAGGGAAGCTCGAATACCTCCCTGCCTGCTAATCTCGCCTCCTCCACCGCCAGGGCTACTTTGTCCCGCAGCCCGTCAAGCCGGTTAAAGCTGACAAAACCCCAACCACCCTTGATCAGGGCCCGGATATTGCCCCCGGAACTGCGAGCCCTATTGACTTCCTCCAATCTCTCGCCGCGGTAAACGATGTCAGTGCTCTGGCTTTCTTCCCAATGGACTTCAATGTAATCGGCCTCATGGCCCTTCAGGGCATCAGCGAGTTGATTGCGCATGCCCTTATTGTAGCCTTTGAGGAGAAGAAAGACAAAGAGGTATCCGCATTAATAGCTTTCTAGTTGGAATGCGCCACACTTCCTGAGTTTGTGCCAGAAGTGCTGCGGAAACATAGAGGGAGTCCCCTTGAGGACTCCCTTCCTCGCTGCATTGCTGGTCTAAAACCTCAGCACAACGTCCAACCAATCTACCACCCTCCAAATTGGCAGCCTACATACCTGGTGCACCGACCAAGTTGACTATCTGCCAAATTCAGCCACCAGGGCCGGAGAGCGAGGGATGCAGGCCATGTCCGCGGTTGTCACCCAGGTTACGGGAGATATCGTTGCACTGGTCGAGGTTTGCTGGCGTCAAGGCAACCTGTAATTCCGTTCCTCGAAAGTCGTTAAACCCGATGGTGTTGTCGTGAATCACGTTGCAGCCCTCATCCGAATCATCTCTGATGTGGGTGAGTTCGAAGGCCACCACATCCACCAACGTCGGATTGTCACTCACCAAGCTCACTTTGTTCTTGACCACCCGGTTATCCTTGATCCCATCCACACCTGCCCTACCCCAGCGAAAGTCGGCGTAGAGAACAATGCCGCTGCCGTTATAGCCGCCACAGTCGTTCTCCCAGACGTGCAGGGTCCCCGAAATCTTGTTGTGGGAGACCACGTTGCCTGTGACGTTCCATCCAGTGTAATCCGTGCTCTCAATCATACCTGTTGAATGAGATAGCAGATAGGCGTTCAAGAGGCTGATAGGACGGGTGGGGGCTGGCTCAAGAGCCTGCCCCCCGCAGCCAAATCCTGTGGTGCTAACAGTGCTCGCACCTATGGGGTAAGCCCGTGCCCGCTCCCCATAGGGACTATTGGTTGATGCAACCAAGGTTCATAGTCGACGTTTGTGGATACTGCATCTCCCTTACCTTTGCATTTCCCAGCAGGGTTTTTATCCTCTTCTGGTGTACAAGGTCCATGCGGATTCCCCCACCAGTTGTTGGTGGCATCAACATTAGAATCAGTCCTCATTGACTCTACACCGTAAAACCATTTGCTGCCAGTAATACTATTATTGTTGATGTGAATCCCGGAGCCATCACCATCACCCCATACAGTCACTCCACAATACAGGTGATTGGCAATATGGTTATTCGTTACGGTGGCATTGGTCACATCATCTGTGATGGACAGCCCCCGGTACTGATTGTGATGGATGTTGTTGTACTCAATCACCGAGCCAGAAGCATGAGTACTGAGCTGGATGCCAGTGCTGGCGCCGGAGACATCGTTATTAGTGATAGTAACCGGCACATCACTCTGAATGCCCTCGTAGGCTGTATTTGAGATGCTATTGCCACTGACGGTGCTACCATCGGCGCCCCACCACAATCGGATTCCATACGAGTTACCCCCGCTAATATGGTTCCCGCTTATTGTCGCTTGGCGGTCGGTAAGGATGGCTTCGTAGTTGCAATTGGTAATCGCGTTATCGGTGATGACTCCACCAGCCCCGGCCCAGTAGTCGATACCGTTTCCGTCAGAGTTTATGATAGTGTTGTTTCTGACCACAATTCCCGTACCGATGTAACCGCAGCAGTCTATAGCTATTCCATATTTCTCGGGATAAGTGAGATTCAGTATTTGATTATACTCGATGGTTACATCGTCGTTACCTACAGTATAAATCCCATAGCCCACTGCGCCACTGATGGTATTGTATCCGATATAGCCTCTATCAGCCTGATTGATTCCATGCAGGTGGATAGCTCCCCAGGGTGCAGTGACGTTTTCAAAGATATTGTAGCTTATATTTACATTGTAAGCGTGAGTATAGCCCACTTCCACGTAGCTACTTGTCATCTTGAATCCATTGAGAGTAACATAATCCGCTGTTATTTTTACCAGTCCGGTTATTAACGATTCGTCACCGTCTCCAGGTATTCCCCTATCAGTGCTTCCCGCTGCGTCAACATTGGCCTGGGCACCTAGTATGGTGATACCCGCTTTCGTATTTGGAACAGTAAAACCAGCATACGTCCCCGGCGCTACGTTTATGGTGTCGCCAGAGCTGAAAGCATCGATAGCGTCCTGAATGGTGCAGAATGGGTCCGCTTGTGTACCAGTGCCCGGCCCTGGGCAGTTATCGTCGTCAACATACAAAGTTGTTTGTGCCATCACCGGCACCGCTGCCACCATAGTAAGGCTAATGACCAGCACCAGCGCAAACAGGATACTAAAACCTTTCCTTTTCATTTATTTATCTCCTTTCTTTTAAGATTGCCTTATCACCCCTCGGCATGGGGCGAAACAGCTCATTTATTCATTCTGTCGTGTATTCCTGAAAGCTAGCACCTCCTTTTATACATTTAATGCTCACTGTTCCTGTTTAGACTGGCTCAACCTCTGTCATATCTGCCCTGCCGCGCCGAAGCAGTGAACGGACCCGGGCAAGCAATTCCCGGAAGTCCACCGGAGAAGTCAGGTAGGCATCGGCGCCCATTTCCAGAAGTTCAATCCCGGCTGTCTCTTCCTGTTTCTCCCCCAGGATGACAATAGGGACCCCACACAGCTCCCGAATCCGAACAAAGGGTTTATCCCCATTCTTCTCGGCGGCGCTCTCAGCCATGACTACAAGAGCAACGTGGTTGCCATCCATTTCAACCAGGGCATGATGCTCATCCACAGCCCTCACGACCTGAAAACCCGAATGCTGTAATGCAAAAGCCAGCTCGGTTCCCAGCACAGGGTCAGAATGAACCAGTAAGATTTTTTCCATCATAAAGCAAAGCGCAAAACATAGCTTAACACTTTAGCATGGAAAGGTCAGTGCCTGTGCGGCGGAAAAAAGACATATTTGCGTAGCAAAAGGTCTCTTTCTGGAGGAAAAAGGTCTCTTTCCGGTCTAATTAGATGACGCAATGAAATAGCCCACGCCTCTTTCCGTGAGGACTACTCTCGGGGCAATGGGGTCTTCTTCCACTTTGCATCTCAGGCGATAGATATGCTTCTTGAGACACTCCGGGTCAGCACTATAACCCGATCCCCAGACAGTGCGAATCAAAGCTTCCTTGCTGACTATTCTTCCCTCGTTCTGGGCTAATTGCCAGAGGATTTTGTACTCGATGGGGGTTAGCTTCACTTTCTTCCCCGAGACAAATATCTGACGCTTGCAAGAGTCTATGG
>DAOUMB010000006.1:0-1825 GCA_034414335.1 Dehalococcoidia bacterium
CCGTTCTGGGTTGCAGATGCGTCTGCTCATGCAGCAAAAGCCAGAATGTTCAATCAACAGAAGCGGAAGGTCTTGCTAATCACCACCAGAATGTGTAGGATGTGAAATAACTTGCAGATTATGGAGAGCCTTGCTGCAAAGAATAAATATACGTACACGGTCAAGAATAGATTTTCAGGACATTACCACAAAGGTCGACGATGTTGTCAGGTCTAGTGGTATTCAGAATGGCGTTTGCTATGTTTTCGTTCCGCATACAACTGCTGGGGTCACACTGAATGAGCATGCCGACCCCAGCGTTGCCCAAGATATTATTTCACAGCTTGGCGCTATGGTACCTCAACACAATGGCTACCGCCATATGGAAGGCAACGCACCCGCCCATATTAAGACCAGCTTAGTAGGTAGCTCCAAGACAATGCCGGTAGAAGGCGGGAAGCTAGTTTTGGGCACATGGCAAGGTATCTTCTTTTGCGAGTTTGATGGTCCCAGGAATCGTACCATAGTAATCAAGATTATACCAGACATGCCTTTAGCCTAGCTATTGACTCGGAATATTTCCAATTAATAGAATTATGGCTTGCAGTACTTTTGTTTCTCAGCCAAAACTCTGTCTGATATCCCTAGCTGAACCTGTCCTGTAGAGAGCTGCTTGAGGAAAGCAGTGCCAAACTTGCCGTTGTTGATACCTCTCGAAAATTTCTCGAACTAATGGTCGGGGCGGCCGGATTTGAACCGGCGACCACCTGAACCCCATTCAGGTGCGCTACCAGGCTGCGCTACGCCCCGACACAGCCTATACTAGCATAAACCGACTAGCGCAGCAAGAAAACTAAGGCAAGTTCCAGCGGGATATCTGACGAAAAGGAGGTTGTTGGCGCGGTTCTGAATTCCAACGTAAATCAAACATTGCTGGAGTCATTGACAAAAAACCATGTAGTATGATGTGTAATAGTTGTAAAAACGCGAAGGACGTAAGTAAAAAAGGCGGATGCCATTTGCATGATTACAGTTTGGGCCATAATCACGGTAGGGAGAGACAATCATCTAAGTCAAGGTGAAAGTTAAAAAGCGAAAGCCCACGGTATCCTAATTTATCCTAGCAGAGCCTTCCACGATTTGATTTCAGGTTCCTACTTAGAAGATAGCGAATCTTTACGTCTACATGAACTCCAAGCTTCATCTACCCAGTTATATAATGTCTTAAGCGCTGATAGATTTTGGGCTGTGTATAATCCAGAGGAGGAGCTAAGGACAAAACGCCCACCTGAAGCGAGGCTCTTAATAAGCTCGATGAAATGCCTACGCTGATTCGGTTGTGGCTCCTCATTCAAAAGGTCATGTGGTATGCCAGTGAGAAAAGTGAGTCTAGCCCCGTAATGGCGCTTCAGAGTCAGTACGTCTTGGCACTCTAACTCACAACCCGCTAAGCCATCAAAGCCACAGGTTAACAGACTTGGGATAACTCTGCTTAGATTGCCATCCGAGTGGAAAAACATTAGGACATTATGAGTATGGGCTTGTTTAACCCAATCTTTATAGAGTGTGAAGAGACACTGTTCGAGCTCACTGGGGTTAACATAGGTAGATAGATTGTAGGCAATATCGTCAGCAATCACCAGCGTATCAGGCCTATATTCTAGGCACTCTGAAATGACTTGGCTCACATTAGTAGCTTCCTCCCGTAATGCCTTCAAAGGGTCCAGGGCTTGCCAGTGATATATCAAATCCAAGAGTCCCACCTTTGCAACCAGACGTTGAAACGGGCCATCCACTACCACGCTTATCGCTACGCTACATTTCGCTTCCAACAGTTGGCTTAGCT
>DAOUMB010000007.1:0-6874 GCA_034414335.1 Dehalococcoidia bacterium
GCCTCTGGTATATTATATGCCTCCCCTTCAGCGGGCGGAAAGTAAATTCACTGCCTTGGAGGAACGAACTGTCGAAGCTATGTTGCGAAGAGGCCTTTACCATAGCACCCCGGGTTGCATATCTGTGCTGGAGGAATCAATTAAGGCAATGAACCCGGATGCTTTGCTCTGGTATTACCACTTTTCCTGCCGTGCTAGTTGCCCCCAAGCTATAATCATCAAGAAAAGCATAGAGGCTGACTTGGGGATTCCAGTGCTGCTACTCGAGGGCGATGTCTTTGACTGGAGGTCTTATACTGCTGAGGTATTGAGGACCAAGGTGGAGGCTTTTGCTGACATGTTAAGAGGGCGTAAGGCAGCCAAAGGGGCATAGCAATCAGCACTAAAGGACTGACAAGGGGATTGTGATGTTGGGCTGCTCCACTCAGGCTAGTAAGGCATTGCTTCGTAGGAGCTGAACATAATAGGCTACGGTAGACAGCTCCTAAGCTTGGTTTAGCTTTAAGCAGCAGTGTAGCTTGTGGCTTATCCGTGTGGAGATCTCAACCGCTTAGATTGACCGGGCTACCTCGTAGGCATCCCAAATTGCGCCCATTATGCGCCTTGGATTTTGACAATCTCCCAGTGCGTATAGATTCGCTACCTTTCCTATTAATAATTTGTATAATTGGTCCTCAGGTTCTAGCCCTACCGCTAGCACTATAGTATCAGCTTGGGTCATGCTCTGTTTTAGATACTTATCAACTGCAACGATACCGTCATCGACTATTTCTTGGACAGTTGTGTTAACTTCTAGCTTAACCCCATTTAAAGCAAGCAAATCTAGAAGCATAAGCTTATTTGCGTTAAAGAGCGGAGGAGGAGTAATCAATGGTTCTGGTAGCATTTCTACTATCGTCGTCTTCCTTCCTTGCTTCGCTAGCCAGAGTGCTGTTTCGCATCCAATCAAACCTGCCCCTACCACGACTACAACTCCCCCCGCCTTCTTTTTGCTGAGAAGCAAATCTATA
Source organism: Dehalococcoidia bacterium (assembly GCA_034414335.1). Taxonomy (GTDB): domain Bacteria; phylum Chloroflexota; class Dehalococcoidia; order GIF9; family AB-539-J10; genus RBG-13-51-36. The sequence continues at coordinate 1,011 of DAOUMB010000007.1, forward strand.
CATGTGACGACATTTGGCTTTTCAATACCCGGTATGTCGGGAATGATAGGTTTTGAGCCAGTGGCAACAAGCACTGCATCGGGATTCTCCTTCTCAACGATATCTCTCGTTACCGCTGTTTCAAGCTTAATTTCGACCTCGAGCCTGCTAAGTTGCCCTTTGTACCATTCGTTCAATCTCCCCAAGTCTTTTTTGAAGTCGGGCACAGAGGCCTCAAGTAAGTGGCCGCCCAGAGCTTTCCCCTTCTCATATAAGGTTACCCTGTGCCCTCTGATAGCCGCAACCCTTGCCGCCTCCATACCAGCCACTCCCCCGCCAGCAATCAAAACTGTCCTCGCCTTCTCAGCTGACTTTAACCCATAGAGCCCCTCTCTACAGCAAGCAGGATTTACAGCGCAGGACAAGGGTTTACCCTGTATCATTCTTTGATCACCGTCATGACAACCAATACAGGGGCGAATATCATCTATTCTTCCTTCCTGAACCTTGTTGGGCCAATAGGGATCGGCTAAAAGCCCCCTGCCTATGACAACCATATCTGCTTTCCCTTCTTCGACCACTTTTTCTGCTAACTCTGGTATGTCAAGCCTTCCAACGGCCATAACTGGGATGTTCACAATTTTCTTGACTTTCTCCGCCATATCTACCATGCAGCCATGTTCTTGATATGTTGGTGGATGAGCCCAATACCAGCTGTCGTAGCAGCCAGCATCCACATGCAAGGCATCGAAACCTGCCTCTTCTAACAATCTAGCCATTTCAAGCCCTTCTTCAACATCCCGACCTGCTTCGGTATAATCCTCTCCAGGAAGGGCTCCAGCACGGAGTGCCTTTATGTAGTGCTTGAGTGCAAATCTATATACTACTGGAAAATCTTTCCCCACCCTCGCTTTAATTTCCTCCAAAATCTCGACGGGAAATGCAAGCCTGCCTTTCAGGTCTCCACCATATTTATCCATCCTCTTATTCCATATAGCGGTGGCAAATTGATCCAGGAGGTAACCTTCATGACCGTGTAATTCTATTCCATCTATCTCTGCAGCTTTCACAACTTCGGCAGCGTCGCCAACTGCTTTTACTATCCTCTCGACCTCCTCTGTCGTAAGTTCCCGGCAGATGACGTCAGGGTCCCAGTAATTCGGAATGGGAGATGCTGATACTGGTTTACTACGGCCCGTAGGATCTACATGACGGGGCATGAGAACGCGGCCGACGCCTGGCGTTAGTTGAATGAATATTTTTGCTCCAAGCGAATGAACAGCCTCAGACAATTCACCATAAGGGCTTCGTATTGCAGGACTGATAATTGGCGCAAAACCAAGCCTTACAACATCTATCTCATTTTCCACTTTGTGCGCGCCGGTTATTATTAGCCCAACTCCGCCTTTTGCCCTCTCAACATAGTAGTCCACAGTGCGCTGTGTAGGGCTTCCATCAGGATTTACCATTGGTGGGTTTAGAATTCCCATCGGAGCCATGGCTATCCTATTCTTGATTCTTACTTTGCCAATTTGGACTGGTTCAAATAACTTTGAAAAAATTTTGCCTACCATGGTCCTTCCAGTCCCTCCTGTTTGAATTTCGATGAAATCATCCTTTCAGTTTTGTGTCAACGATGTACTCGAAGATTTTATGGGCCAATCTGGGGTGGCGTGTTAACCCTGTTCTGCGGAGCCCACCAAGTTGGGCATAATCTTTCGGTAAGCGCGCTGTCTACTTTGGTATCGGACCCGGGTGCCATTATTTCGATATTGGGAGCGTAGTAAAAGGTGCGTAGTCACAATCAGGGTATGTTGGGCAGTGCTCGCGGCTTTCCATCCGTGTGATCTTCCACACCCCGTCTTGCTTCCTAAACTCCCAGAGATGCCGGCCTCTCGTAAATGTGGGTTCCTTGTCTACTTCACCCGTCTCCCAATTAACACGATAGCTGTAATGCTGATAGTAATCCCGCCCTGTCGCCGTATCTCCCTTAACTTCTACCAGTAGATTCGATAGTGCACTGAAAGCACCCTTCTCAGAACTAAATATGAAATCAGTGGCTGCCCTCAACTCCTCGATACCGGTGAGCATGTAGCTGAGTTCCTTCGCTCGCCCGACCAACCTTATATCATCGCTGAAAACGCTCCAGTAGAGTTCACGGTCCTTAGTATCTAGTGCCCAGGCATAGGTCTTTGTTAGCTGTTCGATCTCAATCATTTCCGCAATCCTACACTAGGCAGGGAAAATAGCTTCATCAGCGCAAACTGGAAGTGAAGAGAGGGCAACCATTATCCAAAATTTTAGCATTAGCACCTCCTTATTCTGGGATTAATATCGGGACGAGTTTGGTTTCTTGGATTTGGGACTGGCTTCGAGGGTAGTACTTATTCCTCATCTGACGCGGTGTAGCGATGTCCTATGGGAGCACTTGAGCTCTCCGGAGCGTCTAATTAATGACTATTCAGGGATGAAAAAGCGACACCCTCCGGAAGACCGAGCGAACTGTACCGACTAAAGCCCCAGTTCGCAAGCCACCATTTCCCTCCAGAACTCGGCATCGCCGAAAAGGCACGCTGCCTGCCTAGCACGCCGATAGTAGAGTCCCATATCGTGGTCTCTGGTGGTCCCAATGCCGCCGTGAACCCGAACACCAAAATGAGTGCACCGCAAATATACCTCACTCATTAGCGCTTTGGCCATGGCCACCTCTTTGGTACAGGCAAGCCCCTCATCTATGAGGGACACAGCATAGTAGACCAGCCTCTTAGCATGACTAATTTCGGTCCACATCTCGGCAAGATAATGCTGGATAGCCTGAAAGCTACCAATTGGTCTTCCGTATTGCAATCTTTCCTTGGCATATGCAACGGAGTTCTCGATAGTCCAATCCGCACCACCAATCATCTCAGCGCATTTGGCTATGGCAGCTCGCTCCACGAGCTTGCTTATTGCTGGCCAACCTTCGTTCAATTCACCGAGCATATTCTCTGCTGGCACCTTGACTTTTTCAAAAGTAAGCTCGTTTTGCTTATCGTCGGCAATAGTGGGTAGAGCTGTGACTGTTATGCCCGGGCTCTTGGCATCTACTATGAAGGTAGTGATACCTTTCTCTGGAGGCGATGAAGGGTCTGTCCTGGTTATGCAGAGCAAATAGTCTGCTACATGGGCGTCATGAACGAATAGCTTGGTGCCATCAATAACATAGCCATCCTTGTTGGCCAAAGCCTTTGTAGTTATCCCACTGGCGTCGTAGCTGGCGCTGGGCTCAGTCAAGGCTAAGGCAAAGATTAGTTCTCCATTGGCTATCTTGGGCAGGAATTTCTTCTTTTGCTCATCGCTGCCTATATCCATAAGGAGAAAGGTGCATATGGTAGTGGAAAAGAAGGGAGCGACCAAGCAAGCGCGCCCCATCTCTTCAAGCAAGACAAACAAATCCATGAAGCTGCTACCACTGCCGCCATACTCTTCCGGGATTATCAATCCCAGCCACCCCAGCTCCGCTAATTTCCTCCACATATCTGGTTGCAAGCCGATTGGGTCCTCCTCCATTTTCCTAACTAATGTTTTGGGAAATTCTTCCGCTAAGAAGTCACGAGCTGCTTTCCTCAGCATTTCTTGTTCTTCGGTAAAACTAAGGTCCATCTTTATTTCCTCCTCTGAAGATAACTACTGGCTTAACCTCTTGGCAGCCCCAGTTCCTGCCGGGCGATCACGTTCTTGCGTACCTCGGTGGTGCCTCCGGCAAGGCAGAGGCCGCAACCCCATTGACAAAGGTCTTGAAACCTCCCAAAAAGGGGAGCCCATTTTGTCCCACCCTTTACTGTTCCGTAAAGGCCCATAATCTCTACGCCGAAGTTGGCAACACGATGATTTAGCTCGTTAGCGAACCACCCGCAGGCAGCAGCCTCACCTGCGACCTCCTTACCTTGGCTCTGAAGCCAGCCCACATAGTAGGCGAATTTTAAACTTGCTTCATACTCTGTGGCAAATTCCGTCAGCCTCTGGCGAATCACCGGTTTATGGGCGAGAATTTCACCACCGTCCTTTGTCTGTTTACAATATTCAATCAGCTGGTCCAGGCTTTGTTTTCCCTGAATGGGAAAAAATATGTTGGCGCGGGCAAAATTTCTGCCGGCCATCATGACGTACCACCCCTGATTTAACCCACCAATCATATTTTGCTTGGGGATATGAAAATTGTCTAAAAACGTCTCGTTATACATATGACTGCGATTCATGTAAGCCAGGGGGCGGAACTCAATCCCGGGCCCAATCTTATTAACGAAGAAACTCAACCCCCTGTGTCTTTTTGACTGGTCGGGGTCTGTTCTTGCCAGTATGAAGATGTGGTCGGCATGGTGGGCACTACTGGTCCATATTTTCTGACCGTTGATGACATAATCATCGCCATCTGCTACCGCGGTGGTCTTAATGGAGGCAAGGTCTGAGCCAGCGTCGGGTTCGCTCAAACCCTCAGCCCACCATATTTCTGCCTTGGCCATTCTGGGCAGCCATTCCTTTTTCTGCTCTTCGGTACCATGATACAAAATGGCAGCGGCCACCTGCATGAAGAGGATGGGAACCGCAGGGACCCTATAATATGCGGTCACCTCCTGGAAGATGATTTGCTCAATTATGCCGTGTCCCTGCCCCCCGTATTCCTTGGGCCAAGGCAAGCACAACCATCCTTTCTCAGCTACCCTTTCTACCACTGACTTGTGGTAGGCCCATCCTTCATCCGATTCCTCTTGGGGGGCGTAAGTATATCCCCAGCCCTTGGGAGCTCTCTTTGCTTCTTCTTTACAAAAGTCCTCAAACTCTTTTCTTAATGCTTCTTGCTCAGGTGTTAAGCTAAAATCCATCTTTATTTATATCCTGCGTATTTGGACTAACCCCTATGACATCACTATTACGAGCACACCTCCTATCGGGAAAGTATGCTCGTTGCATAACTTAAGGGAGAGAAAACTTACACAAGCAGTCTTTCTCTCACCCAGGATTCCATCGATTATGCGCTATTATAACACAAGATTCCCAGTTTGCAACTTACTGTCCTCGTTCACTGCCTTGGAGACTGAAACAGAATTGACATAATCCCATAGCCAGATGGGTCATTCGCACCGAGCTTTTGCAATCAAAGCGGCCTTGATATGGAGTTGAGGCAAAGGTATGATTGAATTGCAATCTGCAGGCGACCTTTGTGTGAAGAGTGTTAAGTTTATGATATATAGGCTCTATCTAAGGCGTGATGGGCAAATTTTCTGAAATCGGCAGATATTCTTACTATGAGGGGTACACTATTTCCGGGCAAACCCCGCTCCTCGCTCTCTACGGATAACGGCGCGGATCAGGCGCGACTGGAAGGAGGCGGCTGCATCACGTAGTTAGCCGCTCACTGATCTTCCTGAAATGAAGCTGGTACGAAACCCAGTTACCGACTTCTTGCTTCAACTCCAGGCCTGCTTTCTTCGCCCACGACTTCTCTGTACTTCGGAGACGATAATCAGGATCCACCACCCATTCATTCAAGCAAAGCAGACCATCTGGTTTCAGGATTCGGCGGCATTCTTCCATCACCTTTACCGGCTGTGGGATTTCGGGCAAGCAAGAGACTGCAAACACGCGGTCTATACTTTCGTCAGCGAAGGTAAAGTGATAGGCGTCCTCAATTTTTGGAATGATATTGGTGACACCTTCCTTGTCAAACCACGCTTTCAAGCGTTGGACGATACTCTCAGAAATGTCTACCGCATATAGCATCCCGTCGGGGAGAACTCTTTGCGCAACCGCTTTCGTATATGACCCTTTGCCCGGGCCGATTTCCACCACAACCATACCCGGTGCCAGTTGCATTCGTTCCGCGATCACGTCCGGATTTTGCGAGT
>DAOUMB010000008.1:0-2379 GCA_034414335.1 Dehalococcoidia bacterium
CCCTAAGCACAGCTATGGCCACAGCAGCGCCGTTGAAATAGCACCAGCCACCAAAGAAATTTCTGCCGGCATGGTGGTCGCCAACGCCTGTGAAAACAAAGGCATTGTCAATCTTTCCTTGAAGTATCTCCAAAGCCGCCTGCACCGTCCCACCCGCGGAATACGAAGCTGCTTCATAATACCCTGTTCCCCTTACCCTGTTTATCATATCCTGCGAGTGAACCTTGGCCAACATTTCCTCCGTAGCCGGTTTGACATAATACGGGTTGTCTGTGGCATAGACACCATCGTAGTAACTGACATTATCTTTATCCAGAATATCGGCTAGAGCTTGGGGAAAATCCTTCAACCTTTGACCTTCAAAGCGGGGGAAGAAAATCCCTGTTCTCTTCTTTTGAACCATTCTTTTTGCAAGTATACTATATGATACAGTGGAAATAGAAAAACTGAGAAAGGTTAGTTCTCAGGAGATAAACCAGGCATTATCTCGCTGGGACTTAGCTCAGAGCCCACCCTCTGCAAGCAGCCAAAGCACGGGAAAGGACAGGGAATCGGAGCTAGCCATTTTAAATTGGCTATATGACTCAATAAAGCGGAATGTAAAAAGAGGCAGGATTTTCCAGCTAAGGGATGTCCTCCTCTACCAGCAAGCTGATTGCCTGGGTTATGCAAAGCTGCTCCATAGTCTCGGGCCAAGATTCGGCCTGGACATAGGCATTGTTGAGGTAGTCATAGATAACGGGGGGTGGTATACACCGCATTATGTCAATTTCATTAAGCTCCCTTCAGCCAGGCGGCAATTCATGGACCTGTGGTATGGCTCAAGAGATATAAGGCATCGCCGGATAGGAGCACAAGTTAAGGAAGGGCAGAGATGGCGGACAAAAGACTTAGATTGGGATAAGTTGGAAGAGGTGGAGGACATCAGAGGGCTGCCCTCGACCTCGGTGGACGGAATAACTTACTACATTCTAGGCAATCGGCATTTGGAACGGGGAATTCGTGATACGGACAGAGAGGAACTCGACAGAGCCATAGCTCACTACAGCAAGGCAATTAATCTCTATCCTGGCTACGCCAGGGCATATTTCAACAGGGCGATTGCCTACGATAACGAAGGCAAATATGAAAAAGCACGTTTGGACTATGCACAGGCTTTAAGAGACGAAGCGAGTCAGATTCGGATACTGGCAACAGAGCATGAAGAAGTCATTCAACTGATGGAGCTCGACAGAGCTAACATAGGAATGAAAGAGCAGGAAATTTATCTGCTACGAAGAGGCTTTATCACTGGTGAACAAATGTCTTCAGCAAATATAGCTAAGCGATATGGAATCTTCGAGAGCGAAGTGGATGATATAATATCGACGATAGAGAAAAAATGCGCTATGAGTTAACTTCAGAGGAGGCAACCTAAAATGAATACCAACATAGACAAATTAAACGAGCTACGAGAGCGGAAAGAGAAGCTCCTTCAAATGGGCGGAGCCGAGGCAGTGGAAAAACAGCATAGCCGTAATAAGCTAACAGCCCGGGAAAGGATAGACCTGCTTTTCGACCCCGGTACTTTTGATGAAGTAGACATTCTGGTCAAACATCGCTGCACTTTCTTTAACATGGACAAACGAGAGGTCCCTGCGGATGCTGTGATTTGTGGGCATGGAAAGGTGGAAGGAAGACATGCTTTCGTCGCTGCGGAAGATTTCACCACCCTTGCGGGAACCTTTGGGGAAATGCATGGTAAGAAATCCTGCAAGGTGCTCGATTTTGCCGCTCAGGCTGGAGTCCCTTTCGTTCAGATGATTGATTCAGGGGGGGCAAGACTCCAGGAAGGTCAAGATTCCAGCGAAGTATATGCCCAGGTGTTTCGCAGACACACGTTATATTCAGGGGTAATACCCCAAATCAGCCTCTTGATGGGTAGCTGCGCAGGTGGAGCAGCATATGGCCCAGCACTGACAGACTTCATAATCATGGTTGAGGGAATTGGTCGGATGTATATGGGCGGCCCTGCTTTTGTGCGTACAATGCTGGGAGAGGAAAAGAGCGAGGAGGATTTGGGCGGAGCCAAGGTTCACAGCCAGATTACCGGATTATGCGATTTGGTGGCTAAGAATGACGAACATGCTGTAAAACTGACCAAAGAGCTGTTGAGTTTTCTCCCGCCAAACTGTAAGGAGAGGCCTCCGATCATGGATACTGGCGACGACCCAAATAGGAGGAATGAAGATATTCTAGATATACTCCCCGATAGCTCGAGGAGCCTTTTCGACATGCGCGAAGTAATTACTGAGGTAGTGGATGATGGCTATTTCTTTGAGACCAAGCCAACTTATGCAGGAAATATGATAACTGGCTTCGCCCGGCTGAATGGACAGC
>DAOUMB010000009.1:0-17951 GCA_034414335.1 Dehalococcoidia bacterium
CCGACGTGAGCTTTATAAAAGACAGGTCGGTTGACTTCGTTCTTGCTAATGGCCTATTGTGTTCTATGGCTGACCACAGACAGTCAGCTGTCAGCGAAATAAAGCGTATCCTCAAGTCAAGAGGACAGGCATACCTTAGCCTAGGTTCTCCCCCTCCTCTTGGTTTTGTAAACAAAGCGGAGTGGGAGGGAATACTTGAAGGATTCAGAGTCGAACGAAGGGGTGGTTCCCTACAAAAGTGGGCTGTGGTATCTTTAAAACAAGACCTATAAAGCCCTAGGAGGTGAACATGACCTGGTACGCCTTTCTAGCCTATTTCTTTGCTGGTGGCTTCCTTGCCAACGGAATGCCCCACTTCATACACGGTATATCGGGGAAGAAGTTCCGAACCCCTTTTTCCAAGCCCATGACTACGGGAGAATCATCACCAGTGCTTAACGTTATCTGGGGAGTGGTAAACTTCCTTATTGGGTACGCGTTGGTTTTTGGCGTTGGTCAGTTCCAGTTTGGATTTAGCTTAGATGCATTAATGCTAATTCTGGGTGGTATTGTCATGTCAGTGGTGCTAGCTTTGATTCTTACACGTATGCGAGAACATTGAGACAGCTCAATTGTGTTTTCAATTGACCGATGTTCTCCATGGCGCGGACCCCACCCTCATTCTAAGAGCAAACCTTAACTGGAATAACATCTGAAAATTGAGAGCGTGCCAATGATGGATCTGCCGAGATGTTGAAAGCCCTTGCAAGTAGTATTAAGTAGAGCATCAAGTCACAATCACTCATCCCTGAAAACGCTGACTTTGTCAAGTTCTAACAGATTTAACCTATTCATCCTTCGTAGCTTCTTAGCCACACTATGTCGTTCAGGCTGAGGCTGCCCTATCAAATTGACGGCCTGTTATGCACGACCAGAGTAATTACCGAGCTCACCTCGACCCAGCAGGTTTGCTATCTTCTCCATCTCCAGATAGGTCCTGCCATCCCTGAGTATATGGTAAATCCATTCCAGGAGTTTCCTTGCTGTGGCTACCTTAGCAATCTGTCCTCCCTTCTTCCTCTCGACCTTGAAGTAGAAACGCCGTAATACCCCAGGTCTTTTCACAGCGTGGATGGCTGCCTCTACTAGTATCCAGCGTAACCATCTGGATCCCTGTTTGGTAATATGCCCATGGAAACAGGTATTTCCTGAAGCGTGAGTCGAGGGTACAAGACCTCCATAACTACAGAGCTGCTTGGCTGACCGGAAACGCCTAACATTCCCTATTTCACTTTTGGTCAACAGTGCGCTGTAGTATCCCATATCAGGGATGGTCATCAGTAATAGGGAGTTATGGTCCTGCTCTGCGAGTTGTTGCACCTTCTTGCTAGCTGCCCGGCCCTCCTGTCGCACAGCATCCAGTACAAGATAGCCTTCCAAGGCAATCTTGTAGTTATCAGGTAGAGCCAGGGAATGCAGGAAAACCATTCCCTGCTTTCCAAACAAATCGGCGTACGAGTGGTTTACACTGTTCTTAGCTAGGATCATGTGAATCTTGTTCTTCACACCGGTTTGTATCTTGACCAGGCTTGCCCGGTACCGCAGGAGTTCTCTGTTCAATCTCACTGTTTTCTGCGGGACACAGGATAATGGGAGAAGGTTACTCCTCAAAAGATGTGCTAAGGTGGCTGAATCAACCTTATCAGTCTTGACCTGGGCGTATGCTATAGCCTTGGTCTTCAACGGATGAGACAGCTTAACGTCAAACCCCTCATCCTCAAGATGGTCATAAAGCCAGTACCAGCTTGGAGTAGCTTCAATGGCTACTTCCATCTCTTCCCCAAACCCTTTGAGAAAATCAACGATTTCCCAGTTGCTGGGTAGCTTCTTCTGATTAACGATATCTCCTTTCTCATTCATCGTAGTCAGGTAAGAGAAGCTCCTGTGATAGTCAACACCAGTATAAAGCATAGCTGCACCTCCTGAGTAATGTTACCCCTTGGAGGTCAGCGTTTTCATGACATCATTTTGTTTAGCCGACGCGCCGCAAGATTTCAAATGTCAGCTATGCTACGCCGGCATTGCACGAAATAGCGAACTATTCAATGGTCACACAGCGGATACTTGAAATCCTCTCGATTCACCGGCGCGGAAACTCAACAGCGCGGGCTCGTCAACAGCACATCGTGGCTTGTTAAAAAGGACACCTTCCTTGCACGGGTATTTCTAGCGCGATAGAATAAGATAGACCGCTAGCGATACCTTTCCATAGCCCGGCTTTAACCTCCTTTAAAGTAACAACCAGGCTACATCTTAAATATTTTCGGTTAGATTTTAGATGATCTAAATAGCGGTCTTCACATGATAACCATAGTATGCTAAAGTAAGCACAAGTACTGTTGGAATTAACGCTTCCATCGCTTATAATCATTAACTTAGTAAGTAGCCGTTTTTTGTCCTCGAGAAGAACGTGTTAGCTTCTAGCCCAAAACATCAGAAGGAGAGACTTCTCCAAGATGACAAGCACAGAGCATCAACATAAGAGGAACTTCATGTCTACACACAAATATGACTTGATTGTTATCGGCTCTGGCCCAGCTGGTGAAAAGGGTGCTGCCCAAGCAGCATATTTTGGCAAGAAGGTTGCTATGGTAGAGCGAGACTACTATCTGGGAGGTGCTGCTGCCAGCACCACGATCCCAAGCAAGGCTCTCCGTGAGACTGCGCTGGCGCTCTCCGGGATACGCTCACGCCGCCTTCACGGAGTTGACTTGTCACTAAGACGTCAGGCTACGGTCCAAGACTTTCTTCACCACGAAGAGGTGATGAAAGATGCCGAACGTAGGCGCGTTGCAGACAACATGCTCCGTCATAATGTGGATATCTTTAGGGGCATCGGTTCATTCAAGGGCCGGCATACAGTAAAAGTGACTTCACGCGACAAGAAGCCGGAATTCTTAGAAGGAGATGTAACTCTCATTGCAACAGGGTCATCTCCACGCTGGCCGGACAACTTCCCCAGAGACCATCATATCTATGATTCAGACACTATATTACGGATTAAGGATTTGCCAAATAAGCTGATAATAATTGGTGGTGGCGTCGTTGGTTGCGAATACACCTGCATCTTCGCCGCGCTGGGCATCGAGGTCTTCTTGCTCCAAAGCCGAGATATTTTGCTACCTTTTCTAGATCGGGATATCTCTCTCGCACTCGAGAACAGTATGTCGAGGATGGGTGTAAATCTTAAGATGCCCGTGAGCGTCAGGCGGTGCACAGCAAGAACAAAAGGCGTGGTAATTGAGCTTGAATCAGGTGAAGTCATGAAGGCAGACACGGTTATGCTAGCGATGGGTCGCACTAGTAACACAAACGAGTTGAATCTTGAGGCTGCCGGTATCACACTTGGTAGGCATGATTTCCTTATTGTGAATGATAACTACCAAGTAGTGCACCCTGAGACTCACGAACCGGTACCAGGCATCTATGCCGCTGGCGATGTCATAGGTCCGCCTGCTCTAGCCTCAACTTCTATGGAGCAGGCTCGCTTTGCTATGATCAAGGCTTTTAATCTAGAGCCATACAAGGAGCACGTAGCTCCAGTTTTACCGTACGGAGTTTACACTATTCCCGAGTGCTCTGGAGCGGGGAAGACCGAGGAACAGTGCGTAAGCGAGGGGATAGATTACGTAGTAGGTAAGGCCGGCTACAACCAGAATGCACGGGGCATGATCACCGGCGACCACGATGGCTTTCTAAAACTGCTCTTCAAATTCAACAACGATCCCAGGAGTCCTATGAAACTACTAGGAGTACATGTAATCGGCGAGAATGCAACTGAATTAGTCCACACCGGACTTTCCGCTTTGATGATAGGCGCATCTAACGACCTGTTCATCAACACCTGTTTCAACTACCCGACACTAAGTGAATTGTACAAGTACGCAACATACGATGCTATGGGCAGGCGAGCAAAGCGCTTGAATTCGGATTAGCCCATACCACTTGATGCAGGTTAAAACAAACGATTATAAACTCGGCGAAGACAGAACAAGACACGTGTTAAATTATTTTTATAATATATCAAAAAAGGAGGCATACCACTATGGAAACACTAGGGCCGGAAGAACTGAAGAAAATTCCTCTGTTCCAGAATTTGGATAGTAACGAGTTGGCAGAGGTACTAGAACTCTCCGAAAGGCAAGACTCTGCGAAGGATGATTTCGTATTTCAGTAGGACGAGGAAGCAAAGAGACTATTCATTGTAGAGGAAGGTCTAGTGGCGATGATCATACAGCTAAGACCAGATACTGAGCGATTGGTAGCCACAGAATCTAGGGGGGGTGCTTTCGGCCGGGCTGCGCTACTACCTCCGTACCGCCACACCACTTCAGCGAAGTGCCGTGAACTGTCTCAGTTGCTTGCGTTGGATGGGTCAAAGTGCGGGAGCTTTGCTACGAAAACCCTCGTTTAGGCGTAAAGGTTATGGAAGGGCTTGCCCGATTCATCGCGAATCGGATTTATTCGACAAATCTTAGAATGATAGATGCCATGTGGATATAGTTAACATCTAAACTAACATCTAGCACCCTGGTGCTTGTGCAGTTAGACACAGCAAACCTCAAGCTGTGGTTGGGCAATAAACCTAATTGTGTGGTAGTTAGCAGTAGCGTTCTTAGAAGTAATTACTGTTCACAATTATTTGGCGACTGAGTTCGACCAAAATCGACAGGCCAACAATTGGGCGGAATGTGACACCACTCGAAACTGTTTGAGCTGATATTAGACGTGCCAACTTCTGGTGTGGCGTGGTAGCGCGCCTATGTGATATAACTAGGGCAGCTAAATTTTCGATAGTGGAGTAAGCAATGAGAACTAACAGCAATACCGTCTTGATTACTGGCGGAGCTACAGGAATCGGTTTCGCTCTGGCTGAAGCCTTCGTTAAAGAGGGCAACAAGGTATTGATTTGTGGAAGAAGGGAAGCCAAGCTGAAAGAGGCCAGGGACAAACTGCCTCAGATACAGGCGATGCAATGCGACCTTTCAAAAAAGGAGGACCGCGAATCCTTCTGCGACTGGGTTAGAGACAATTACAAGGATTTGAACATCCTGGTGAACAACGCCGGAATTCAAAGGGCTATCAACCTAAGGAAAGGAACGACTGAGCTGTTCGGCGGCGAAGACGAAGTCCAAATCAACTTTGCTGCTCCAATCCACATGTTGGCATATTTCGCTCCGCTGCTGAAGAAGAGGAAAGAAGCGGCCATCATCAACGTTTCCTCAGGGCTAGCTTTCATTCCGATAGCCACCATGCCCGTCTATTGTGCCACCAAAGCGGGAATCCACATGTTCACCATAGCCCTGAGGCACCAGTTGAAAGGCACTCCCATAAAAGTATTCGAAATAGTGCCGCCCGCGGTTGACACAGAACTCGGCAAGAGCACCACCAGTGGTTCGGAACAGGAATATAGGGGCATCCCACCATCTGTAGTTGCTGCGGCAACGTTAGAAACCCTCAAGAACGATGAATACGAGGTAGTTATCGGCGAGGCAAAAGGCCTCGTGGAGAGATCGAAAAAGGACTTCGAAAAGGCATTCCAAGAACTTAACAGCTGGTGATGCTGGCTGGAAATCAGATGCTGCCATGGTTGGCCAGCCACCAACAAAAGTCCAGATTGTATAATTTGCGTAACAAATGCCTGCTTTGTTAATTCAGCTGATGACCTGAACTGCTCCTTGCCCACACCTGCCTTGAGTGCATAAAACAGTGCATGGTGCGATTTGCTATCAAAAATGGACTAACTAAACACAAAAACTGCTTTGAGAACTATAGCTGGGGTTCTATCGGATACCACGGCCTACCAAAGCCAGCAGGCAAACTCAACCCAAGATTTTCGGAAATAATCAGGTTATTAAGATGTTAGGTCAACTCACTTATTAGCCATAATTGCGAAACTCTACGCTAAAAGCTAATTCGCCCATATCAAACGTGTAAATAGGTAACTCAGCTGCAGTTGTGGAATCATTGATTATTACATTTGTTGATAGTATACTGTCATTATACACACCGTGGGGAGGTATTGCATGAAGTTATCTTGTCTTCAAGAAAACCTAAATAGGGGGCTAAGCATCGTAGGGAGAGCTGTAGCCACCAGGTCCACTCTGCCTATCACTCAAAATATCTTGTTATCCGCTGAGCAATCGCAGCTCAAGTTAGCAGCCACCAATTTGGAAATGGCTACCACATGTTGGATTGGTGCCAAAATAGAACAGGAAGGAGACATAACTGTACCTGCTCGGCTGCTCATTGACTTTGTTAATTCCTTGCCTAACGACTTAATTGAAATCGATCTTCCCTCTGCCAGCCGCATTCTGGAGCTTACGAGCGGCCATTTTCAAGCCCATATTAACAGCATTGATGCCGCGGATTTCCCACCTATCCCTCAGATAAGCGACGGCATGAACACCTCCATAGAAGCAAATGCTCTCAGAGAAGGGATTGCGCAAGTTGCCTTTGCCGCTGCCACCGAGGAATCCCGTCCAGTGTTAACCGGAATTAACTCGGAATTCGACGGTGAGCAGCTCAACCTAGTGGCTGCCGATGGCTTCAGGCTAGCTGTCCACAAAACGACTCTTGGTTCGCCAGTCAGCGAGAAAACTACGGTGATTATCCCAGCGAGAACCCTCAATGAGCTGAATCGCCTTCTCAGTGAACAGGAGGAACCTGTAGAAATCACCATAAACGAACAAAAGAGCCAGGTGCTCTTCCGTTTCAAAAATGCTGAGATAGTTTCCCAGCTTATTCAAGGTTCCTTCCCTAATTATTCCCAGGTTATTCCTCCAAGCTATACCACGCGAGCTGTAGTGGACATTAACGAGTTTCTGCGGGTTACCAAGATGTCCTCTATATTTGCTCGCGACGCTAGCGGTATAGTTCGCCTGGTCATAACCCCAGGCACTGAACTTAGTCCGGGAAAGGTAACTGTTTCTGCTCAAGCCGAGGAGGTTGGAGGCAATGTTGGAGAAATCGACGCTCTTATTGACGGAGAAGAAGCCAAAATCGCCTTTAATGTAAAATATCTTTCCGATGTTCTATCTGTCCTTCACCAAGCCCAAGTCGCTCTGGAAGTCACTACCCCCTCAAGCCCGGGAACCATTCGCCCTATAGGTGTGGACAATTATGTTCACGTGGTCATGCCCATGTTTGTCCAGTGGTAACGTAGCTTGGAAGGGTGGAAGATAAGACCAAAGCAATTTCTAGGTGCTCACTTTGCTGTCTATCCTGAAGCTCTACGTATCGGACCAATTCTATCAAGCTGTCCACTAGACGGAGTTGTATTAGATCCTTTCATAGGCTCAGGAACGTCGAGGAAAGTAGCTTTAGAGTTAGGGAGGAATGCTATCGGCGTAGAGCTAAACCCAAACTATGCCAATATTGTCAAGAAAAGGATAGCCTTATCTCACCCATCGAAACCTTTTGAATTTGCTTTGTATTGTAATATTCATGGCTCTACGCAGAAGACTCCATGATCGAGCATCTCCCTGGTACCTTCTTCGAAATGGCACGGCGTAGGATGATCTTGGTTACTACTTAGTCTTGTTGACAGTATTTTCATCAAAGGTGTAGATTTATCATAAGATCAATATCGGATTCGATTTATGGATACGATACACGCTTTCTCAAAGAGTGTAAGACACACTCGCATTGACCACCAATCAATCGCTGATTTTGCCCATATAGGCAAGATTGAAGAAATAATTGAAAAACTGGAAAAGCTAAGCGGAACAGAAGAAGCGATATTGACGGAGCTTAATATAGACTCTAATCCCAAAGATTGGATTACAAGCCTATTAGTAAATTATCCTGATAAGATCAATGAAGAATTGATGCGTTATCTGCTGTATGACTTCACGGATAAGATGAAAACAAGAATGCGAGAGGAAACCAAATATGTAATAGGTCTATTACTTTCGAAAAGATTAACTTTATGTCATAGCTTATTTGGGGGCGAGACTATTACTCCAACCTGGGATATTATCCCAAGGATGTTGGATACTGACAATGTCATCCGGTATGTAAGCTTCATAACTGATGATAACATTATTAAGGTTAAATTTTGGGAAAAGTATTCTACAAACTCATTCATTGACTGGTTAGGACTAAGGCGTAAGAAGGGATTTCTGTTTGGGGGTCCATACCGAATTCGATCTGAAATAGAAGGGATGAATGTCGAATTTCAACTCGATGATGAACAGATAGAAAACCTAATACTCGGACATCCCGAATTCAAAAAAGGACAAATTTCACTATCAAGCCCCGTACATATGCTAAATGTTGAGACAATAAAGGTTGGCGCGAAAGAGTATGATAACAGCGAAGACTTTTTACAGATTTATCAAGCGGACAAATATGGAGTTTTGCCCTATATGGAAAAATATGAACAACTAAACAAGGCTATTTTACCTGTTTTATATAAATACATTGATGAGGAGAAGCAGGTCATTTCAATATCAGGTGGAGAAGTAAGCATTCAATTAACGAAGGACCTACCAAACATAGAAATTCTGTTTGCCAACGAATTTATTGAAATCGGTACCGCTTATCTTAGGAAATTGATAGCCAAATTTGTGAATAATGAACATATGAAAATTTTTCACGCTGGTTGCGAATTTAATGACTTGCCAATTACTCTTGGTAATATTGAGCTATACAACAAACTGGTTGTGGACGAGCTTACAAACCTGTTCGTTAACTTCTATCAAAGTGTGAAACTATATGATAAGGATCTCGACTTAATTATTAAGTATTTGGTCTTGCTCAGACTGTGCCAGACGAATATTCATTTGCCAATCACACGTTTCCTAACTCAATTTGCTGGAGAGGTTATAAATACATTTAGTATTCAAAGTCCTCAGTGGACAAAGTTAGAGGACAGTATTATTGAATACAAATCAGCTGATTGTTTTTCAGGCAACAATAATGAGGTAATTCAAAAATTAGCTGATGACGTCGAAAACAAACTAAGCTCTAATATCATTAAGTTATACATTTTTGGAGTAGAAGATGACGGCAAATTGAAATACGTTGCCAGCTCCAAATTGCCTAGTGATAGATTGGATAAGATATGCTCCGGTTTGCAGAAAGAACTGGAAAAGAAAGGATTTTCAAACTTGGATATTTTTCCCTGTAGAATTCCAGTTGATGACAACTTCATTGTTATTGTCGCATTTAGGAGATTCTAACCTATTCTGCTTGTTGCTGCTTCTAGGTACATCCAAACCCTTAAATTTTCGCGAAGATTTGCTATAATCAACACATAATGATAACCGCCGCCATGGTAACTGCTACCATCATAGAGCTTCTCGAACACGGTCTGGTTGCACATAGCATTCAGGAACTCACAAAAGCCGTATCTAATATGTTGGGTACGAAAGTAAGTACGAGAATAGTTACATCCGCCTTAAACAGAAATAAACATCGTATTACCTTTCAATCTGGTCAGTTCGAGCTTATAATAAAGTTCTAACTATGCGCAAACGTACGCATGGAAGGGCAAACACCCTATGTTCGTGCAGTGGTGAGTTCCTTCCTATCCGACTAAGAACCATTGGGTGAGATTGTTTATTAAGCGCTCCTGGTGAGCTTGTCGAACCATGAGCGGTAGTCGTGACAAAATTAAGTTGCCCTTCGGTAGGCTCAGGACGAACGGGTTGCTAAACGCGACCTCATTGTCTTGGTTTTGACAGCTTTGGCAGCTAATGCTATTATAAGTCATATAAAGTAAAGACTTATTCTTAGTCAAGGTTAATTATAGCAAGATGGTCAATTTAGTGGGGAGGGGACTCAGGGGGGGGTAATAGGTGGATGCCTCTGATAGTTGGCTTTTAATAGCCTTCATAGTTTGCGTGGTCCTTTCAGCTTTCTTTTCCAGTGCTGAGTCCGCTTTTATCGCTTTGCCCAAACTTCGTCTAAGATATCTGGTGGAAAGCGGTGTTAAGAGAGCAGGAAAACTGGCCAAAGTCGCTGAAAAGCCCGAGAGGGTTCTGGCTACCGTCCTACTAGGTAATAATCTGGTAAATATAGCCGCGGCGACATTGGGCACCATATTGGCTGTGGCAACTTTTGGTGCAGTAAGAGGGCCAATTATAGCTATCTTCGGGGTGACAGCGCTAATCTTAGTCTTTGGTGAAGTTATCCCCAAGACTCTGGCTGTGCATCATGCTCAGCGGTTATCATTGGCTTACGTTAATCCGTTGAGAATAATAGAATGGTGCCTTTACCCCTTCGTCTTGGCTTTGGGTCGAATTGGTTTGAGGTTTACCAAGATGATAGCTACATCCGAGGAGGACAGAAGGTTAGTCAGCGAAGGCGAGATACGCTCTGCAATAAATGTCGGTGAAAGCGAAG
This sequence comes from Dehalococcoidia bacterium, assembly GCA_034414335.1. Taxonomy (GTDB): domain Bacteria; phylum Chloroflexota; class Dehalococcoidia; order GIF9; family AB-539-J10; genus RBG-13-51-36. The sequence goes on from DAOUMB010000009.1 coordinate 10,390, forward strand.
GTGTGGTAGAGCAAGATGAGGCAAAGATGTTGCACAAGGTGTTTGAATTTACCGACCGCCCAGTGAGTAAGGTAATGGTTCCCAGAACAGAAATTACCTGGGTGGAGCAAAGGACCAAACTAAGTGATTTCCTGAATCTCTATACCCAAGGACGTTATAGCCGTTTCCCCGTGTATAAGGATAACACCGATAATGTGGTAGGTATATTGCATGCCAAGGATGTGCTGATGAAGCTGACCGATGATTCTGCCAGCAAAGAAGACATCATCGATGATTTGATGCGCCCTGCTTTTTTTGTCCCTGAAAGCAAACGCCTGGGAGATCTCCTAGCTGAGATGAGAGACGGTGGCCACCATGCAGCAATAGTTATAGACGAGTTTGGGGGTATGGCTGGAATGGTCACTTTGGGGCAGTTGATGGAAGAGATTGTGGGCGATATTCATGATGAGCTAACTGGCGAAGAAAAGGATTTCATTGTAACTGGCGACAGCACTATTCAGTTGGATGGAGGATTCAGGATTGAGGAGGCTAACGAAGAATTGGAGCTGAACTTGCCCGACGGTGATTATGAGACTGTGGCCGGCTTTATTCTCAGTCACCTTGGTCGGATACCAAAGGAGGGCGAGCAGTTTAAATATCAGAACCTGAAGTTCGTTATTACGGAAATGCGCGGAATGAAGGTGGAAAAGGTCGTGGTAACCAGAGAAAAGGATGTTGCTGAATCGTAGCTTGGAAGAGTGCTCATGTTTATTCCATCTTGAAATGGTGCGATTTTGGGGGAAGGCCTTGAAACGCTAACGGAAATTGTCCCCGATCCAACACGCCAGCAAAAAGCACGAGAATATAATAGACTACTGCGGCGTGGCTCATTTCTCGAACTCGGAATAGGATTAATCTTATTACTAGCCCTTCTTTTTACCCGTGCCTCAGCTACATTAGCCAGCCTTTTAGCCTTTCCTTTTCCATGGTCAACAGCTATGTATCTGCTGACCCTAGCAGCAGGCTATGGTGTGATAGTGGCGCCATTAGACTATTATCACGATTTTGCCTTGCCTCATCGGTATGGCCTATCAAAGCAAGACCTCGCAGGCTGGCTGAGGGACAAGGTTAAAACTCTAGGGCTGGGATTATTGCTGGGCTTGTGTCTGGCTATAATCCTTTACTGGCTTATAGAGAATCTCCTTACGCTGTGGTGGCTAGCAGTTGCCTTGATTATGTTTTTAGCGAGCTTAATCCTCACCTGGCTAGCGCCCACCTTTCTTATACCTTTATTCTTTAAATTGAAGCCTTTGGAGGAAGGAGGGCTCAAAGAGAAATTGGTAAATTTAGCCAAGAGGGCTGGAGTTGATATTGAACAGTGCCTAACCATGGATTTAAGCAGCAAAGCCACTACAGCCAACGCTATGCTTAGCGGCTGGGGCAAATCTAGACGTATTATCTTCAGTGATACTTTGCTCCAGGGGTATTCATGGGATGAAATAGAGGTGACTTTGGCTCATGAGCTAGGCCATCACCTCCACCATGACATTCCCAAGCTTATGGCAATCCAGGCAGCTACTTTCTTACTGGCATTTTATTTAGCCAGTCTAGCCCTCAGAGCTGGAGTGGCATTATTCTCTCTACAAGGAATAAGTGATGTAGCTGGCCTTCCTTGGCTAATTCTCGTTCTAGCCATGCTTATCTTAGTGCTACAACCAGCACTTAATTGGTATAATCGTCGCATAGAACTGGAGGCGGACGAGACTGCATTGGAGCTAAGCAATAACCCCAAAGCCTTTATTGGTTTGATGACTAAGCTGACCAACCAGAATCTAACCGAAGCCGAACCTGACCACTGGGCAAAATTTCTATTTTATGACCATCCCACCTATAATGAGAGAGTAAAACTAGCTCACAATTATATCTGTAATTGCGAGCGGAGCAAACAATGTAAGGAGGCCTTTTGAAGCTCATCTTAATTAGACATGGCGAGACTTATTGGAATGAGAAGAGACGTATCCAGGGAGGCGATAGCGATATTGAATTAAATGATACAGGACTGAGTCAAGCCAAGAAACTGGCAGCTTTTCTCAAAAATGAGCCCATTACTGCTATACTCTCCAGCCCCCTGCAACGAGCTACAGCTACAGCTGAAGTCATAGCTAGCCATCACCAGTTGTCTGTAAAAGTTGATCAAGGGCTTAGAGAGCTCAGAGTTGGTGAATTGGAAGGCATGTCTGTTTCAAATTTGAGCACTACATTCAGCCAGTTTTTAGTGCAATTGTGGCAAGGAAGAGGGTCAACGAAATTGCCCAATGGAGAAAGCCTTTCTGAATTGCAGCAGAGAGCCTGGAGAGCCATTGAGAGTTTACTAACACAGCATAAAGATGGCACAGTGGTAGTAGTCAGCCATTACTTCGTTACCTTAGCCATTATTCTCAAAACTTTAGATTTACCTCTGGACTACTTTACCAAATTCAAAGTAGACCCCGGTGGTGTTAGCATTATCGAGATTCAGGATTATGGTCCCCGTTTGGTGTTGTTTAACGAGACCTCCTATTAATGTCCAAGAATTTTGATATGCAGCGCAATCTCTATGAACAAGATCGAATTAGAGGCAAAAGTCGTAGGCTTTGTCCAGCGGCATAGTTTGACTCCACCCGAGGAGATAGTGGTTATCGGAGTATCAGGTGGTGCTGATTCAGTATGCTTGCTTCATGTCCTAGCAAAATGGCAGAAGGAACTAGGGATAAAGCTTCACGTAGCTCATCTAAATCATCGACTGCGGGGAGTTGAATCCGAAGCTGATGCCAAATACGTATTTGATCTAGCTGACTCACTCGGCATCCCCATCACTATTGATAAGCAAGACGTAGCTGCCTACAGGGCTGAAAGGAAATGCTCCATTGAGGAAGCTGCACGGGAACTTCGCTATGTTTTTCTTGCCCAGGTAGCTAGAAAGGTCGGGGCCAATCGAATAGCCATAGGTCATACCAAGAATGACCAAATAGAGACTATTCTTATGCATATATTACGCGGAACGGGAATTACCGGGTTGTGCGGTTTAGCTCCTTGCTCGCCTATGGCATATGACAGTCAAGGAACGCTAAATACGGGCCAGAGGCACAGCAATCTCCTAGTAATAAGACCCCTTCTAGATATTACTAGAGAAGAAACAATGAGCTATTGTCAAGAACACCAACTTGACCCACGCATTGATTCTTCCAACCTTTCACTTTCTTTTTACCGAAATCGCCTTCGTCTTCAGCTCTTGCCTTTGCTCAGACAATATAATCCGAGCGTTGAGCAAGCCTTGCTTCGTTTGGCTTATATTGCTAAAGAAGCTAACGCCTTCATTGAACAACAAGCTTCTGAGTTATGGGATGGAGTGGCTAGACAGGAAAATAAAGCCATTCACCTCAACAAGGGGCAGACTGTCAACTTGCCTATAGCTTTGCAAAGGCAATTATTAAGAACGGCTGTAGCCAGGTTGGCGGGGGATACTCGAGATATTGAAGCCAATCATATTGAAGCTGTAAGAAGCCTACTGAATAAACCAGTAGGCAAAAGAATTTCCCTGCCCCATGGACTTGTCTGTTATGGAGAATATGATGAGCTTGTCATTGCCTGCACAGGGAAGCAATTTCAGCTTCTATCATCATGTCCCTTTCCTCCACTGCAAGGCAAGTTCCCCCTTAAAGTGCCTGGAGACACGGTTTCGTCCGGATGGAAGGTGAGAGCTAGCATAGTCCCCAACAAAGGGGATTATCTGTCGTTGCAAGGCGTCCCGAGTCCAGACGAAGACACTTGCCAAAGCAACCTCCTGACCGCTTTCGATTTGCGCAAAACAGGAACTGACCTCTTTGTTCGCCACCGTCAGCCCGGAGACAGATTTCATCCCCTGGGCATGAATGTGCCCAAAAAGCTTCACGAGTTTATGGTTGATGCCAAGATACCCCTTTCATGGCGAGGCCATGTCCCAATAGTCTGTTCCCCTCAACAAATCATCTGGGTGGTGGGCTGGCGCATCGATGATAGAGTCAAGATCACTGAAGCTACCAAAGAAATTCTTCGTCTGGAATTTATCAAGTCATAATGAAAGCAGTGGACAGAGAATTGCGTTTACGCCGTCTCAGTGTTGATGAAGCTCTGTTCCAGCTTGATCAATACCTTAACGATGCTTTTATGGCTGGCTTGCCCTCTGTGCGTATTGTTCACGGCAAGGGAATGGGGAAGTTACGTCGTGCAGTGCACGACTCACTAGCCAGGCATCCTCTTGTTAAATTCTACCGCCTCGGTGATTATGGCGAAGGAGACTATGGCGTCACCATAGTAGAACTTACCAGCCGTTAAAGCTTCCCTTTGAAATGAAAGTATTATGTAATTTAGCCATTGATTATCCTTAGCTTTGAGCCTATAATGAGCTTTCTGATTCCTGTTGATAAGCTAAGACGTGGACACAATTGAAGGGATAGCAAGACAAGAGCGAGTTCCTTCTGCGCAAGAGGAGCTATCAACCAGAATCGAGGAAGTACGCAAGGATATAGAATTTTTAGGCAGACGGCTTGAGCGGCTGGCTAAGCTGCAATTACTTCTGAAAGAAAAGTACCACAGAAGATTAGAGGCTCTCTTTGACCAGCTTGATAGTGTAGATAAACAACAGTGCGAACTCAAAAGTTTGGCAGGGCAACTCAAAAAGAACAAGGAGAGAAGAGAAATCCTTAAGAAGCAGGTACTTGGTTTAAAGAGGCGTAAAGAAACCATTCGCGGAACGATAAAACAGGTCAAGGGATATGAAAAATCCAGCAATGCTCAAGTCGAGGTAATAGATGAGGAACAGGAAGTTCTCTCTCAGCGGGTCCATGACTTAATGCAAATGTTAGACCTTGCTGAGCAAGCTGAGCTAAATGGAAAAGAGCTGGAGCTTATTTGCGGGCGAATTTACGCGACAAAAGGGTTACTGGAAGAACATGAGATAAATCTGCGCAAGCGCACCATAGACTTGCTTTTTGAATTCTATATACCTCCCAGGAAAAATAGAAAATTCAAGTGGTGAGCCACTTATTGCCTGCCAGGTAGAGAGGCTTGATTGGATTTTAAACGCAACTCCGTAAACCTTAGAGGCCTGCAAGTCACAAGACCAGCCTGCCCACAAGGCGGGTCGGATGACCCCCGGCAAGAGACATGACAGTTAGCAGTACAACCAGGAATAGGCTTGAATTTGCCATCAGCTTCCTTCCGGGCAAAGGGCAGTGATAGTCCCTCACAGTGCGGGATGCCCTGGGAATCACCTTCTTCAGCAGAGAGTTCCTGGCAGGTAGCATAGGTCATCCCCCTGGCTTCAACAAGGGCAAGTAGTTCACGGTGGAAGTCGAGCCTTAAATCCCTGCGCAGGCGATAGCCTCCCCCAGACCAGTGCGCCTCGTACATATATTCTTGTTCGAATTTTCCAGCTGCCAGTGACGACTGGCCATAGATAACATCATATAACCGTTGCCATATGCTTGTGCCTCTCTGGCTAGCAAGAGGAGCACGCCTCCTGGATAGCCTGCCAGTGCTGGCGGTGATGTGCTTGGCTCCAATCGAAGCAAAGACGTCAAGTAACTCAGCTACTTTTTCAAACCAGGAATCGCCGTAAAGGGCTTGAAATAAATGGACAAAAATGGGGTCGAATCGGATGACAGTATCTATTCCCATCTCGGACAGCCTGCCTACGGTAGCTACTCTAGCATCAAACGATGGCGCCCTTGGCGACAAAAGCTCGAGCATCTCAGGAGTTCCTTCAATGGTTGTGGCTATAAATTTAGGCTTATACTCGATAAAGCCAGGCAACTCCACAAGAAAGGAGGGGTCCCCTTTGGTAGTGATGAAAAAGGAGACGCCATAGTCCATGAGAAGCTGTACCAATCTTTTGACTTCCCTTTTCAATTCAGGTATATCCTGGCAAGGGTCAGAGACATTGGACAACGAAATTGGCGGGCATAAAGTTAGCTTTTTAAGGTCTCCCTCCACCAACTCGGGCAGGTTGTCATAAATCAGGGTATCCTCGGAGTAGTTGGAGTAAATAGCCTCTCTAGCATAGCAGTAAATACAATCATGAAGACACTGGTTTGGCCCAGGGGGCGTAACATTGATAATCCAGCAATGGAAACACTTCCGCTCCGGGCTGGAGTAGGGAAAATCATGGAAGGTCGAGCCTTTCTTGGCTACCAGCTTTACTGCCACAATCCTATTTTAGCAGTTTATACAATTTGTTAAGGAAAAGGCTTAGACAATGAATTTTCTCCCCAGTGACTCCACAAAATGATAGCCAAAGCTGAGTCAATGCCACTCGGTGGGAAATTGCGGTATCTCACCAAATCTTAATGGGATTTTAATACTTGGGTGCTACCGTAGGGGCAATATTATAAAAGCGAGAGATTTTAGCGATGAAGAAGATAAATGCAAGAGACTTAGTTCTTCCCCTCATTATCCTGATTCTGTTCCTCACGCTAGGCACCGCATGTGAGCTGCCGCCCTACTTAGATGTTTCGCTGCCACCAAGCCATTTAACTGAGAGCGCCAACCTGATCCCCGTTGACAATGCTCAGTCAACACCGCCGGCCGAAAGCCAATCGCCAGTACTGCTCAGTGTTGCTGATGTTGTCGCCAAGGTCAAACCATCAGTAGTAGCTATTAATGCTGAGGTTACCGTACCTGGTTTCTTCGGCAGAACTTTCGCCGAGAAGGTAAGTGGTTCGGGATGGATCATAGACAAAAATGGGGTTATTGTGACCAATGCTCATGTGGTTGACGGGGCTGAAAATATTACCATAACACTAGATGATGGTAGGACCTTCCCGGTTGATACGAGTACGGTGGCTACCGACCCTCAAAGGGATTTGGCTGTCTTCAAAATTGACGCTGAAAACCTGCCAGCGGCCGATATCGGCGACTCTTCTGCCTTGAGGGTTGGTGACTGGGTAATAGCTATCGGCAATTCACTCGGTCTGGGGATAAGCGCTACAAGTGGAATAGTCAGTGGCCTGGAGGTTTCTCTTCCAGTATCTTCAGGACAAACGCTATATCACCTTATTCAAACTGACGCCGCTATTAACCCCGGTAACAGCGGTGGGCCGCTGGTGAACATGAGTGGACAGGTGATTGGCATTACAAGCGTCAAGATTGCCGCGGTTGGTGTTGAGGGTCTGGGGTACGCCATAAGCATTGATGAGGCGATACCGATTATCCAGGAACTCCTTGCAACTTGAACAGGACCTCTTTACAGATCATTGCTAGAAAATTCTCAGGTCACGTCAAATCTTAACAGGATTCTAACATTTAACTGTTATCATCGTTATTATTAATTGATAACAACATAGCAGAAAGGAGGTAAGCGAAAAAACATAGCAGAAAGGAGGTAAGCGAAAAATGAGGCGAAGCAAGAAGTTTATCATTCTTACGGTGTTAGGGACTGTGGTGCTGGTTGGAAGCATAGCCGGAGTAGTCCTTGCCCAGACGGGAAATGGGGATGACAGCCAAGCCAAGGCTGGACCCGAGGCGCTACTAGAGAAGGTCTGTGAGATTTACCAACAGAATACAGG
>DAOUMB010000010.1:0-3821 GCA_034414335.1 Dehalococcoidia bacterium
AAGGAATATTGGACGGGCTAACCACACAGGCATGGTTCGGCGCAATCATCTTGCAAAGTGTGCACCCGTAGAAAATATCTACGTCTTCATCCTGCAACATCTTGGTGTACGCATCGTAGAAATCCTGTTTCTTGCGAAGGCGTTCCAGCAACTCCCTCATCACCTCCGCAGACGCCGGCTTGGGCGCCCCCTCTACCAAGCCCCCTTCCGTAGGTTCCCCTACAACAATTATCGCTTCGAACTTGTCCACCAAAGGCACGGTAGTAACCACATACGCTCTATAAATTTGGCCAAACTTGCCAAAAGTATAATTGTACTTCTGAACCACTTTCTTCGATACCCTCATCCAAGGCTCAAAAACAGCCCCAAGAAATGTCCAACCTTCTGCACTCATCATGCCGTTTGCAAGTACCCTTGCCATATATTCCATATGGTCAAAGCTCATATCCTTACCCCACGCCTTCATATGCATGGCAATGGGGAGTGTGCTCTCTGGAAGTATTTCATAAAGCTCAGGCCCATATACCTTTACTGTCGCATCCTCCACCTCGTCAGGATCTTCACAGATGTCTATCATAATACAACCGGTATAATCGGTTTTCGGTCCTCCAAACTCCGCGTGGTATTCTCCTCTCCTAATATGACTAAAGTACTCTGGCCCCAGCCCGATATCCTCTATTCCCTGAAATGCGTCTTCTCGAGGCGGCAACTTATAAATTCTGGGTTTTCCCAATTTTCCTTCTTTCTCTAAATCCCTCACCACATGTGCTATACTTGGTGCCTTAAGCTTTTGTGTCTCCATATTTACACCTCTCTTTTCTCCTAGCTCTTATCCCAAGGACCTCCTGCAGACTTGAGTAGGAATTCAATCTTACCTTATCAAATCTCCTATGAACAGGAAGCATATTATTTTAGTATAGTTCTTGCTTCGTGTCAAAGCGGCAGTCTAACATTATGAACTGGCCTCCGCCTGTTAGAAAGCGCACATAAGCCCTCCCGAAGCCCCAGACAACTCAGCTTTAAAATGGCTTACCCACCAGATGTCCTTGCCTCGCTGGTATCCCAGGCAGGGGATGAGCGCATCTGAGAAATCTTCCGGTTAGCTATAAATTAGCTTTAGCAAATAGGTCTAAGCGCTGGAGGATTTTTCCGCAAATCTCATCCATTGCCAAAGAAAAGGGAGAATTCGGTGGAAGTTCCGTGATTGGTTTTCCTAAGATATCAAACTGGGCTACCGCTGGATCATAGGGGATATAAGCCATTATATCGATGCCATTTTCCCGTGCCGCCTTGTCCAGTAGAGGCCTTGCCTCTGGGGTTATTTTGTTTACCACAACTAAAATCGCTCCAAACTTGATAAGAAGCTTTCCTGAGAGTTCCTGCACTCTTTTGACCGTTGTTATGGCCCTTATCGTTGGGTCGCTCACCACAAGCATGATGTCAATATCCCTGGTAGTGCGCCGATTTAAATGCTCTAAGCCCGCATGACAATCGATCACCGTGAAGTCATAGCTATTTGCCCTGGAATCTATCACTCTGCGGATGATATGATTATGTGGGCAATAGCAGCCTTGACCTTCGGAGTAACCCATGGACAGTAAATCAAATTGAGGGAACTCTTCAATGGCTTCATTCAGGGCCCGCTCAAAGTACTGTGGTTTGGATTTAGCTATACCACTACGTGGGGATACGTTTGAGATAGCATCACGCAGCTCGCTTATTGTGCTACCAACGGTCACACCTAATGTCTCGGGCAGATTGGAATCCGGGTCAGCATCTATCGCCAGAACACTGCCTTGCTGTGAGAAGTGCATGATTAAATGCGCCGCCACGACTGTCTTTCCTACCCCTCCCTTCCCAGAAACAGCGATGGTAAATCCCTTGCTCATTATCTTCACCTATCTCCCAAGAACATCACCCACAATTTCATCGATCAACGTAAAAGGCTCGTCGTAGAACTTGGATTCAGGCGACGGCTTAATTCGACCGCCCACGGCAGAAACTGCCACCTGCTTCACATCTTCTTTGGTTGCCGAACTGTGTTTTCTCAATAATGCCATAGCCTGTGCCTTTTCATAGAGGGAAAGACTGGCTCTCACACTAGCAGGTTGTTCTAACTCCTTTCGCCAGGGTTCCTCTCGCGTAGCTCTTGTGAGAGAGACTATGGAATCCAGAACCTTCTCTGGAACTCCAATGCCCTCAATCTTTGCTCCATAACGTTTTATTATCTCCTTCTCCCTCCCAGGGGATTCTGGGTAGCCCATCTTAATCACATCAAATCTGTCCATTAACACATCAGAAAGCTCCTCCACCCCGGCATGCTCCCGAGGATTCAGGGTGGCAATCATTAGGAAATTTGCCGGGTAATCCACATCATAAGGCCCGATGGTTGCCACTCCCTCCTCAAGCACTTGTAATAGAGCATTCTGCAGTTTCTCAGGAACTCGGTTTAGCTCATCAAAGAACACTATACCTCTATTGGCCTTGAGTAACTTGCCCGGAGTGAAGGCGCGGTAATCCTGAGGACCATATTTGAAAGCCTGTGTGGGGTCAATGTCTCCCAGAAGGTCTTCAGCAGTGAGGTCAGGAGACCCCTGCAGCCGAACAAATCTCTGTCTCCCCGGAGTAAGTTCCGTCTCTATATCCTGACCCGCAGTGACTTTTCTCTTACAGGCCGGACAAACGGGAGCTTCAGGGCTACAGTGATAGGGACAACCTTTCACTGTCGTCAGAACTGGTAAAGACGAGGCGATGTGCCGGGCTAGGGTTGTCTTGCCTACTCCAGGAGGACCTTCTATTAGAACATGGTGGCTGGCCAGGAGAGAAGCGAGTATTCTTTCCTTGGCTTCTTCCTGACCGATAACGACATCGAGAAAATCCTTTCCATCCTCTACAGTTTGAAGAATTGTCTCCCTTAATCCTTCAACACGCTCGAGTTTGCTCATTATCTAACCTCTTTTCTTTAGGCTTACACTTCCCGATATTACTACACCAAATCTCCACCTAGACCTTGGTTAAAACCATTCTATCTCGTGGATTTTCTAAACCGAACTATCGCGATAAGGCTTCTTTAGAATCCCTTAAACACATGGAATCTACCTACACAAAAATTATAGTGTGCTAAGTAGCAAACGTCAACAACAGCTTTGCCCCCTTACCCCGTGGGTCTTCGAGAATACAGTTTATTTCACCAAGTCCAAGGCATCAAAGGGACATTTCTCCACACACACTCTACACAAAGTGTCCCCTGAAGCACGCCTACAGCTAGACCAGTTTACCACCGCGACAGTGCCATCGACCATCTGAAATACTGGTGGTGGCAGCTCTTTACGTTTGAAGACTTTACCCGTGGCAGGGGAAAAGATGACTCCGCTGGCTTTTCGGCAGATTTTGTCACAAATACCACATCCGTGGCACCTCTCCTTGTCTATTATGAAATCAGTCCCCTCAAGCCTCTCCCCCCTCCCTAAAGCTTCCTCGAGGGGCTCGAGCGTGGGACGGAATTCCTCTTCTAAAAGCGTGGGGCAATCGGCAGGCTTTTTCTCCTGCCTTAAAAGTGCATAAGCAAAGGCATAACAGGTCATGCAACCGCAGAGCTTACAATTGGTCCGGGGCAGCATTCGATAAATCTGAAGTGGACTAAGGCGTTCCTTTTTAGGCAATTTCCCCCCATAGAAGATCCGAAATCGGAGTAATATCGTGCTTGGTGGGGACGACTGTCACCTCAATTCGTTTGAAGTTAGGTAGGCTTAGCTTCGCCGGGTCATAGCTGGTCAAGTTGAGGGAGTATAAGCTAAACGGCATATAGCCCATACCTGGCT
>DAOUMB010000011.1:0-23915 GCA_034414335.1 Dehalococcoidia bacterium
GCCCTGATGTGGTCTCCTATCATGCCAGAAATATGAGTTAGCCTGGGCGAGGCCCTACCACAGGGACAAGGCTCATCAGTGTAGAAGGATAAATCGCCAGTACCGAAGCGAATTAAGGGATAACCCTTGTTAAGCATGGTCACTACCACTTCGCCTTCCTCATGCGGTCCGAGTTGCTTGCCTGTATCGGGATCGACTATCTCCACTATCATGTCATCAGCGTAGTGCATACCATTCTTCTCATTGCACTCATAGGCTACTGCCCCGAGATCAGCAGTGCCATAGACTTGGATTACCTGGAGACCATAGTCCTCTTCGAATTGTTTTCTCAGCTCCTGAATATGCCTCTCTCCTGTGGCAAGGACCCACTTCAGGTTAAAATCACGGCGGAAGTCATAGCCCATTTCCTCTGCCTTCTTCAACATGCTCATCAGGAAAGACGGAAAGCCACAGTATCCTGTGACCTTCAGTTCACGCATAATCTGAACCTGAAGCTCGGTTTGACCGACACCCGCTGGTATAACAACACATCCGATCGAGGTCAGGGCATCGGTTGCCGCCAAACCAAGAGGAACCATATGAAACATGGACGAGACCATCACGATGTCCCCAGGCTTGGCAAAAAATACGTCTTTGTACATTTTGACGGGGGATTTGACATGCTTGTGGTCCCAGGGGTCGTAAATGGGGCCCGGTGAAACATAAATTCTGCTCAGATTAGTCATGGGGACAGCAAGAAACCCTCCAAAAGGAGGATTCGCACGCTGGAGTTTTAGAAGCTCATCCTTCGTCGTTACAGGGATTTTCTCAAGATCCCTGATAGTGCGGATTGCAGAGGGAGGAACACCAGCTATATCAAACTTCTCTTTTATCGCAGGAGCATTCTTATAAGCATGTCTCACTATTTTTCTTAAGCTGTGATTAAGCCATCTTTCCCTTGCCTCTCTAGACTCACCATGAACAGATTCCCCTCCTTTGCTCGGCGCCATGGCTCCCTCCTTTGTTATGGATTTAGTTCTTGCCTATTCCCGCTATTCGCCCTTTACGCCACCACTCAATCCCAAAACTGCATACCTTGATTGGGTGCGATTGTACATCGCTTTCGTTTCTCCCGTCAATCGCCAGGAGCATTTCGAGGGGTGGCAAGGGATTTGGTCAGAAATCAGTGGCCGAACTTGTTGAAAAGCTGCGCAATCAAGGCATCCGGGTAGTATCCCTAGTTGCGGGATGGTAAGGTCGTTTGACATATAGCCTTCAGCCCAGTTACGGTGAAATCAGAAGATTCAAGCTTTCAGGCGGTAGCTCTGGGCCCCATGGTGGTTCTTCCAGAGTATCAGCGAAAAGGAATTGGCCCGCGACTGGTTCGCACAGCCCCGAAGAATGTCGTTCCCTTGGACATGAAATAGTCGTACTAGTCAGTCGTCCGGAGTATTACCCGGGCTTCGGATTTGTGCCTTCCAGGTCCAAAGATATTGAATGTGAGTTTGGAGTCCCGGAGGAAGCGTGCATGCTCCTTGAACTCAGGGAGGGTGTCTCGGCAGGAAAAAGAGGCAGTGACTTTTCAATCTGAGTTCGGGCAAGCTATTTAGTCGGATTGTTTACTCGTCGACAATCTAGTATTTTGTTAAGCCACCCATATCGCACGATCTAGCGTTCTGTTCAATCAAGGGGAACAGCTGTTGTATCCCTTGTCTCAAATCTCTGGCTGCCCTACTAGTTGTCACAAGAATGGTCATCGATCCAGTGCGACTAGCTCCAGATATTTCAGTTCACAGACGTTCAATAACTCCATGGGCGGCCAGTTAGTGTTGAAACATGGCTAGAAGCTAGTAATTATTTATGAGCGGGGAAGGAGCCAAGGACGATGCCAAGCGCATGTGGTATAGCTTGTGAAGTTTGTGGGATTCGGGAAAAAAGAGGGTGCCCTTTCGATGATTATGTACTGGGGACGGATCCCAAAACTCCGGAGAAGCTGGAGAAGTTCAAAGCAGCAATGTGGCATGCCTGCTCTATGCTTGAGTGCGCCACAAAAATAAAGTGGATCACTGCACAATATGAGACCAATTTCCTTGCGATGTTCATTATGAGCAGGGAGGTCCATACAGTAAACAAAGCCCTGATATGCTTAAAGGCATGCTGGGAAAGAAGTTAAGGAGGGCCTCAGGCATGCCCCATTCCTTGGCCTAGCCCAGATGCGTGAGGTGTGGGCTCAAGATAACCGTGCGTGCATATTGCTAAACAGGTCCAGGCCGTCTAACCGAGGCAACAATAGCTCGAAGCGTTTAGTAACAATTTTATTATGATTGTGCTTTGACAACTTAAGAGTCAGATGCAAGAATTATAAAGCCGTGGCTAAATTAATCATATTTATTATTGTATCTGTCGGCATTGTCTTTTCATCATGGAAATCCTTGCGACACTTGCGTTCTCACGGCTTCTTTAGATTCTTCGTGTTTGAGTCCATTTTAGCTTTGATTTTGTTCAGCGTAGAACATTGGCTCCTCAATCCCTTCTCTGCTCTTCAAATAATTTCATGGCTCTTACTACTCACCTCGTTTATCTTAGTTGTGCACGGATTCTACATGCTCAGAATGGCCGGTAGACCAGAAGGAGGAATTAACAACACTACAGTGTTATTGAAGCAGGGCGCCTATAAGTACATGCGTCACCCTCTCTATGGTTCTCTATTGTTACTGGGGTGGGGTGTGTTCTTGAAGAATGTTTCACTCGTTTCTATAATTCTAGTATTGGTGGCATCTGGATTTATGGTGGGTATGGCCAAGGTTGAAGAGAAAGAGAATCTCGGGAAGTTCGGTGCTGACTATGCCTCTTACATGAAAACAACCAAGATGTTCATACCATTCTTGGTTTAAAGAGAGCCGATGGCAGTTAACAATGCATTCGCACACTGATTTGCGCGGCTGGTGGTATCAGGTTTTGTACCAAACGTTACCTTCAAAAGAAGAGAACACTAGGTGCTGGTTCTTACGAGCAACTTTGTTCTAAGAATTGCTATGAGCCGGATAGAGAGCGATATAACCCGTGGGTTCGTTGCGAGGTCAGTCCAGGAGATTTTACAGCTGGGCTCAAAAAGCATACAATCGGTGCTAGCAATATCAAATTGCAATAACAAACCTTCGATTAAACGGGTATTCTTTGATATCGAAGAATTTACTTAAGTATGGATTTACTAATTGTCAATACATTTAGATTAAGACCCTGGCTGTCTGGGTCTTGCGAGCCTAACGGAGGCTAATGTGGCGAAAGCAGGATATTGCACGCAGTGCAAAAGACTTGTTTGGTTAACAGAAGACGGAAATTGTGTTAACGGTCACGCTCCTAGTTTTGTGACCAACGTTGATGAATTAGAAGAAAGAGCTGAAACCGAAAGACTTAAATTAAGAATTGAAGGCGAGAGAAAACAGGTAACGGTTCTCATCTCTGATCTTTCAGGTTATACCGCCATGTCTGAAGAGTTAGACCCAGAAGAAGTAAAAGAGATAATGGGTAGAGTCTTTGGGGAAACTACCCAAATTGTTGCCAAATACGAAGGATATATAGACAAGTTTATGGGCGATGCCGTAATGGTCCTTTTTGGCATACCTAGAACTCATGAAGATGATCCGGTAAGGGCAATCAAAGCAGCCATAGACATCCATGATATGGTAGAGAGAATAAGCCCCCGACTGGAAAATAAGATTGGAAGATCTCTCCTGATGCACTCGGGAATCAGTACGGGTTTAGTTATCACTGGGGAGATTAATTTAGAGAAGGGAACAGAGAGAGTATTGGGTCACACCATTAATCTAGCTTCTAGACTGACAAGCCTTGCCCGAGCAGGAGAGATATTTGTGGGTGAAGAAACCTATCATCTGGCGGAGGGGTATTTCAACTTCGAAGTGCTGGAGCCGGCACAAGTCAAAGGTAAAAAAGAACCTATCTCCATATACAAAGTGCTTTCCCAAAAAGAGAAACCGATTACTGTTCACCGCTTCTCAGGATTGAGAGCTAAGCTTATTGGAAGGAAGACAGAACTTGAGAAGCTAGTGGAGGCAGCCCAGCAATTGCAAGAGGGCAAGGGAGGGATCATATCCATCTATGGAGAAGCGGGAACAGGAAAGAGCCGGCTTGTTGAAGAGTTTAAGGCCAATTTAGATGCAGACAAGATTCGATGGATGGAGGGACACTCTTATGCCTACTCGCAGAATATTCCTTATTTTCTCCTAATCGATCTTCTCAAGCGAGCCTGGCATATTGAAGAGAGTGACTCGCCCGGAAAAGTGAAAGAGAAAGTAGAATCAAATATTGAACATCTTCTAGGAAAGAGGCATGATGTTGCCGCTTATATTGGCAGTCTATACGGCCTTGATTATCCAGAGGTAAAAGAAGTAAGCCCAGAATTCTGGAAGTCTCGCCTGCAAGATACGTTCAAGACAATATTCACAGCCCTGACCCAGACGAAACCAACAGTTATTTGTCTGGAAGACATTCATTGGGCTGACCCTTCATCTGTAGACCTCCTTCATTTCATTTTATCAGATTACAGATATCCTGCCCTCTTTCTCTGTACGTACAGGCCACCCTTTAGTATCCTTGCCAGTCATCAGCTTGGTAATGTGAGCAAATCATACCAGGAGATTGGCCTTAAGGACCTATCAGCAGAAGGAACGCAGGACATGATGGAGTCTCTTCTAAAGACTAAAAATATTCCTTCAGAGCTAAAGCAGTTTATTCAGGAAAAAGCTGAGGGTAATCCCTTCTATCTAGAAGAAGTGCTTAACTCCTTGGTTGAATCAGAGGCGCTCATCTGTGCCAATGGTGACTGGAAGTTTGCCAGGCCAATCAATGAGTCTGAAATACCACTGACGATCAATGGTGCTATTTCTGATCGGGTTGATCGCTTAGAAGAGGAACTGAAGCGAGTCCTCCAAGAGGCCTCGGTCATTGGGCGAGCCTTTCTCTACGATATTCTCAAGAGGGTCACAGAGTTAAGAGAGCAGCTTAACGAGTATCTCAACAGTTTGGAATTGATTGACCTGATAAGAAGGAGTTCTTTACAGCCAGATCTTGAGTATATCTTCAAACACGCTTTGACCCAGGAAGTGGTCTACAATGGCCTGTTAAAAAAGGACCGCCAGGCAATCCATGAGCGAATCGGTCTTGTCATAGAAGAAGTGTTTCATGACCGGCTTTCAGAGTTCTACGAGACGCTGGCTTTCCATTTCAAGCGTGGTGAATCTTTCCATAAAGCCGTTGATTATCTTATGAAGTCTGGAGAGAGGAGCCTCAAAAGATATGCCGTGGAAGAATCACATCAATACTATAAAGAGGCTTTTGATCTTCTGTCCAACAAACCTGGCAAGACAAAGGATGAAGAAGGTCTCCTTATTGATCTCCTCAACAAATGGTCCCTGGTCTTTTTCTACCGAGGGGGTTTCGGGGAGCTGGAGGTTCTGCTGAGAACTTATGAGGACCTGGCGGTATCTCTAGATGAAAAAGCAAGACTCGGGATGTATTATGGGTGGTTAGGCATGGCTCTCTGGGGAGGAGAGAAGTTTAAGGATTCCTATCAATACCTGTGTAAGGCCCTTGAGTTTGGCGAGGACGTTGAGAACAAGCTGGTCATCGGCTATGCCTACGCCGGGCTAATGTGGACCTCTCTGGAATTAGGCCTTCTAGACGATGCCATTATCTATGGACAGAAAGCCCAAGAGATATCAAGGTTTTTCAAGTCAGACCATTATCTCCACATGAGATCCTCGGCTGGACTGATACACGCCTACTGGTGCAGAGGAGAAAGGGTAAAAGTTTACGAAACCGGTAAGGCACTTGTAGCTGAGGGTCAGAAGCATGCTGATAGTCGAAATATGGTTATGGGGTACTATGGAATGGTATGTAGCCATTTCATTGCTGGAGATATGTCATCGGCTATTGAATGCTGCAAGGAGGGGCTCAGGGTTTCTGTGGATCCGTGGTTTTCTCAGATTCTAAAAATGATGCTCGGAATAATCAATGCCATGACTGACCAGCTACAGGAGGCCGAAGGCCTTTTGCGGGAGGTTGTAGCCTTTAGCCAGAAATTTGGTAGCGGGATGGCCGGAACATCAGCTCAATTACTTTTAGGTCTTGTTTTAATTAAAAAGGGCAACTTTAATCAAGGGTCAAAAATGATTAAAGATGCACGGCGTTTATGGCTGGACAATGAAGGAAGATTCGGTTATATCCAATCAGAATATACCTTGGGAATGATATATTCGCAAATTGCTCAGAGAGCCTCGCCGATTAGTCTGTTAACCATGGTTAAAAATATTGGATTCATTCTTAAAAACGTTCCCTTTGCCAGCAGGAAGGCAGAGGATTATTTTAATAAGGCGATTGCAGGTGCAGAGGAGACTGGTGCCAAGTTTTTTCTAGGCATGGCCTGTCTCAACCTAGGTTTGCTGTATAAGACAAGAGGAAGAAACGACAAAGCCAAAGAATGCATCTCTAAAGCTATCAGAGTCTTTGAGCAATGCGACGCTACTATGCGCCTAAGAGAAGCAAAGGACGCCCTTGCCTCTCTAGAATGAGAGAGCCCCCGCCTTTTCTCCCTAGCCAACCTCCCGCATGGGCCAGATTCAACAAAAGGGCGTTTTGTGCAGTTTAGGTAACATTAGTCCATCCCTGAAAACGCTGACTTTGTCCGTGACTTTGAATGGTCGCTTGACATCACACCCACTTCCCTTCATCTTCTATTATAACGCAGTTATGATGAAGAGTAGATTTTTACCTTCCTCCTATTACTCATACTACCCTCTTCAAATAAGGCAGTAGCATAAAGCATGCATAAGGGATTTGCTGAACTGGATGCTGGACTTAATTAAGCGAAAACACGTCTACCAAATTGGCAAATAGTTAACTTGGAACTTCCAAAGTATCAGGTTTGACAACAATAAAGAGACGACAGCTAGGGCAAAAATCATTATTGCACGTCCTAACGTTCTCTTAAATCTCTTATGCCATAACCCAATTCCAAGGACAAGTAATGAGTTCAGCAGAGCAAATATACAATAGGCTGAGTATTCTAGGGGTGACTTAACAGAAATGTGCACTATTAATGCAGCCCATACTGTGGCAAAACCCATAGGCAGTAACCATGTGTGTGGAGCCAATTCTATATGACCTCTATGCTCATAAGGTTTTTCCCTGGTAATTCGTAAAGACGAACTTGACCTTTACAAGGCTATTCTAGAGCGTAATCCTACTGCGGTTTTAAAACATTCTAATCATCCTTCAACTTTAAACTATTTTGATATTCAAGCTCCTTGTCCACTACTATTAAATTCGCATTGTTCTATCTACGAAGTTAGACCATTGAATTGCGCAGGGCATTATTCTACAAGCCCATGCGAATGGTGTTCAAAAGATAGCACAGAAGAACCTAATATTATGGAATCTTGGCCAAGTGACCAGGACCTGATGAAGATATCCAAATTGCCTTATGTTACACCCCCACTCCTGCTTTTTCAGTCAACAATGCCAATAATGGTGTATGAACTTCTTGTTAATGGTTTGCCTGCCTTCTTGATTAAGTTCGGGATTAACCGCATTTTCACATGAATGACTTATTGTCAGATTTATAAAGACTCAAAGCTTCATCAAAGCTGAGAGACTTGGAATACTTCTCTACCATGACGATTGTATCCCAACCACCAAGAGCTTGAACTACACGGGTAGATAAGCCCGACTTAACCTGATGGACACAGAAGCCACGACGGAATGAATGAGGATTACACTTTATACCAGTAGCTTGTCCTAACCTCCTGAGCATAGGCTGTATCCCATAAGGAGCAATATAAAAGCTATCATGATTCTCAAATCACTGCCTCACAATACCATTTCCAGCCAGGGCTTTACGATAACGATTACCCTTGCCTAACACGATAACAGTTCCCTCTTCCCAGTTGAAGTCCTGAGCCTTGACATTAGCAGCTTCATTTAACCTCACACCGCTATACCACAAGAAGCTAATTAGAGCCCTATCACGAAGGGAATCACAACAAGTCAACAAGGTGTCTAGCTGCTCTTTAGATATAGCAGTAAGTAGCTTCCTCTGTGTCTTAGGTGGAGAGACCTTGTCAATGATATTCTCAGAGATGTATCCGTTCTTATATAACCACCGAGATAATGTCTTGAGACAGGAGTAGAACTTGGCTTTCCCATTACCACAAGTGAGGGACTTCAGATAAGAGCTAATACCATCTGGTGTCAAAGGATAACCAACGAAGTTATCTAGGGTGTAGTGATAGGCTTCAATACTCCTGGAACTTGTCCCCGAAGCTCTGGAGCTAAGAAACTTCTGAAGCAAAATGTTCACAAAAGTTTGTGAACATTTTGAAGCTAAACTATTGGTGGAGCTGAGGGGATTCGAACCCCTGACCTCCTCCGTGCAAGGGAGGCGCTCTCCCAATTGAGCTACAGCCCCAAGGTCAATTATTGTATCAAATACTATGTGATAGCAAAAGCTTTGTCCTTTTTAGTTTATGAAATTACTGCTATACTAGAAAGCTCATAACTGAAGGAATTTACACGGTGTAGATAAGGGTATGGAGATAGCGGGTATAACCTTCTTAGCGGCTCTCGCCGCAGGGATTTTGTCGTTTTTATCACCCTGTATTTTGCCACTAGTCCCGGTATATCTGGCCAACATAGCCGGTGCATCAGTTCTTACCTCAGACCTTCCCAATCGTAGACATATTTTCCTCCATACCATCAGCTTCATAGTTGGGTTTTCCCTGGTTTTCACCGCTTTGGGCGCCTCCTTTGGCTTATTAGGGACCGTAGCGCCAGAGGAACTGTTGGAAAAAGTGGCTGGTGCTTTATTAATCACATTCGGCATATTCCTGGGAGCTGCTACCAAGATACCCTGGCTCAACTATGAGAAACGCTTCAACTTTCCCAGGACTGAAGGCACAGGCTATCTGAGGTCTTTGCTAATAGGAGTAATATTTTCCCTGGGCTGGACTCCCTGTGTTGGCCCGATTCTAGGGGGCGTACTGGCTCTAGCCGCGAATTCACAAACAGCATGGCAAGGAATTCATCTTTTACTCGCTTATTGCCTTGGACTAGGGTTGCCTTTTATCGCCGTCAGTCTAGCTTTAGGAGCCGCATCGCGATACATCAGATGGCTTAGTCGCCACGCCTTCGTTACCTCCATTGTAGCCGCGGTATTGCTTATCAGCATAGGAATTCTGATGTTGACCGGTTACCTAAACTATCTCAGTGGGTTTATGACAGGAGGTTACCAATATGGCCAGTAGAATGTCAAAGACTTGGTTAATAACGGTAACCCTGATTATCGTGGTTCTTGCTCTAATTGGAGGCGCTCTGAACTGTAGTTCCTGCACCCCGTCAGATTCAACACCCAGCCCGCCAGGCACAGAACCCAGTTTGCCCAACCCAACACCACAACCCCAGAAGGCACCGGACTTCACATTGCCCACTATGGGAGGGGCTCAAATAACCCTGTCTGAGCTGGAAGGGACCCCGGTAGTGCTTGTTTTCTGGGCTACATCGTGTGTCTACTGCAACACAGAGTTGCACCGTCTTGAGGCCGTAGCCCAACAAAATGAAGGTAAGATAAAGATCGTGGCCATTAATACAGGTGAGAGTGCTGCAAAAGTACAACAATTCTTCGGCGACTATGAACCAACGATGACAGTAGCACTGGATATAAATAGCGAGGTTTTCGTGAACTATTGCCAGAAGTACAACAACCCACGAGGCTATATCCCAATTACATTTTTCATCGATAGCGAAGGTGTAATCAAGAACGTGAAGCTGGGCGCATTTTCGAGTGATACGGAGTTACAGGATAGCTTGCGCAGCATTTTTTAAACGGCTGCTACTCGAACTTCTTAAAGATAAGGATGGCGTTAGCTCCACCAAAGCCGAAGGAATTGGAAAGAGCTATATTTATTTGCGCCTTTCTGGCTATATTGGGAACATAATCCAAGTCACATTTAGGGTCCGGAGTTTCATAATTTATGGTAGGCGGTATAATACCGTCCCTGATAGTGAGTACAGTGAAAATAGCCTCCACCGCACCTGCTGCTCCCAGTAAATGACCAATCATAGACTTATTGGAGCTTACGGCTATCTTTTTGCTATGTTCTCCTAAGGCTGCCTTTATGGTTTTGGTCTCAGACAAATCATTGAGAACGGTGGCTGTTCCATGAGCGTTAATGTAATCGACATCACTAGCTGAGATAGCAGCGTCATGCAAAGCCAACCTAACACACTCTGCTTGATTTTCCCAGTCAGGCTCTGTTACGTGATAGCCGTCAATGTTGGATCCATACCCCACAATCTCAGCATAAATCTTGGCTCCTCTTCTCATGGCTGACTCCATTTCCTCCAAAACCAAAATGCCGGCGCCTTCTCCTAGCACGAATCCATCACGGTTTTTATCAAAGGGACGGCTTGCCTTCTCAGGTTCATTATTCCTCTGGGATATGGCTCTCATCCTATCCAGTCCAGCGATGCCTACGGGGAGAATGTAGGCATCGCTCCCTCCGGTTATCATGGCATCTACTTCGCCATATTGAATAAGCCTGAAAGCGTCACCAATAGAATGGCTCCCGGTAGCACAAGCAGTAACCACACACTTGCCCGGTCCCTTGGCACCGAAAGCCATGGAGATCTCCCCTGCCGCCATGTTGACCATAAACGCGGGAATGAAGAAAGGGGAGACTTTCTCTGCCCCCTCATCTCGAAGGGCGAAAAGGTTCTTTTCATATGTTGCCATACCGCCAGCGCATGTCCCTACTATCACTCCTACTCTACCAGCGTTACCGTCATTTATAATCAATCTAGCATCATCCAGTGCCATGCGAGCAGACGCTAACGCATAGTGGATAAAGGGGTCAGTCCTTCTAACCTTTTTCCTATCGAGAAAATCCTCAGGGTGAAAGTCCTTCACCTCGGCAGCGATTTGCACTCTAAAACCAGAAGGGTCAAACTTGGTAATCCTGGCCACTCCCGATTTACCCCGGCATAATGCCTGCCAGGATTGCTCAGCACCAGTGGCTAAAGGTGTAATAGCACCCATGCCGGTAACCACTACCCTTCTTTTAGTCACCTCGCTCACCGTCGGCTACGCCACCTTCCTTCCCTATCTTTTCCCTGACCTGTTGATCCATGTCCTCAACTATGATATCTTTCAGCGTCCCTTTGCTACGAGCATAGTTCAGTATATCGTCAGGATTCATGCTATGAACATGCACTTTTAAGAGTTTTTTGTCGCCAACCACGAGCGGACATTCACCGGACCCGACAACTTTTTCCCTTATTTCTTCAACAGGTAGATTCTCGCCTTCCAACAAAAACTGGACATCAAATCCGTAGCGTCTTTCCTCTTCCTTCGTTGTGGAGGTGGAGTGGGGAGAAGTTCCTCTAGCATGAGTCGAGACACTCTTCCTACAGATGGCATTCTCCATCCCCTTAAAGAAGTAAA
The DNA here is from genome assembly GCA_034414335.1 of Dehalococcoidia bacterium. Classification (GTDB taxonomy): domain Bacteria; phylum Chloroflexota; class Dehalococcoidia; order GIF9; family AB-539-J10; genus RBG-13-51-36. The sequence goes on from DAOUMB010000011.1 coordinate 11,495, forward strand.
ACAATCCCTTAGCTCCGGCATCCACCACACCAGCTTCCTTTAGCACAGGAAGCATCTCCGGCGTTCTTTTAACCGTTCCCTTTGCTCGTAGAACTACCGACGCTATAGCCCGTCTAAAGCTAATCTGCTTTTCTGCCACCGATGATGCTTCCTCGGAAACCTCTCTGATGACAGTAAGAATAGTTCCTTCAACAGGGTTTGCCACAACCTTATATGCATGCTCTGACCCGATATGAAGGGCACCGGCAAAATCAGGGAAGGAAAAACTCTCCTTCCCCTCCAGTCCTCTGGCTATTCCCCTAAGTATTTGTGAGAGTATAACACCCGAGTTTCCCCTGGCCCCCATTAAAGCCCCTTTGGCTGCCGAAGTAGAGACAGCAGCCAAAGATGCCTCCTTTAATCCTTCCACCGCCTCAACTGCTGACTTCATTGTTAAGAACATGTTTATGCCGGTATCGCCATCAGGGACGGGGAAGATATTCAAGGAGTTGACTTCATCTATATGCTTTTCCAACTGCACTTTCGCTGCTTCTAGCGCCCTTTTTAAGTCCCGCCCATCTAGTTCCCTTTCCAGCACTGGCATAGAACACCTCCGATTCATTCACTATAGAAAGCAATTCCCAGCGTATCCGGGCTTAGATGAATTGCCGCCACCGGGGAGGCTTCTCCTATCCAGAGTTCGGCGCAGTTGTATTGGGATACTATCTCGTTCTTGAACTCCTCAGCCTCTTTCCTTGCCATGGCATGAAGCAGCCCAGCATGGAGTGGGGTGTCTTTTCTAGCCTTCGCCTTAAGCAATTCTCTAAGACGACGACGTGCCTCCTCCCGGGTTGGATATTTCTCAAATGGCGTAATCTTGCCATCTTCTTTAATAGTGATAATATGACTGTCCTCTCTGCGCTCTACCTCTGATTCACCAATACGCCCAAGCCGCAGGAAATAACTTATTGAGCCTACATTAAAAAAGACATTTATTTTGGGAATGACACTCTGGGCTGCCTTGACTACTTCTTCTAGGCTGCCGTCGGCGGTGGCAGCTTTGGCAGCGGCAGTGGCTACCAGTCCCAAAGCCGTCACAGTACCATGAGAATCGACAACCTCAATGGGAAGACCTTCAGCCATATCCTTTGCCATCAGGGCTGACTGGTAACCAGCCGAAGGAGTGTTGGGGCTGAGAGTAACGGCAACCACGCCATCAACCTTGCCGCGCAATTCTTCGAAGGCCTTGAGGAACTCCCCTTGAACAGCGCCACTGGTAGTAGGCCAAGTTTCTACTTTCTCTGTCTTTATCCGAGCGTAGAATTCCTCTGGAGTCATGTCTACCCAATCAGCATACTCCCTCTTGCCCCACATCAAATGCAAGGGCACAACCCGAACGTGATGGGCCTCCGCTACTTCTTTGGTAATACAAGAGCTACTATCAACAATTACTGCCACTGTCACAACTCACCTCCTTGATTGAAATTCATAATTCCCATTTTAGCAAGAAATTCTTCTGATTAACATAAGGCATCCTAGACTTCGACCTCCATCCCTTACAGCCAAGTTTGATTTTGGCATCCATGTGTCCAGATTAAATGTCCCAGAATTCTAACCTTCACTTCTTGCCTTCTCTAACTCCGTCTTTAATTCCTCAACCAAATTCGATTCAACCGCCAACTTTGCCACATTTATAGCATCAGCCACCCGCGCAGCTTTAGAACGACCATGCCCAATTACCACCACGCCATCTACCCCATAAATTGGAGCCCCTTCCTCAGCAGCATGAGTCAGAGCAAACAGATTATTGGCGATGGTCTCTATTTGTTCCTCAGGAAGTTGCTTTCCCAAAGCAATCTTTACTCGCTCAACTACAGCCTGACCCAAACCTTCGCAGAACTTTAGCAGGACATTCCCAATAAATCCATCGCAAACGATGACATTTGCCCTGCCAAAAGGAATATCATTCCCCTCTACATTGCCCATGAAGTTAAGGTGCCTTTGCTTAAGTAACTGGTAAGCTTTCTTTACTAGAAGGTTTCCCTTTCCTTCCTCGCTGCCGTTGCTGAGCAGAGCCACTGTGGGGTTAGCGATATGGAATATCTTTCGGGCAACAACAGAGCCTATGATGGCAAAGTTTAACAGGTCTCGAGACTTGCAATCAGTGTTCGGTCCCATATCAAACACTATAGTAGTAGGAGCAAATCCACACATAAGACCACCGGCACTGGGTCGATTGATGCCTTCCAGCTTTCCCAAGATTTCAATTGCAGCCACCATAACTATGCCCGTATAGCCCATACTTACTACAGCGTCAGATTCCCCCTCCTTCACCATCTTGGTAGCAACCACGATAGAAGCATCTGGCTTGAGACCCAAAGCTGCCACTGGAGATTCGCCCTCTTGTATGACCTGGCTAGCATTCACCACACGAATCGGGAGTTCGGAAGCATCATATTTCTCTAGCTCCCTCCGGATAGTATCCTCAGAGCCCACCAATATGAACTCAACTCCTTTCTTCCTAGCTGCCTCGATTGTCCCCTTGACTATTTCCTGAGGGGCATAATCGCCACCCATGGCATCTACCGCTACCCTCACTAGATTCCTGCTCTTATCAAACGCCAACTCTCACCTTCCCATCCGCAATTTGCTTAGTACCTATTCTCAATCCCCAAAAAGCTTATTAATCTAATTTTCTACCCCTGGCAGCACCATCAAAAGTAGCCAGTGAAAGATGTCCGCGCTTACTCCGGTAGTGACTGTCTGCTAGCTTCTCGCTTCTATGAAGTCAATTGCATCTTGAACAGTCCGCAGTTTTTCCGCATCCTCATCTGGAACTTCAATTTTGAAGGTGTCTTCCACCGCAGTAATAAATTCAATAAGGTCCAAGCTATCAGCATTAAAATCATCAACAAATGACGCTTCCGGAACCACTTCTGATTCATCAACCTCCAACAGTTCCACAATCAACTTCTTCAACTGTTCAAAGGTCTCTTTTCCACTCATTTTCTCGCTTCCTTTCTGGCGTTAATTCCTCAAGCCTCACTCAAATCATATTGCTTGAGTTACTTCCAGCTAAATTATCCTCAGTCAATTGATTATCTACTACTTGGTACTCATAACCCCTGAGATTTTCTCGTTATCATACCATCAAAATGCCCTTTGCCTCAATATTGGAAGATATAAATTAACTGTAAGTCACCAAGTGGTAAAATGGTCAGGTATGAAAATAGTATTTCACGAAAATTATGAGCAAGTTTATTCCTATGACCCAGCAGCCAAAGCAGGACGAATAGAAAACATCGTTGAGGCGCTGAAGGTTTATGAATTTGTCCCACCCCAATCTGCTGACGAAGAAGACCTTCTCCTGGTCCATACGCAATCTTTAATAGACTCGGTCAAAGGGAACAGAACTGTTTTTGAATTAGCTAGCTTAGCCGCTGGAGGAGCTATAACCACTGCGGAAATTGCTCTGTCCGAGCCGGCTTTCGGGCTGATAAGGCCTCCAGGACATCATGCTGGCAGGTATTTCAACGGAGGATTTTGCTTCTTTAACAATATAGCTATCGCTGTTCAAAGGCTAATTCAACAAAAGAAGCTAAACAGGGCCTTAATAGTAGACATTGACCTCCATTATGGCAATGGCACCCATGATATTTTGGGTGACAGAAAGGATGTCATATTTCTTAATATGGAATGCCAGGAACGGCAAAGATACCTAGACGAGTTAAGAGAAAGCCTGCAGAAAACAAAGGGCTATGACATCATTGGAGTAAGCGCTGGATTTGATACCTACGAAAAGGATTGGGGGAGAAGCCTCAAGACTGAGGACTACAAGACCATAGGCAGTATGATTAAAGAAGCAGCTAAATCCTGCCAAGGTCGGAGGTTCGCCCTCCTTGAGGGCGGCTACTATATTCCTGATTTGGGCAAAAATGTGAAGTCCTTCTTGGCTGGTCTGGAGTAAACTATCCTAAGACCAAAAGAGGGGCAGATTATTTCAGGGTAGGAGGAGGTGCTTTAATTGGGTCAAATCACTAAGAGATTCCCGATGATTTCTCCCCGACCTGTCAAGATGAAAAGCACATAGACCCGCTTGCTGGGAATTGAGGAAATCAAATTGCCAGTTATCACCCACATGGATGACTTGGCTTGGCTTAATGCCCAGCTCTTCACATATACCAAGATAAAAATCAGGGCTTTTTAATTCCTTATAATGTGAAATGGAAGAAAAAACATGAGAGAAATAGAGTTTGATATCTTGTAGTAAGAAATGCAGTAGTTCCAGCGGCGTGCCTGAGGCAACAATTAACCTATATTCACTGGTTAAGGAAGAAAGGACCTCAGTTACCTCAGGATAACAGGATATTTTATTCAGGCAGCTTTTTATCGCTGCTTCAGAAGAACCCAAGTCAAGATAGCTAAACCAATATTCGATATCATACCACTCCAGCCTCTGGTCACCGATTTTGGCATACTTCTCAGCAATATCCCTCTTGGCTTGGGCAAGGTCGATTCCATTCTTTTGAGCATAAAGCGCGGGGATGGCCTCATGCCATATAGCCTGGCTGAAATCAGGCGTTACCAAGGTCCCTTCAGCATCAAAAGAGATTACTTCAAATTGCCCCATTTAAACTACAGATTTTATCATAGTGAGAGACTGGAAGTCCATTTGCCGGTTTCCCTACAACAGACTAGAATAAGCACAATGCTAAGTTACTCAGTCACAGAGAAGCTAACCCATACCTTTGAGCTGGGTCCTATAAGGCCTCCCAGCGAGGCTTATTCCCTGTTGATAAGGGCTACCAGGAATTGTTCTTGGAACAGGTGTCAGTTCTGCCCTATATACAAAGGCACTAAGTTCGAGCTTAGGTCAGTTCAAGAGATCCTAAAAGACATTGAGTCAGTCAAAGCTATTAGCGATGGTATTAAGGAGATGGCCTGGAAGATGGGCTATGGCGATAGAGAAAGGGAAGTAGCAGCAATGTTCTATGATCAGCCTCAATATGGACAATGTGTGCGTAATGTTGCCCTATGGCTTTGGACAGGAGGCAGATCAGCTTTCCTCCAAGATTCCAATACACTAATCATGCGCACTCCTGAGCTGATTCAGGTCACTAGCTTCTTAAGAAAAATCTTTCCCACTTTAAATAGAGTAACCACATACAGTCGGTCCCATACGGCAGCCAGAAAGTCCTTAACGGAGTTAAAGGAACTCAAGGATGCAGGGCTAGATAGAATTCACATTGGACTGGAGACTGGCTATGACCCATTGCTGGCTTATATGGAAAAGGGGTGCACCGCTAAGAACCATATCAAGGGGGGCCAGAAGGTAAAGGAAGCAGGCATATCGTTATGTGAATATGTCATGCCAGGTTTAGGGGGTAAGAAAATGTCCCAAGAGCACGCCAGGGAAACAGCTAGAGTGGTGAACGAGATTGACCCTGACTATATAAGGCTGCGCAGCCTCCACGTCTCTCCAACCATGACTTTATGGACCAGGCTGCAGGATAGAGATTTCGAGCTCCAAACAGAGGATGAGGTAGTGGAAGAAATAAGGGTCTTCATTAAAAACCTACAAGTTACCAGCTATGTCAAGAGTGACCATGTACTTAACTTGTTAATGGAAGTTGAGGGCAAAATGCCAGAGGACAAGGAGAAATGCCTCGATATCATAAATAAGTATTTATCTTTGCCAGATGAAGAAAGGCTCAATTTCAAATTTGGGAAACGGGCTGGTTATTATGATAGGCTGGCCGATCTCAATGATAGCTACAAGCATGATAAAATAGACCAAGCTATAAGGCGCCTCAGTTCACAGGAGAGCAATGTTGAGGAGGCAGTATTAAGGCTGAAGAATAGCTTTATTTGAGGAAGAAATCGTGGCCAAAGGATTTATAAACTTAAACCGTTTCAAGCATGGCAGAGCGCTGAAGCGGAGCAGCAAACAAAGGCCCGATTTGCAGAGCGGAAAGAGGATTAGAGGGAAGGGAAGGTGAACTTCGTGGCTAAAATAGAGCAATTTAGCTTTGGCTCTATCGTAATCGAGGGTAAAAAATATCGCCGAGACGTTCTAATCCTTGCTGACGGAACTGTGAAGAAGAGAAAAGGCGGCTTTCTAATGTTTGGCAGCCACAAAATCAAGAAAAAGGAAATCGAGCAATTAATCCACGGCCAGCCTGAAACAATAATTGTTGGCACCGGAACCGACAGCGTTGCCAAAATAGCACCCGATGTAGAAAGCTGGGCTGATGGGAAGAATCTAAAATTACTGGTTCAGCCATCCTATGATGCCGTAGCTATGCTAAATGAGCTTACCGGGCAAAAGAAGAAAGTTGCAGCTCTGATTCACATAACTTGCTAAAGTAAGGAAATTCACCCCGTCTGACTTCTTACTTCAAGAACGGTAACGCCACATCCTCCCACTCCGAGCTTTTCTCTTATTCGCCATTCTTAGGCAATAGCCAAGAATCTCAGGCTGCTTCGCTAAGCTCGACAGGTCGAACTACAGACAGGATGATCTTGCTAAATATCCCTGGTCCAGAAAGTTTATGCGAACTCGCCCTTCCCCAAACCGACAAATATAATCGCGGGTATCCCGAGAATCCAAGGACCAATAAGTGCACAGATAGACCCAGCAAGCGCCAATCCCCAAATCTTTCTTCTTAATGCATAGATACCGCCCACTATAGCAACTATCCCCAATACAATTAGCGGAACACCAATGGCACTCAACCAGCCCATCCCAAAGAATGCGCCTCCAATGCCACCGACTACAGCAATTACTATGCCCAAGATCACCTGAATGGCCCCCGCAACGATGGCTAGTATACCAGCGACTGTCGGCTTCCACGTTCTTTCCATCTCTTGTCCCTCCTTTCTGTTTCCGATAATAAGATGATAGCACTGCCAAAGAGCCAGGGAATCTATTCGAACTCGCTCTTACCCAATGAAACAAATATGATGGCTAATATCGCCAAAATCCAGCCAAGGAAAGGTAGCGTAAAAAGAAGTGCGCAAATGGCTCCAGCAAGTGCCAAGCCCCATAGTCTTCTTCTCAGGGCATAAATGCCCCCCACTATGGCTACTATGCCCAGTATAATCCCGGGAACGCCTATAAGGGCAAGCAACCCGCCAGGGAATCCCGGCATCATGCCTACCATCGTTCCCACCAGCCCAAGTCCAACTACAAGCCCTATGCCAATCAGTAATCCTAGGGCTCCTGCAATAATAGTCAAAATCCCTGCAGTCGTCGGCTTCCACGTTCTTTCCACCTCTTGTCCCTCCTTCCTGTTCCCGATAATAAGATGATAATGCTGCTAAAGAGGCAGGGAATCTATTCGAACTCGCCCTTGCCCAGTGACACAAATGTGATAGATAGTATACCCAAAATAAAGGTGAGCAGAAGTGCGCAAATGCCTCCAGCATATGCCAGACCCCAAATTCTTCTCCTCAGGGAAAAAATACCACCTACTATGGCCACTATACCTAGTATGATCAGGGGCACGCCGATAAGAGCAAACACAGGACCACTAGGTAATCCCGGAATATATGCACCCGCCACCAATGTCACTACTTGCACCAAAACTGCAACGCCTATGCCGAGCAACACCCCCATGACTCCTGCAACAATATTCAGAATCCCTGCGGTCGTCGGCTTCCATGTTCTTTCCATCCCTTGTCCCTCCTTTGTACTCCTTTAGCTTTATACTTAAGAATACAGTTACAGACGCTCGCTGTCAATACCTTTAAGCTTAATTTACTGCCAACCATGTTATTCAAGAGCGAAGCTCTTTGACCATATAAGCACCTTCCAGTCTGTAGCCAAGTGAGCGATAATATTCCCTGGCACCGACACCGCTAAGCACAGATAATCTATCAGCCTTAAATTCCTCCCTGGCGATTCTCTCTGCCTCTCGAAGCAACTTTTCCCCGAGACCTTGATGTTGAGGAGCTTGCGCTAGTCTTTCTCCCAGGGGTACTTCAGCACCAAAAATGTGTAGCTCTCTAACCATTGCTTTTTTCTCTCTTTCAAAGGAGGAGAGCTCAGGCGAGGGCTTGTTATTTATTCTCAGCCTCAGCAAGCCAAATAAGGTCTCATTTTCATCCTCGTAGGAAAGGAAGACCTCCTGTCCTCCCTGAGTTTCATAATCCAGTCTGGCTAGCCTGGGCTCACCAATCACCCAGCCATCCCTCAGGCGGTGCCCATATTCCCGACAGCGAATACAGCTACATCGAAGGCCGGCTTGCCCCATTTTCTTCTTGATAGTCCCTCTCAGTGCTAAGTCCTTATTGCCGGCAATGATAAACCTGCTGGGGATATCCCGCATCAACCTGGGAATCCTGACATATTTGGGAATTAGAGCTTTAATCGCCATAAGCAAATCTATCATCTTATCATCAGCATAAGGCTGGTAGCGATGATCCCGATACCAACTCTCCAGCTCACTTCCCCTGACTACCAGCGTGGGATAAAGCTTGAGCCCATCAGGTCGAAAACAAGCATCCTCAAACAATCTCTGTGATAGCTCTAGATCGCGCTCAGGGGTTGACCCTGGTAAACCGGGCATCCAGTGATAGTAAACCTTGAAGCCATAATCTCTTAATAGTCTCGTGGCGGAGACAACCTCAGCTACTCCATGTCCCCTCTTTGTCAGGCGGTGAACCTCATCATCCAAGGTCTGCACTCCAAGCTCCACCCTGGTGGTGCCAAAATCAAGCATGCACCTTATCTCCTCGTCCCCACAAAAGTCAGGTCTGGTTTCAATACATAATCCCACACAGCGATGCTTAGCGTTTTCATTCAATTCCCTGGCTTCCTCTAAACTGGCAGAGGTAAGGCCATTCAGGGCATCATAACAATCCTTGACAAACTGATATTGATAGTCACGGGGATAAGCCAGAAAGGTGCCCCCCATGATGATAAGCTCCACTTTGTCTTCGCTATGCCCCATATCAGCCAGTGTCCCGAGCCTGGTTTCCACCTGTTTTTTAGCATCAAAGCCACAACTTCGAGCGCGGAGAACTGCTGGAGACTCCACGGTATAGCTCTTTGGGGCCTCAGGAGAGCTGGGGCAATAAACGCATCTGGCCGGGCAGGGAAATGGCTTAGCCATAACTGCCACGGGCGTCACTCCGGAAATAGTTCGAGACGCCTTCTTCAACTTAATTTGCATCTTCTTGCTGTGTTCTCCTCTTCCCCACCGCGGATAACCTTAATGATAAGCGAAATTTACACTCCTCCGGGCAGCCATACTGCACCATATCATACTAATATGCTACAGTTTAGCAGAGTGAATCTGTGGTCACAAACAGAGAAGTCTTCAACCAAATAGCTGAAAGCTGGTATCGGGTAAGGCATTGGCCTTTGTTAAAAGAAGAGCTAGAGGAGCTGGCGATAAGATGGCAGAGCGGAAAGCTTCTAAATGTGGGTTGTGCTCATGGACCAGACTTCTTGCCCTTCACGCAAAGCTTCGAACTCTGGGGAGTAGATTCTTCCCCAGGGATGCTCAAGCAAGCTCTGAGATATTCTGCCAAGTTTAAGTTTTATGTCAACTTAATAACCGCTGATGCCTTGTTCCTGCCCTTCCCCAACAATACTTTCGATTGGGCAATATCAGTGGCCACTTACCACCATATCAAAGGCAGAGAGAAGAGAGAGAAGGCGTTCATAGAATTAAAACGGGTATTAAAACCTGAGGGCGAAGCCTTCTTAACCGTATGGAACCATGAGCAACCAAGGTTCTGGCTAAGGTCCAAAGAGCAACAAGTGCCCTGGAGGCTGAAAGGAGAAACAGTTTACCGCTACTATCACCTCTTCTCCTATGGTGAGCTAAGAAGGCTCCTATGCAAAGCCGGCTTGAAAATCATCAAAATGTCCCCAGAGAAGTCCTATCACTTCCCCATAAGGAACTTCTCGCGCAACATATGCGTTCTGGTAAAGAACTAGCATCATAGACTCCCTCAATCACCTTGGGCCGACATGTTAGAAAAGCTTGACTGGAGCGAGGATTGAAACCTGACTCCTTCCTTGCTTCTCTTGCCAGTTCCCTTAGAGACCAGATGATTGCTACGATATGCTCGTCAAGCTCAGCCCACTTTGTGCCTAGAGACCTGGGAAGAGGGGATGCCGCCTTGATTAACCGGTGTGAATCTCCAGACTTCGCAATTGCTCGACAGCTTGCTCAGGACCCTGAGGGTATCTAGTAATGTAGAGCGAGGTTTTGTCCTCGCGCGGACTTTGATTGGCAGGGCTACGAGTGTGCCCTAAGTTGTATTTGGCTCTGAGCTTGGTGTTTCACCAGATGGATTTTGGCCCACTCCCGCTCCTTCGGGAATCCCAGCCTAGATAATGCCTATAAATACCTCTACCAACTGAGGGTCAAACTGCGACCCGGCACATTGCCTGATCTCTTTTATCACATCCTCGGTATGCAGGGCAGGGCGATAAGGACGGGCAGAAGTCATGGCCGCAAACGTATCAGCTATGGCAAGAATGCGGGCTTCTACGGGAATCTCCTCGCCTTTGAGCCCTTCAGGATAACCACCACCATCCCACCTTTCATTGTGATATAAAATGCTACTTACACAGGGAACCAGGTTGGGTATATTACCAACGATGTTTGCCCCTAACCTAGGATGAGATCTAATCGCCTCCCAATCTTCTTCACTAAGCTTCCCCTTTTTGTTAAGTATCTTATCGGGAACGCCAATTTTGCCAATGTCGTGAAGCAAGGCAGCAGTACTCACCTTAGATACATCATCAGGCGATAGCCCAATCGATTCAGCTAAAGCTACAGCGTAAGTGTTAACTTTCCTGGAGTGACCATAGGTATAGTGATCTCTGGCCTCCACCGTCGACACTAGGGCATAAACAGCGCTCAAACCATTACGCCTGGCGTAGACCCCCGCCTCATCCAACGGCTCGGACAAAATCTTGGAGGAGAGATAGACCCGGTTGCCTCCCGTCCGCTTGGCATAATAAAGAGCGGTATCAGCCACGGTAACAAGCTCTCCAGATATTACTCCGTCTGAAGGATAGCTAGCCAAACCAATACTACAGGTCACTGCAACCTCCTTCTCCGCCATATCATTGGCAAGCTGCTCCCGAAGTCGTTCAGCTACAACACGAGCATTCTCCATAGCTGTCTGGGGCAAAATGACAACAAATTCATCGCCGCCATAGCGGAAAGCCTGGTCGGCATCCCTGACAGAGCTTTTGATGATTCTCCCTATCTGGCTCATAAGATTGTCGCCAGAAGGATGCCCATATATATCGTTATAGGTCTTGAAGTTATCCAGGTCGAGCAGGAATATAGAAAACACATCGCCATAGCGAGAATGTCGGGCAATCTCCTCTTTGAGCCGTTCTTCAAAATGACGCCGATTAAATAGCCCGGTAAGCTCATCAATACGAGACCTCTGCTCAGCCCGGGCATAAAGTTGGGCATTCTCAATTGGAGTAGCAATCTGCAAGGCTACCTGCTCCAGGAGCCTTATTTGCCTGGGATTGTAGGCATTGGGGCGGCGACTGGCCAAAATCAGGCTGCCGATATCCCGGTCTTTAATAATCAAGGGCAGGTAAACAATAGAGCGAACTCCTTGCTTTAAGTGATACTCTCCGGTCCAGAATCTTCGGTATCGCGCTAGATCAGCTTCATATAAGCTCTTCTTCTCCCGGCATACCCACTCCGTGGCTGTACCTTTAAGCGGTATCCTCTCTTCCCTCCGCCAGGCAGAACCTACGGTGCTAGATAGAGCTGAGAAATAGAGCTCGTTTCCATCAATTAAAGCAATTGTTGCCCAATCAACATTGACAACCTTTTTTAATTCCTCAGCGAAACCTGCGAATATCTCCTGAATGCTCACGTTGGAAGTTATGATTGTGGTCAACCGATTAATCAGGGTTATCTCCTTATCCTGCTCTCGCAATTGTTCATGGAAATATTCCTTCTCCATGCTCGCTGCCACCTTGGCGGAGATAGACTCCAATAAATCAATATCCTCAACGGCAAAGAGCTTTCCATCTCTCCTCTCACCTACTGCCAACACAGCTACAAGCTCACCTCTGTTCGTTAAAGGAACAAATATCGCCACGTCTGTTGATCGAATCTCCTCCCTTTCCTCCTGCCATATAGATTGGAATTCAGGAAAGATGCTGAGATTTCTTTCCGGTAGTATGGTATTTTCTTGCTTCAACCAAGTCACAATAGGGCTATCCTGCCTTAGTTTGAATTTATTCATAGGATTATCTTCCACAGGAGGATAGGTAAAGCGGGCACTAAAACCTTCATTTCCAGCTTGGGGCAAAAGCAGACAAGCCCTCCGACAGTCAATGGATTGGGCAAGCAGGGATATCAACTCGCTGCCGAACTGCTCCAAGGTGGGGATATCGTGTATCTTGGTGACGAAGTCAGACAACTGCTTGCGATAGGGATACCTT
>DAOUMB010000012.1:0-36772 GCA_034414335.1 Dehalococcoidia bacterium
AAAACAGGAGGGAGTTTTAGCTGGTTATCCTGTAGTGGACGTGAAAGTGACCCTTTATGATGGCAGCTTCCATTCAGTAGATTCCTCAGACATTGCTTTTAAGATTGCTGCAGCACAGGCCTTAAAATAGGGATTATCTCAAGGACAGCCGGTGTTGCTTGAGCCCATAATGAATCTTACTATAACCGTGCCTGAGACGAGTACCGGGGATATTACTAGCCATCTCAATACCAAGAGGGGACGTGTGCTTGGGATGAGTCCTAGGGATGGTAGTAATGTCATCCAGGCCCAGGCACCTTACGCAGAGCTGGTTCGATACGCCATAGATTTAAGGTCAATGACGCAAGGGCGTGGTGACTTTATGATGGAATTTGACCATTATGAAGAGGTGCCAACTCATCTCACTCAAAAGGTCATCGAGGAGAAGAAGACAAGCAAGGGTGGCTGAGATCGCCTGGAAGCTTAAGTTTGAACTTTGAATGAAAGGCCCGCTTTGTACTACAAAGCGGGCCTTTCAAGTTCTTGGCTGCCTTAGTATATTATTTTAGCCAGCTAATAACTCCTTTAGCTTGCTAGTCAAGGCGGGGACCACTTCTTCATATTTGCCAACCACTCCAAATTCCGCCTCCCTGAATATGTTCGCCTCAGGGTCTTTATTGATGGCTATGATGTGCTTGGAACCTGAACATCCAGCTACGTGTTGGCTAGCGCCTGAAACGGCTATAGCGAAGTAGATATCAGGGGCAACAATTTTTCCAGTAAGGCCGATATGCAGGGACTCTGGCACCCAACCATTATCAGCAGGGGGACGCGAGGCGCCTACCGTACCATGCAGCAAATCAGCTAGCTCCTTCAGTGTAGTCTGGAAGGGCTCGGGACCACCCAATCCCCTGCCCCCACAGACTATCACAGGGGCATCCTCAAGCTTAACGCCCACCGCCTCTTCCTTAACAGTTTCTAATATCTTTGTCCTTACTTTCGACGTATCTATGGCAACCTTAGTAGGTATGACCTCACCTTTCCTTGAAGTATCGCGCTCCAATGGTGACATCGCCTTGGACCTAACAGTAACCACCTGAGGCATGAGTTCGCTCGTAAATATAGCTTGAGCATTGCCGCCATAGACAGGCCGCGTTTGCACTAGCAACTTTGTCCCTGGGTCTATGCTTAAGTCGAGACAATCTGTTGACAGGCTGGTGCCTAGCCTGAAGGCAAGGCGGGGACCTAGGTCTCTACCCATAGATGTTTGCCCTATAAGTATCGCCCGTGGCGAAATATCTTTGACTACTTTTTCCGCGACTTGTATATAGGCATCTGCTTGATATTCTTTCAGAGAAGGGTGTTCCACAGCGTAAACTTTGTCTGCTCCGAAGGCAATTGCCTCTTTAGAAGCTTCGCCAACTGCATCGCTTGCCAGCAGGCAGGATAAGTCTTCCTTCAGGTCATCAGCAAGCCTCCTGCCACATCCTAGCAACTCGGTGGTAATGGAGGCTAACTTCCCATCTGCCAGCTCACCACAAACTAATATACCTTTATATTCAGCCATTATTTCCTCCTTAAATTTAAAGCAATTTGGCTTCCCTGAGCCTTACGGCTAGATTAGCGCAAGCCTCTGCCTGGGTCTCTCCTTCAATTACTTCACATTTGGCTTCCTTGACCGGCTGGAAGAGTTTATCTAACTTAGTACGCCTTCCAGCAGCGCCAACTTGTGAGGGCTCGAGCCCAATATCGGCTGGTTTCCAAATGACGGGTTGCTTTTTAGCTGCTGCCATGATTCCTTTCAAGGCGGCATAGCGAAGCGCTCCTAACTCGCTGGTTACCGCAATTAGAGCAGGAAGCGCCACTTCAACGGCCCGATAGCCATCAGGAATAACTTGCTCAACCTTCGCTGTTCCATCGGTGACCTCTACCTTCCGAGCCAAATTCACGGCAGGGATTCCCAGAATCTCAGCAATGCCCAGACCCACTTGCCCGGCATCCCAATCGGATGATTGCCTGCCGCAGAAAATGATGTCATATTCCCCTATTTTCTTTATTGCCATAGCCAGGGCATTGGCAGTTGACCAGCTATCACCATCCTCAAAAGCCTCATCTTCCAGAAGGATGAGTTCATCACCCCCTACAGCTAACGCTTTCTTAATAACATCCCGAACGAATTTATTACCTAAGCTAAGCGCAGTAATTTTGCCCCCCACCATATCCTTGATTTTAAGGGCAGCTTCCAGAGCGAACTCTTCATACTGTCCGATTACAGGTTTTACGTCTGGTGGCAAGGTCATTTTGTTGTTTACCACCTTAAACACCGTCGGTGGCGCTTCAGGATCAGGCACTTGCTTGCAACAGACAATCATATTGACCGGCATTCCATAACCTCCTTAAAGACAAATTTGCAGCTAAAAGATATAGGAAAATCTCCTTTCTGTCAATAATCCGAATCACGCACATCCGATATGACCGGTTTAAGATATTAAGTGGTAACAGCTACTTTAATCATGGAATTAGTGCTAAAATAAACGAAATTGTTATTGTGGGAGTAATATGTCATCGGTCAGGCAAGAAGAAGAGCATATTCAATCAATTACGCAAGGCAAGCTGACGTGGTTCTATATCGAAAATCCTGGCTCTAAAGAGGTGGAATTTCTGGAGCAGCGTTTTAATTTCCATCCTCTGGATCTGGATGATATCCTCAGCCGCATACAACGCCCCAAAATTGATGAGTACGACGATTACTTATTTATAGTCCTGCATTTTCCGGTATTTGATAAACAAAATCGTATAACGAGGCCCAGCGAGGTGGATATATTCATTGGCGAGAATTATGTTGTGACCGTTCATTGTTCTGCTAACCTAAAGCCGCTGGCTAAATTTTTTCACGAATGCGAGATCCACGAGGAGAGTCGCGAGACTTACTTTGGGCGAAGCTCAGGATTTCTTCTCTATCACATCCTTGATAGACTGGTCACCTACTGCTTCCCCATACTCAATAAGATTACCCAAAACGCTGATGATGTAGAGGATGTTATCTTTACTAAAACAGTTCCGGAGACTGTCCACCAGATTTTCCTGATTCGGCGTGACCTTATTTCCTTCCGCCGCGTCATTCATCCCCAGATCGCTGTAATTGAGACACTGGAGAATGAAGAATATCCCTTCTTAAAGGAAGAGCAAGAGGTTTATTTTGGTGACATTGCTGACCACGTCCGCAAAATCTGGGATGGGCTTGAAGACTGTAAAGAGGTCGTTGATGGGCTTGCTGAGACTAGCAACTGGTTAACCTCACATCGAATTCAAGAGATAATGCGGGTGTTAACTATTGTCATGGCAATTCTGGCACCGTGCACCTTTCTGGCTGGGGTTTATGGTATGAACATCCGATTGCCTGGTGGGGTTGGTGAGATGGGTTCTGGCAGCTTATTAGTCTTCGGTATTCTGCTCTTAGTTATGGCAGCTATTGGCGCTGGCATCTTCTTTTACCTACGCCACCGAAGGTGGCTTTAAGTCGGTTAGCAGCTATTACATCATCCTTGTCCCATGCAGGAGCTATGGAAATTAAATTCATTGCAGATAATAACGTTGGTAAGCTAGCCCGATGGTTAAGGCTGATTGGCTATGATACTCTGCTGTTTAAGCAGAAAAACGATGCCACAATGATTAGGACCGCTCTTAGCGATGGCCGGGTGGTTTTGACTAAGGATACTCAATTCGTGAAAAGACGCCTAGTCACAAATGGC
The DNA here is from genome assembly GCA_034414335.1 of Dehalococcoidia bacterium. GTDB lineage: Bacteria > Chloroflexota > Dehalococcoidia > GIF9 > AB-539-J10 > RBG-13-51-36. The sequence goes on from DAOUMB010000012.1 coordinate 3,732, forward strand.
AAACTCAAAGCCGTACTCATTAAACAGGATGACCCCAGAATCCAAATACAGAAAGTGGTAAAAGCTTTGAATTTAAATTATCATTTCAAACCTTTCTCGCTTTGCCTTGAATGTAATCAAGCACTAATACCTCGAGGTAAAGAAGAGGTGCAAGGCTTGGTTCCCCCTCACGTTTTTGAAACTCAAACTCAATATACAGAGTGTCCCGCCTGTCATCGTATCTACTGGCAGGGTACACATTGGCAGGCGATGGTCAGTAAGTTGCAAGACTTACAAAGGGATGGCGGCGAAAACTATGCCTACAGCTAATGTCCGTACTTTTAGCCCAAGGCTCAGTAGTAGCAGGGATTAGATAGTAGTGCTATACTCAGCTCACATGCTGAGAGGATGAAGGTGAAACAGCTATGGCTATAGAATTTAGAAAGGAGATGAGGGCATCTAGTTTTCTCGACCCCATGAATAAGTTCGCCGAGAAAAGCCTCCCCATCGAATTCAGGTACGATCCACTGACCATGGACACGGGAGTCCTAGTTGAATGGCGGGCCAGGCAGCGAGAAAAACCGGACCTTTCTCAGATAATCGCCAAATCTCTGGAAATGGGATGTCCCTTTTGCCCGGAGGCGATCGGCAAAGTGACTCCAAAATTCATACCAGCTATCTGCCCGGAGGGCAGAATCAAAGTTGGCGAAGCTACCGTTTTCCCGAATCCTATGCCTTATATGCCTTATAGCACCATAACCACGCTTGGCGCTGAGCATTTCGTCGGCCTGAATCAGTTTACTCCGAAGATGCTATACGATGCCTTCCTAGCAAGTCAGAGCTATTTCAAGAAATTACATGAATATGACCCTGAAGCAAAGTACTGTTGGATTATGTGGAATTATATGCCACCTGCTAACAGCAGCCAGATTCACCCGCATCTTCAAGTCCTTGCCAGCTATTCCCCCTTGGCTTACCATCAAAGGCTAATAGAGGCGTCACAAGAATACCGAAACGGAACTGGTGCAAACTACTGGAGAGATTTCATCGCCGAAGAGAGAAGACTTCAGGAAAGATACATCGCTTCTATCGGCAATACTGTTTGGCTAACTAGTTTTGTCCCTAGATCCTTACACTTGGATGTCATGGCTATATTTCAGGACGGGGACGCCATTATTTCACTTTCCTCGAACGACATAGATGCTTTCTCCCGCGGATTGACGAAGGTGTTCAAATACATGGATGACCAGAATTTTTATAGCTTTAACTTGTGTCTTTATTCAGGTATCCTCGAAGAGGGCACGTTCTGGACTCAAGCCAGAATTATACCAAGAGTGACAGCGCCACCGCTGGGTATCTCCGACGCTGGCAACCTCACTCTCCTAGGTGACACAAAACTCATCTTTAGGTTTCCTGAGTCAGTGTGTCAAGAACTCAAAGCTTATTTTGGTTAGCTGGCTATGTTATTAGCAATTGATATCGGGAACACCAGCATTAAGCTGGGTATATTTGATGGTGATAAGCTAAAAGCTACTTGGAATTTAGCTACTGGAATTCATCGCACTTCAGACGAGTACGGTGGGGTATTGCTCAACCTTATGGAGAGGCAGAATTTCTCACCTTCAAAGGTTACCGGAGTAACAGTATGCGGTGTTGTGCCACCCCTGCTGTATACATTTGAAGAACTGTGTCGGAAATATCTAAATGCCAAACCTTTGGTAGTAGAAGCTGGTGTTAAGACAGGGATGCGTATCCGCCTAGATAATCCTCGAGAGGTTGGCCCTGACCGCGTGGTCAATGCCGTAGCTGCCCAGAACCTCTATGGAAAACCAGTGATAATTATTGACCTTGGCACTGCCACCACCTTCGACGTTGTTTCAAAGGAAGGCGATTATCTCGGTGGTGCCATCGCTCCGGGCATTGGCATATCTAGTGAAGCATTATTCACACGCACTGCCATGCTACCTCGAATAGAACTAACCCGCCCCAAGCAAGTCATCGGCAGAAATACTATCTCGGCTATGCAATCAGTTATAATATTTGGTTATATTGATCTTATTGAAGGCATGATTCGGAGAATTGAGGAGCAATTGGGGGGCAAGGCAAGGGTGATAGCTACTGGCGGCCAAGCTTACCCTCTTGCCCAGGAGGTAGCCACTATAGACATAATAAATCCCGATTTAACCCTAATTGGATTGCGCCTCATTTACGAAATGAATAAGGAACAATAATGCTTAGCAACAAAAACATAGTTTTAGGAATAACAGGAGGTATCGCTGCCTACAAAGCAGCAGAGATTGCCAGCCAGTTAACTCAGGCCGGGGCAAAGGTTAATGTAATTATGACTGAAGAAGCCATCCAGTTCATATCACCCATTACCTTCCGAGCTGTTACAGGCAGGCCGGTGGTTACTAAAATGTTTGATTTAGCCTCGGAGTTCAGTATTGAGCATGTCTCCCTGGCAGAAGCCGCTGATATAGTGGTTATCGCCCCTGCTACAGCTAATATTATTGCCAAGCTGGCTGCTGGCATTGCCGACGACATGCTATGCTGCACGGTGCTGGCTACCAGGGCACCGGTAGTCATAGCACCGGCTATGGAAACCAATATGTATGATAATCCAGTTACCCAGGATAATCTGTCCAAACTTAAAGCTCGCAACTTCGTGATTATTGGTCCAGCCACAGGCTGGCTAGCCTCGGGTAAAGAAGGTCTGGGGCGCCTCGCCGATATCAATGATATTATTGGCATCGTCCGCCAGGTACTAGGCAGAAGCGGCGACCTGGCCGGCAAACATATTGTGGTTACCGCAGGCGGAACTCAGGAGCCCATCGACCCGGTTCGCTACATCAGCAACCGCTCATCAGGGAAGATGGGCTATGCTCTGGCTGAGGCAGCGCGTGATCGGGGGGCTAAGGTATCACTCATCACAGCACCTATCTCGCTAACTGAGCCTGTAGGCGTTGACGTAATCAAAGTCGGCACGGCCCGGGAGATGCATCAAGCAGTAGAGAACATAGCCCCCCAAGTTGATGCTCTGGTCATGGCAGCCGCCGTAGCCGACTATTGCCCGATAGTTGCTGCTAAAGACAAGATTAAGAAGGGAGAGTCGAGATTAATATTAGAATTAGGATGCACCCTGGACATCCTAGGCAGCGTCAAGGGAAATTTCATCAAAGTAGGCTTTGCCGCTGAGAGCGGCAACCTGGTGGAAAATGCTAAGCAGAAGCTCCAGCAAAAGGGGCTCGACTTCATCGTGGCCAATGATATTACAGCCAGTGATAGTGGGTTTGGCGCTGACACAAATCGAGTGACCATAATTGACCGCGAAGGTAAAGTTGATAGCTTGCCTCTCCTAGCTAAGCGAGAGGTGGCTGACAAGATTTTGGACAGGGTGGTGGGGCTCTTGACTGGAACCATTGTGTATTGCTCACTCAGAAAAGAGAAGCGTATCGGCTTCAACAAAAAGGAAAAACATTTGTTTCCAAACCGCAAGGGAACCATTGAATTTGCAACGGACATAGGCAACATCAAAGTTAGTTACAATCCCAAATATGCTGAATTTGGGCCCAAAGGCGTGATTGAATGGCTCGAATGGCTCAAACAAAATCATCCTGGACTTAAAGCGGGAGATAGAGTTATCCTTCGGATAGTCGAGTCAAAGTCAGGGCGTAGATATATTCTTGAACCACCAAGATAGCAAACATATTAGGAGAGGAAATGCAACGAGAGTTCACCAGCGTTATTGAGAAGAGGGGGAACTGGTATATCGGTTATGTAGAGGAGCTTCCGGGCGTAAACACACAGGGAAAAACTTTGAAAGAGGTGCGGGAAAACCTTAAGGAAGCTCTATGCTTGATCATCCAAGCCAATAAAGATCTAGCAACACAAAGCCAAGCAAATACTGTCGTCACCAAGGAGCCCATCATAATAGAAGTATGAGTCTATTGAATGAAACGAAGGGATTTGCTGCGGCACCTTTACGGCCAGGGTTGCCAATTATTCCGAGAGGGTGGCAAGCACAGTGTATTCTATAACCCAGCCAATAACAGAACCTCTAGCGTGCCTCGCCATCGGGAAATTAACGACTTTCTGGCAATGAAGATTTGCCAGGACTTGGGAATCCCAAAACCTTAGCAAGGAGAGTCATTGCAAATGTCCCAAATACCTAAAGCCTACGAGTCAGGCAAGATAGAAAAAAAGTGGTATGATTTCTGGTTCAAGCAAGGCTATTTTACTCCTAATATAGACCCTGACAAAAAGCCCTTCGTCATTATCATGCCCCCTCCTAATGTCACTGGTGAGCTCCATCTGGGGCATGCCCTGACCGCTACACTAGAGGACATTATGGTCAGGTGGCACAGGATGAGGGGGAATCCCACCTTATGGCTACCGGGAACCGACCACGCTGGCATCGCCACGCAAGTGGTCGTGGAGCAACAACTAGCTAAACAAGGGCAGACTAAGGATGAGATTGGCAGAGGAAAATTCACAAAGTTGACCTGGGAATGGGCTGATAAGAGCCGGAAGGATATCAGGCGTCAACACCAGCTACTGGGAGCTTCCTGTGATTGGACAAGGGAGCGCTTCACCCTGGATGAAGGCCCAAGTAAGGCAGTCCGTACCGCTTTTGTCCGTTTGTACAACAGGGGGTTAATTTATCGTGGAGAGCGAATGATAAACTGGTGTCCCCGCTGCCAGACTGCCCTCTCCGACCTCGAGGTGGAACATAAAGACATCGTCGGACACCTTTACTATGTCCGCTATCCTCTAACCGAAGACGAGGGCTTCGTCACCGTAGCTACTACCCGTCCTGAGACTTTCCTTGGCGACACGGCCGTAGCAGTGAACCCCGAAGATGAGCGCTACAGAAATATCGTAGGTAGGAGTGTAACCCTCCCCATTATAGACAGGAAAATCCCCGTGATCGCTGACGATGCTGTGGATACTTCTTTCGGCACCGGAGCATTGAAGATAACTCCAGCCCATGATCCCACGGACTTTGAAGTAGCCCAGCGACATAATCTGCCCCTGGTAAATATCATGAATCCCGACGCTAGCATGAACGAGAACGCTGGGCCATACCAAGGACTGGAAAGGTTTGCCTGTCGAGATAAGATAGTAGCTGACCTGAAAGACAGAAAGCTTCTGGAGAAAATCGAGCCCTACTTTCATTCGGTCGGGCATTGTGGCCGGTGCCAAACAATGATTGAACCCAAAGTCAGCCTGCAGTGGTTTGTCCAAACACAGCCCCTGGCTAAAGCAGCTATCGAGGCGGTTGAAGCTGGCAAAATCACTATAATTCCTGAACGCTTCACCAAGATATATTTTGACTGGATGGAAAATATCAGGGATTGGTGCATCAGCCGACAGCTGTGGTGGGGACATCGCATCCCAGTATGGTATTGTCAGGACTGTGATAAGTTGACGGTATCGATAGATGAACCTTCAGCTTGTGCTCATTGTGGTTCAAAGAGAATCATCCAAGACCCTGATGTCCTTGACACCTGGTTCAGCTCAGCGCTATGGACACATTCTACGCTGGGCTGGCCGGAGGACACCGATGACCTGCGCTATTTCTATCCCGGCTCGGTAATGGAGACTGGCTATGACATCCTCTTCTTCTGGGTCGCCAGGATGATTATGATGGGGCTAGAGGATACTGGCGAGATACCTTTCCACACTGTTTATCTCCATGGCTTAATTCGGGATGAAAGCGGAGAGAAAATGAGCAAATTGCGGGGGAATGTTATAAACCCTGCCGAAGCTATAAGCAAGTATGGTGTCGATGCTCTCCGATTTGCTCTAACTACCGGGACTTCACCAGGGAATGATATAAATCTGGGCAAAAGTAAATTGGAATCCAGCCGCAATTTTGTCAATAAATTGTGGAATGCCACTAGATTTATCCTTCGGAGCCTGGATGCTGAGGCGTTAGGAGGCAAGGCTAATCAAGCCCGATTAGTAGCAGCACAGCCTCAGCGAACTGAGGATCGCTGGATACATAGCCAGCTCAACCAGCTTATCCAAAATATCACCGGGCTGATGGAAGAGTTCCAATTTGGTGAAGCGGAGCAGCAGATTTACGATTTTGTGTGGTCGAAGTTATGTGATTGGTATATTGAAATTGCCAAAATACGCCTTCGTCCTAACCCTACCCTCTCCTTGGCTGGAGAGGGTTTTGGTGAAGCTTCGCCTTTGCCCTTCCTTGTCAATACGCTGGAAAAATCATTGCGTCTTTTGCATCCTTTCATGCCTTTCATTACCGAGGAGCTCTGGCAAAGCCTGAAGCAGCGTCTACCTGATGAGGACCAAATGTCAGCTTCCATAGTGGTAGCTCCTTATCCCCTCGCTGACGATAAAGCCATTGCTCCGGAAGCAGAGCGAGTGATGGACTCCGTAACAGAGATTATTCGCTCCATCCGTAACGTTCGGGCGCAATATAAGGTAAAGCCTCACAAATGGATTGAAGCTCAAGTTTATACTGATGAGCTTCTTTCCAGTCTCAGCACACAAGCGAATATAATGGAGATACTGGCTAAAGTTCGGCCCTTAAAAATGCTCGGGCGTCAGGAGAGAGAACCCGATAAAGACAAAGTTCTCGTTTTGGTGTTGAAGGAGGCTGAAGTAGTTTTGCCTTTGGTGGGGATGATGGACCGGCTGGCTGAGGAACAACGACTCCTAAAGGAAAGCGAGGAAACCAAGGCAAGAATTGCTCAGCTTGATGCCAGGCTAAGAGATAACGCCTTTTTAAGCAAAGCGCCGTCCCAGGTTATTGATAAAGAGAAACAGAAGCTGGCTATGCTTGAAGATAAGTTGAAGAGGTTACACCAAGAATTATCTCAACTCAGTTCTTCGTCGGGTGATAGCTAACAGCTATCGACTTTCTGAATGTGAAAGGCGAAGCGACCCAGCTTTTAGCTTTAATAGCTCGTGCAGCTTTAGTAAGGCTTTCTTGGTATCACTGGCAACACGAGATTTATCACAATTTCTTGTGCGGTACTTAAATAGCCAATAGGTAAATTCATTAAACTCGCCTAAGCCTATAGTCCTGAGCTGAGGATAATGTCTCTCTTTTCTGAATTGCTTTAATAATTCCTTCTGAGTGAGGCCATAAATGCTTTGGTGAGCTTCGTCAACTATTCCGTTGTCACTGTTCAAGCCCAAGGCGCTCCTTTTCTTTCGTATCTCATCAGTTACAGCCAAAACGAGAAATTTTTCCACAAGAATACCATAGAGATAGTTGAGGTGGGCCTGGTACTTAGAAGCACCAATTATGTTCTTGAATTCGTCTTTAGATAACTCTATTGGTGCTATATCGAAGAAGAGAAGGTCGGTTCGCTCCCTTTCTGGAATAAGTCCATCGAGTTCTTCGCATAACCTCTCCGCCAGAACTAGCCAATCGAAAGCTTCGTTGTCAATAAGATAGTGATAATGTCGCCCGTCATAGTCCTCCTCAGGACTAGTCCAGAGCCGAACGGCTTCAAGCAGGGCCACATACCAATTCTTGTCTTCAGCAATAGCACTTCTCAGCCGTTGAATCGCCTGAGTATCTCGAGCAGACACTCCAGCCACCTCCACAATTATTCCTGAAAATCATCTTCATATTATAGCTCCGCCGACCCAAAGACTCAAGACTGTGTCCTCGTTCACTACCTCAGTGACACATTGTCCGCTTGCGTTGTCATTGCGAGAAACGGAAGTGACGAAGCAATCTAGGTGGGGCTGGTGAGGATAGAGATTGCCACGCTGTGCGCGCAATGACACGAGGAACCGTTACAAGTGCCAGGAAAATATATGTACACCTTGGAGTGTCACCCATCTATGTGAACTAGAGCAGGCTGAGCGCTCAGCCTATACGATTAACAACGTGGTAACACTTAGCATTATGAGCCGAAGGCGTGACAATCCTTAAAGGGAAAAAGCAGTTAGCTAGAGATGCGCATCCCAAACATATTGCCTAAATCACGTTAGACAATTGCCATCACTCAGGATACATAAATTTAGGTATTCTTCGAGCATTGCCCTCGGCGTTGATGCAGGCCAGGATGCTCGAGCCCTCAGCCAGGATTGCTCCATCGGAGCAACGGATGAGCCGGTAGACATGCTCAATTTTGCTGGCGTCTACGCCTGAGCAACTTGTTTCCAGTTGCAGGTCCTCATCGTACCTGGCAGGCATGTGATACTTTATGTGCAACTCGGTAACAACAAAGAATATCCCCGTCTCTTCAAGGTCTTTGTAAGCCAAGCCATTAGCTCGCAAAAGCTCCGTCCGCCCCATTTCAAACCACACTGGATAGACGCTGTGATGGATAACTCCACCCTGGTCGGTCTCAGCATAGCGTGGCGTAATAGTCATCGCATGGCTTTGTATAACCATTCGTTTGGGGAAACTCATTTCGTACCTCTCTAAAGAATAGCACAATATGGGGACCTATAGGGACTGGTCATCACTGGCGTTTGGATGTATTTGTCGCTCCGTAGCGATAAATGAGGCTGCCATGCCCTAGCTGGGCCAATCTTAAAATAGTATGCTACCCTTCTCTCTGAATAGAATCAGGGAATATTCGCCAGTGATTATGCTCAGCCAGGCGACGCAAATCCTCGTCAGGATAAGTTGCCACAGGATTAGCTACCAGTTCCAAGAAAGAGGCATCAAAGATGCTATCAGCATAAGCGAAACTCGATGACCTATCCATTTCCAGTCCATTGTGATTAAGGAACTCTTTCAGCAACTTAGCTTTATTTTCGCCGAAGCACAAGGGGTAAACAACTCTGCCAGTATATTTGCCGTCAATTACCTCGAGCTTTGTGCCGATTACATTAAGCACGCCCAATCTCTGTCCCACAATCTCCACGAGGCCACTGAAGGCACCGGATACAATCACCACTGTATCCCCCCGTTGTTTGTGCCCATTCAAAATCTGGATTACATCATTGTGCAGTGATTCAAATACATAATTGTCGGCGACCCAGTGGAAAACCTCCAGCACCTCTTCCTCGCTTGCCCCCTTGAAAAGGCCGCTTAAATCTTCCATCCACTTCATCCTGCACTTCTCTTTACTATACAGTTTGTACTTAGCTAATAACCAGAGAAGCAAGTGCATGCCCCAGAATGCCGATATCCAGACTCTCCTCTTCTTATGCCTGAAACAATACTGGAAAAACCCGTTCCAAATGCCTCCAGAAGACAGGGTCCCATCCAAGTCAAAAAGAGCCACAGTATTATTCACGAAAAGTCTCTTAAGAACCTCCTATTTCCAGACCCATCAAAGTTAAGTCGTTTTAATGAAGCATACCGCGTTCCTCAGAAATTTGATAGCCATTGAAAGTCGAAGATTCTCAGCGGCCTGAGCTATCTATTCTTATTTAAAACGGCGAGCAATTCTGCTAGAGGCAAGGTATTTAATATATGTTGCGGCTCACACCAGGCCCGCCGGGCGACACCAACACCGAAGCGCATAAGGCCCAGATGAGCAATGCTATGAGCATCGGTGTCGATAGCGAGCTTTACTCCCAAATCCCTGGCACGGAAAGCATGAATATCTTTCAAGTCGAGGCGGTCGGGCATAGCGTTAATCTCCATGACCTTATTATTCTTGGCTGCTGCCTGGAAGATGGCTTCTAAATCTATGGCTACAGGCTCACGCTCTCCCATGAGGCGGCAGGTAGGATGGGCAATAATATCGACATCGGGATTTTCTATGGCGCTCAATACCCGCTGGGTCATTTTTTCCTCACTTTGGTTCATGGCAGAGTGCACGGCAGCAATCACTATATCCAGTTCAGATAGAATTTCACGCGGCGAATCTAAGCTGCCATCCGCCCGAATATCAACCTCTGTGCCCGTAAGAACATGAATCCCGGTCAAGCGCTCATTAAGAGCTTTGATCTCAGCAACTTGCTTCCTCAACCTCTCCACATCAAGTCCGTGAGCAATGCCCCTTCCAGCAGAATGTTCTGTGATTGCTATATATTGATAGCCCACATCTTTGGCAGCCAGAGCCATCTCCTCGATGGAATTATGCCCATCGCTCCATTCAGTATGCATATGAAGGTCCCCTTTTATGTCGGACAACTCCACGAGCTTCGGTACAGCTCCCTGCTCAGCCTTTTCTATCTCACCTTGAGCTTCTCTGAGTTCGGGCGGAATATACTGAAGCCCCAGTCTATGATAGAACTCATCCTCAACAGCGAATTTCTCCAGCTTATCTGTGGCTACGATGGTTATCCCATACTCGCTCAGCTTTAACCCCTGCTTACGCCCTCTTTCTCTCAAGGAAATGTTATGCTGTTTGCTGCCGGTAAAATACTGGAGCAGGGAGCCAAAAGAATCGTGTTCCACCATCCTCAGGTCAACCTGCAGGCCCCCGCTCAAAATAGCGCTTGCCTTGGTCGGCCCCTGAGCCAGCACCTGTGCTATCTGAGGCAGGGCAACAAAAGCATCGATAACCCCCTTGGGGTTATCGGCAGTGCCCATGAGGTCGATATCGCCCAGTGTTTCCCGAAAGCGGCGCAAACTACCAGCAGCAGTTAGATTTTTCACGCCGGGGATAGGGCGGAGGGCGTCCAGAATTTCCTCGACAATGGGCAAAGCTTCGCCAATGGGGGTGCGCTGGTCTTTGCGGCGCAATGCTTGAATTTGCTGAAGGATATTGTCGGCGGTCTTATCGCCAAGGCGGAAGAGTTTAGCCACCCGGCCGCTATTTATTGCCTGTTCTAAATCATCTACCGAGACTATGCCCAGTTCACTGGAAAGCCTGTTAGCTGTCTTAGGACCAATGCCCGGTATAGCCAGGAGATTGGTTATCCCTTCGGGAAACTCAGCCTTCAAATTCTCATAATAACCCAGCTTTCCGGTGGTCACCAGCTCGGTAGCTTTCTTTGCTATTGCCTCACCCACGCCGGGGATACTCCGCAAGTTTTCCCCTTCCTCAATCATAATCTTTAGTTCTCTGGGATGATGCTCGATGGCTCGGGCTGCCTTCTGGTAGGCGCGGACCTTAAAGGGAATCTCCCCCTTAAGCTCCAGGAGGTCGGCAATATCCTGAAATACCTTGGCGATAGCCGTGTTTTTCATGGCTCAATAGACCAGCGTCTCCGTATGGCTTCAGCTCCCGTGATGATGCTGTCAATAAGCTCTTTTACGGTCATCACTTTATCGATTACCCCTATGGCCAGCGAGCCTGGGGCAAAGTCCAGTATTGCTTCGATGTCGCCCCCCTCGACAACTATTCTTAATCCTCCCCCTTCTATTGGCTCGTTGGACATCGCTGCCTCCAATTCTATCAACCACTCATCATCCGGAATGCTTCCCCTCTTTTCCATTACCTCATTATATTTTTTAGGGTTCTTGGGTCCTAAAATGCGGTCTCTAAACCTGGGGTCGGCAGGACTTCCTTCTACCAGAATTTGCTTATAGCGGTCAGGTATAGGACATTCCTTGGTTGTTAAAAAAGCTGTGCCCATATACACTGCCTCAGCTCCCATGGCCAGAGCGGCCATGAAGCCGTGGCTATCCCCAATACCCCCTCCAACTATAATGGGAATTTTTATCTGTCTTAATGCCCAGGGTATGCCTATCAAACTTGGAAGCTGCATCGGGCTTTTAAACCCTGTTCCTTCCAATCCGATAATGACCACGGCATCCACCCCCTGTGCTTCGGCAGATAGCGCGTGTTTTATTGTAGCTACTTTGTGAATCCATTTTATGCCGGCTTCCTGCAATCTCTTGCCATAAACATCAGCCCGGTAGGCAGAGGTCTCTACCACGGGGACTCCTTCATCGATAATCACGTCTACCATCTCATCCAGGTTGCCAACGCTCATGGTCAGGTTTACCGCAAAGGGCTTATCGGTTTTTGACTTCAGGCGATGTACGTCCTCGCGCAGCTTCTCTGGAGTCCGGAAGGCATTGGATGTAATCATCCCCAGAGCTCCGGCCTCGGACACCGCCGCTCCCAATGCGGATGTTCCAAAGCCGCCGAAAGACCCCTGGATAATGGGGTATTCGATGCCCAGCATCTCGGTTACCCTGGTCTTCCACCTATCCATTAATCCCTCCCGTTGATTAGCTTAATTATCCCCTATCCACACAGTCCCCGTGTCATTGCGAGCGAAGCGTGGCAATCTGTGGGATTGCTCTAATAAGTTTACTCCTCCTCGACCATCTTAATTCTTGTCCCTATCCACTCCCAATCAGGGATGCTATGCTCGAAGAAAGACTTGAAGTTATCCTTCAGCCACTCGTAATAATCATCCTCGACGTACTGATGGATTGAGTCATAAATCCAATTTCGCTTTAAGTTCTTCTACTTCTTCTTGAGTATAACCGAATCTCTCACTCATGACTTTGGTAAGGGCAGAAGGCGGACTGAGGCGAAACCTTCTGCTTCTTAGGGTTTCGCTCTCTATACCGACCAATTCAATGCTATGATCTAAGAAGGTAATGGAAACAAAATTCATTTTGCGAAACAAGCTTCGATACATTGACCTTAGCCATAACGACTTCCTGTAACGAATTACAATATGAAGACCATAAAAGCACCAGTTTGCAATCATAATCCAATTATCGCTAGTCCTCCTTTTATAGTATAGATATCCATTTTCCCCCCCTCTAACCCGATAGATATATCTACCCTGACTAAGGGTAAACTCTGAACTCTGTTCGCTCAAAAGGATAGCCGGAGCAAGCTCATGAATAAAATCATCTGAAATGTCGAAATTGTAATTTTCCACGATAGTCTTGTCCGGCACGGCGTCAAACCTCCTACTCAAAATCTATTTCCGCTGATGTGCTTCTCGCTCCAAATCTTCAAATTCGCAATTAAGGAATTCTTTGGCTAGTTCGCTGTTGAGTATCTTTATACCTCCCTTTAATGTGTATAATATTTATTCGACTTGCACCTCAGCTAATTTGATATCATCCCGATTTTCAGTGACCCGATATGTTAGTAACCTGACCGTCTTTTCCTCTATTATCTTTCTCCTCAGCACATATTCTAATACCTTGTCTTGAAAGTCGAATGCGACAAGAAAGCTTTGAACCATTTCACTATCGCCGTTAGCTAGCTTTCTAGCTAGCCAATTCTCATACTTTATGATTTGGTTCAAATCTTTTTCAGTACTCAACCCTGTCTTTAGCTCAATACAGGTAAACTTATGTAAAATGTCGATTGAATCAAGTGTCATAACATGGGTAAGAAAGATATCCATGACCGTGTTGAATGAGGTAGGCACGAAATTCAGAAAATCATGATACTCACCAATGATATCTTTCAAGTTGCCTTTGCTGAACTGCTGCATAAACCAAGCATTTAGGTAACCTTCCACCTTTATTTGCCCTCTTCTGTCGGTGTCTAATCTCAATGGGAGTACAGTCCCGTTACTCGTGTAGGGCTCTGGAATGAGATCGGTTGGCTGAGAAATGGGATTATTTCTCAATAGAAGGCGGATCAGCTCCTTTCCTTCGTCTGTCGTTATAGGGTGATGGCTCTTCTTGCCAATAGTTCCCAAATCAAATGTCCATAATTTCCCTTTATCACGAAGGTCTAAAACATCGCTTAAAGAGATCGGCTTGGAAAATTGTCGGATGGCGGGTTCAAAACAAACTCTATAGGGAAAATCCTGCTCCTTGTCTCTCCATACATCGCGCTTATCGAAGAATGGCCGAGTTGTTGCTCTCCACAAACCATAGACGCCAACATTCTTAACGTAGAAAAAGATGAGGTCTCCTGGTCTTATGGCCTCAAAACCAGCTATGACCTCCGACTTAATCCGTTCCAATGGGTGCGAAACACCTCCGTATACTCCATATTTAAGACACATAGGAAAACGATCCTGGGTAACAAGAAATATATGACTAGACATTGATACTCACCTTCATTCTCTATCTTTCTTGGCAATACTTACATTTCACGTTGAGCCTTCCTCACTCCCAAACTTCGTCTTCGGCGAAGCCTCCCTCCAACCCTAATTCGTCAGCCTCTTCTTCGGTATATCTATCGAAGGTTTCCTCCTGGCTGAGAGATTCTTTCAGCCATAAGAAGGGGCGGGAAACGAGCCTTTTTACCTCAGCACCACATTTGGGGCATTTGCCAAGAGGTTCGTCATTTATCCCTTGCCTCACCTCAAACTTATCTCCACACAGCTTGCAGTGAGCATTGCCTGCGGCTTTATACTCATAAATCGGCATCCCACCCTCACCTTGACCCTCCCCCTTCGAGGGAGAGGGAATTGATCATTATTTTCCGCAGCAATGCTTATATTTCTTGCCTGAGCCGCATGGGCAAGGGTCATTGCGACCCACCTTCTTGCCCACCATAACCGCTTCCTTCTTTCGTGGAGCTTCTTTGGCGATGCCAACATGGTAAATGCTGCGAGCGACGTCGTGTTGAATGCTAGCTAGAAGGGCATCGAAAAGAGTGTGTCCCTCTCTCTTATAGACTACCAGCGGGTCTTGCTGACCCGCAGCCCGCAGACCTATTCCCAGGCGCATGTGCTCCATGGCTGTAAGGTGCTCCATCCACAATCCATCGATAACTCGCAGCATTACCAGCCTCTCCGCCATTCGCATATTATTAGGACCTATCTCCTGCTCCCGCCGATTGTAGAGTTCTGTGGCATAATCACTCAACTTTTCTGCGATTTGCTGGGCACTGAGTTCTGAAAGCCCGTCGCTTCTGAACTGCGGTGGCAAGGGGAAGATGGTAGATACATCATCAAGCAAGCCTGATATGTCAGATTGCTCTTCTTCCGGTTCGTAGCTAGTATTGCTGAAATGACTGGCTACCAGGCCTTGAATTTCATCCTGAACCATGGATAGTATATTTGACTTAAGGTCAACGCCGCTGAGGATTTTTCTCCTCTCGGCATAAATCACCTCGCGGTGCTTGTTGACCACATCGTCATATTCCACAAGGTGTTTGCGAATATCGAAATGATAGCCTTCCGTCTGGACCTGAGCATTGATTATGGCTTTATTGACTATGGGATGCTCAATGGGAGTATTTTCATCCAGCCCTGCCCACTGCATAATTCCTTTAACACGGTCACCACCGAAGCGGTGAACAACTTCATCCTCCAGGGAAGCATAGAAACGAGAGCTGCCGGGGTCTCCCTGCCTTCCTGCCCTCCCCCGGAGCTGATTGTCAATGCGTCTGGCTTCGTGGTGTTCGGTACCGACAATGTGCAGCCCGCCAAGGGCTACAACCTTTCTATTTCTCTCCCTCCACTCTCTGAATTGTGTTCTAGCGTCCACGATGGTCTTCAAAACTAAAGGAGTGATTTGTTTAGACTCTCTTTCTGTTTTACGGCTTAGTGTGTCTTTGATTTTTTGCCATAACGCATCTTTACCAAGTTTTTGAACTTCCCCCGCCTTCCGTTTCAACTTTTCTTCAACTTCTTGTGCCCATTTCTCATATTCTTGTAAGTACTTTTCCTCACTTCGCCTTAACGTTTCCTCCATTTGCTCGATTTTCTTCAGCTCTGATTCCCGCTTGGTCCTCTCTTCAGCCGTTTCGTCTTCTTGCCCAAACTCCTGATGATACCTTTGTATCAGTGTGCTCAATTCCTCTTGAATTTGTCCTATTCCTTTCTCTTCGTCCGCTAACCTCTGTTTATATTCGTCTGACCACCCTATATCTTCTTGCTGGTTGTTTAAAAATGCTAAGCCATCTTCCACAAAGGTCCTTATCTCCTTCAGAATATGTTCCTTTAAGTCCTCGAAGGGCTTATAGCCAGGCGCTGTCCCCCCAAGTATAATATCAACACCCCTTCCAGCCATATTGGTCGCAACAGTTACTGCGCCAGGCTGGCCTGCCTGGGCGATGATATCAGCCTCTTTTTCATGCTGCTTGGCATTTAAGACTTGGTGGGGGATGCCGTTCTTCTCAAGGAGGTCGCTTAAATACTCTGATTTTTCGATGGAAGTTGTGCCTATAAGGACTGGCCTTCCCTGGTCATGTAACTGCTTGATTTCCCTGGCAGTGGCCTTGAACTTGGCTTCCTCATCTTTGTAAATCTGGTCAGGATGCTCGGTGCGAATCAAGGGCTTGTTTGTGGGTATGACCACCACTTCAAGCTCATAAATCTTGTGAAACTCCTCAGCTTCAGTGAGAGCGGTACCTGTCATGCCCGCCAGCTTTTGATAAAGGCGGAAATAGTTCTGGAAGGTGATGGTGGCTAAGGTAACGCTTTCTCGCTGAATCTTCACCTTCTCCTTGGCTTCGATGGCCTGATGCAATCCCTCGGAATATCTTCTGCCGAACATCAATCTGCCTGTGAATTCATCTACTATAATGACCTGTCCGTCCTTAACCATGTAGTCCTTGTCCCTCTTGAACAAGGCATGAGCCTTAAGAGCGCTGTCCAAATATTGAGTGACAAAGTAATTGGAGGGGTCATAAAGGTCGGGCGCTTTGAGCAAGCCTTCCCTTTTTAGCATCTTCTCCATCCTGGTGATGCCAATGTCATCTGTAAGGTGGACTGAGCGCGTTCGTTCATCGATAGCGTAATCCTCGTCCTTTTTAAGCTGGGAGACCAAACGGGCGAAGGCATAATATCTCTGGGTTGCTTCCTCGGCCTGACCGCTGATAATCAGTGGTGTGCGGGCTTCGTCGATAAGGATGTTATCAACTTCATCGACGATGGCATAGTTCAGGGGACGCTGGACGCATTGGGACAAGTCCAGAACCATATTATCTCTGAGGTAATCAAAGCCAAACTCGTTATTGGTGCCATAAGTTATATCCGCCTCGTAAGCCTGTCGGCGAGCTTCTTGGGGTTGATTAGGGGGGTAGGGAATAGGATGAAGATGTTTCCACTTCGGGTCTCCTGAATCAAGACCAGGGTCATAAATATAAGAGGGGAAGGGATTATCGGGTGTTTGCATTGCAGTAATAGCTGCTACGCTTACACCCAAGGCATGGTAAATAGGACCCATCCAATAACAGTCCCGCTTGGCAAGGTAATCATTCACGGTGACCAGATGGCAGCCTTGTCCAGTAAGGGCATTGAGGTAGAGGGGCAGGGTAGCGACCAGGGTTTTTCCCTCGCCCGTTTTCATCTCGGCTATCTTCCCCTGGTGGAGGATTATTCCCCCTATTAGCTGAACATCAAAATGTCTTTGCTTTATGGTTCGCTTGGCCGCTTCTCTGACGGCAGCAAAAGCCTCGGGTAAAATCTCGTCTAAGCTTTCACCATCGGCTAGACGGGCCTTAAATTCATCGGTTTTCGCTCGAAGTTCAGCGTCGGTGAGCTTTTCAAACTCAGACTCCAATGAGTTTACTCTAGATACTAAAGGCTGAAGGCGCTTCAGTTCCTTCTCATTGGAATCAATCAGATTGCTAAGCAACTTAAACATTTTTATTTAGCTCAGCTTTCAGTCGACTGCTGCCTACTCTGTTGTTACTCAAACATTGCCCCTATAGATAAGCCAGTGTGGATGCGGTGGGCAGTTTTCTATCCCAAAACTTCGGTGAACTCCCCATCTTTGGATTTTGCCATTGCCTTAGTTATCTCAGCCATGAACTCGCTGGCATCCAGTATTTCTAGTAGCACCGGCTTCCCCTGTTTAGAGAAATGCACGATTATTGGACCTATCTCTTCAGCATGGTCTATCTTCTCCGGTGAGACCTCAATGGTCACTATATCTTCCTCTCTATCATATCTAATCTTCATATCTTTCCCTCCTTGCCGGGTAAAAGGTTATGATCTTAACCTCATCACCATGCTGTTCATATATTACTCTTATCAAATGTGTTTGGCTAACGGGTTTGTGAGCAATTAAACAGCTTCCCTTGCCTGGCACAACCTTTTCCGGCTCTCTGATTATGTC
The DNA here is from genome assembly GCA_034414335.1 of Dehalococcoidia bacterium. Classification (GTDB taxonomy): domain Bacteria; phylum Chloroflexota; class Dehalococcoidia; order GIF9; family AB-539-J10; genus RBG-13-51-36. The sequence goes on from DAOUMB010000012.1 coordinate 21,547, forward strand.
TTCTATTTGCTCCTTGGTCGTAATGAAGCCGTGTTGCTTCAAGGCTCGGAATTTAAAATCCGCATGCCTAGTGTAGAGAATTCTCACTCTTTCTGCTACTCAAACATTGCCCCTATGGAGAGGCCAGTATGAATGCGGTGGATGGCTTCACCAATAAGGGAAGCCATGGGCAAGACGGTGATCTTACCCAGTTTTTTGTCATCATTAACAGGAATAGTATCGGTAACAACCACCTCTTTTACCGGGCTGGTGGCTATTCTCTGGACAGCTTGACCTGAGAAAACGGGGTGAGTGCAGCAGGCATAAACCTCGGTGACGCCATGTTCCAAAAGAGTATCCACCACACCAACCAGAGAGCCAGCAGTATCAATCTCATCGTCAACAGTCAAAGCTCGCATCCCTTCAACATCACCAATTATGTTAAGAGATTCAGTGGCATCGATGTTTCCCACACGTCTCTTTTCAACAATAGCCAGCGGTGTGTTGAGTTTTTCGGCTAAGTCACGGGCTCGCTTGGTGATACCAATATCAGTAGCTACCACTACCAGGTTATCCAAGTTTCTTTCCTCGAAGTACTGGCTCAAGATAAACAAGGCAGTTAGCTCATCTACAGGTATGGTGAAGAAGCCTTGGATTTGAGGTGCGTGGAGGTCCACGGTTAGCAGTCTATTAGCCCCAGCGGTGGTAATGAGGTCGGCAATCAAGCGAGCAGTGATAGGAACCCTAGGTTGGTCTTTCTTATCAGTACGGCCATAGCCATAGTAAGGGACGACAGCGGTAATTCGCCCTGCTGAAGCTCGCTTGAAGGCATCGAGCATGATAAGTAACTCGACCAAGTTTTTGTTAACCGGGGAGCAGACGGGTTGAATGACGAAAATATCTCGCTGCCGAACATTCTCCAGGATGCGTACAAAAATGTTCTCATTGCTAAACTCAAAGACTTCAGCCTCCCCCAAGGGTATGCCTAGATAATCGCACACAGACCTTGCTAAAATGGGGTGGGCGGTGCCGCTAAATACTTTCAATTCGTCCATCATTACCCCTTTGCTATCTAAATACTTATTTGATTATAGCATGAAATCGTCGTACTTTCCTGGTGATGGATTAGCAAAACCGGGCAGATAAACTGATGAATACCCCGTGAAAAATTCGCTTTGCTCTTTTTCGCGGGGACTCCCGAAATGCCAATACATAAATTTGGGGCCTCCTGAAAAACGAAGTTTTTATGGGTAACTAATTAAGGGAAAAGATGTATCACGCTAGCCCAGGAATCGGGAACTTTTGGCACATCTCTTTTACTTCCCGGCGAACTTGTTCCTGCGCCTGCTTACCCCCCGCAAGGGACAGCACTTTGACTATGAGAGAGGCAATGCGCTTCATTTCTTCTGTGCCAAAACCTCTGGTAGTTACCGCGGGGGTGCCCAACCTGATGCCACTCGTAATCATTGGTGGTTTGGGGTCAAAAGGAATGGCATTTCTATTTACTGAGATGCCCACTGCCTCCAGAGCTTCCTCAGCATCCCTACCGCTTATCCCCTTAGAGGAGAGGTCAACGAGGACGAGGTGGTTATCCGTGCCCCCGGAAACAATACGCATCCCGTAGCTCTGGAGTTCGGAAGCCAAAACGCGGGCATTCTCCAGCACTGACTTCTGGTAATCAACAAACTCAGGTTGCATGGCTTCAAAGAAGCACACGGCTTTGGCAGCGATGATATGCATATAGGGGCCACCCTGTATCCCAGGAAAAACCGCATCATCAATAGCCGAGGCCAGCTCTTTATCACACAGAATAAAGCCACCTCTAGGTCCCCGCAAGGTCTTCTGGGTAGTGGCCGTACTGACATGAGCATAGGGCACAGGAGAGGGATGAAGTCCAGCAGCTATTATTCCTGCTGTGTGAGCCATGTCAACCAATAACTTGGCACCTATCTTATCTGTTGTACGACGAAGCCTCTCAAAATCAATGATACGAGGGTAACTACTTGCCCCAGCTACAATTAGCTTAGGTTTATGCTTTAGAGCTAACCTTTCAATTTCATCGTAGTTAAGCATCTCGGTTTTAGGATCAACTCCGTAAGGGATAAAGTTATACCACTTGCCGGAAAAATTGACCTGAGCGCCATGGGTGAGATGACCCCCATGGCTGAAGCTCATACCCATAACAGTGTCTCCATGTTCCAATAGAGCTGAATAGGCTGCCATGTTAGCTTGACTGCCACTATGAGCCTGGACATTGGCATGCTCTGCTTTGAATAGCTTTTTAGCCCTCTCAATAGCCAAACTCTCAATTTGGTCTATGTAGACACAACCGCCATAATAACGATGTCCTGGATATCCTTCAGCATATTTGTCAGTCAGCACGGACTCCTGGGCCTCGAGCACGGCCCGGCTGGCATGGTTTTCAGAAGCAATGAGATTTATGGTGCTTGCTTGCCTCTTTGCCTCCAGATTCAGGATTTGAGCTACTTTGCTATCACTTTGTACCAAGGAAAATGCCTTCGCGGTTTTCACGTTTGTGCTATAATACTACTTAATATTTCATTCTCGGTCAACAAGAAAAACCCATAAAAATATGCGCCAGCGAACGCCGTTGACAGAATGCATTTACGGTGCTAAATTAAATTGATTTAGCAATTAAGGAGTGGGAGTGCTAAATGGCTTTGAGGGAAAGAAGAGAAACCGTTCTCAGAGTGATAATTGAAGATTATATCATCAGGGCATCACCTGTAGCTTCAAAAACTATTGTTGATAAGCAGGGCTTGAAGGTAAGCCCGGCTACTATCCGTAATGATACAGCATACTTAGAACGAGAAGGATATGTTATTCACCCTCACCATTCTGCCGGAAGCGTACCTACAGACAAGGCTTACCGCTATTATGTGGAATTAATAAGCGAAGAGATCGGACTTTCCTCAATGGTAGAAGATTTTATCTATCAACTGTCCCGTGAAGCAAGAGAGGAACTGGAACAATGGTTAAAACTTGCCGCAGGTTTTTTAGCACGCTTTGTTCACAATTTGGTGGTGATAACTTCGCCTAAGGCAAGTTATTGCCGCCTTAAACATCTAGATCTGGTAGCCTTACAAGATTTTATGGCTTTGCTGATTGTGGTTCTATATGAAGCAAAGGTTAGGCAGCAGGTCTTATCCTTTCCTAGAAAGGTTAGCCAGGATGAACTGACGAAGTTGGCTAATATGCTTAGCTCTATTTATGCTGGGATGACCAGCAGTGAGATCTTGGCTAAGAAAGAGGGACTTTCTCCTGAAGAGAGACAGGTATCCGAATGTTTAGCAGAAATGATAGCTGCAGAAGATAAGCTGGAATATGGTGAGCCTTATCTTGAAGGACTACGTTTGCTGCTAAGTCAACCAGAGTTTACCAATAGTCCTAGAATACTTAAGATCTTAGAAGTACTGGAAGGCGAAGATTGGCTTAGAAATATATTTTGCCAGGAATTTAGCAAGGGGGAGGTAAAGGTAGTCATTGGTGAGGAGAACCCAGAACCAGCACTGCAGGAATTAAGCTTAATAACCAGCCAGTATGGAGTACCTAGTAAAGCCAGTGGTATTGTGGGAGTGATTGGCCCCAAACGGATGGACTACATCAAGGCTATTGCCTCACTTAACAGCCTCTCAACATTGCTAAGCAACTCAGTGGCTGAATACATCTGAAGGAGGTCTAACGTTGGCCGAGAGTGACGAAATAGCTGAGGATGTAGAAACGTTAGAGGAAGCTCTAAGTGAGGAAAAGGAAAAGGCAGAAAAATATCTGACCAATTGGCAAAGATGTCAGGCGGATTTTGCTAATTATAAACAACGTACCGAGCAGGAAAAAAAGGAGATTATTGATTTTGCTAATAGCGCGCTTGTCTCTAACTTGCTGCCTATAATGGATGACTTGGAAAGAGCTTTTGCTTCAATCCCTGCCGAGCTTGATGATTCAAGCTGGACTGAAGGTATCAAGCTCATTTATAATAAGCTTAAGGCAACCCTGGAGGCACAGGGATTAACCGAGATTAAGGCTAAAGGAGAACTGTTCGATCCTCACCTGCATGAAGCGGTGATGCAGCAAGAAGGGGAGGATGGGATGGTTATTGAGGAAACACAAAAAGGCTATAAATTTAGAGAAAAGGTAATTCGTCCTAGCCTAGTGATAGTTGGTGAGGGCAAAGAAAAGGAAGAACAGAGCAAACAACCGAGAAGGAGGAGCAGAAATGGGTAGAGCTATAGGAATTGATTTAGGTACCACATTAAGTGTGGCAGCCGTGATGGAGGGAGGCGACCCCAAGATCATACCCAGTGCCGAAGGCGGCAATCTTGTTCCTTCGATGGTAGCTATAGGAAAAACCGGGGAAAGATTGGTAGGGGAGTTAGCCAAGCGTCAGTCAATAGTCAATCCCGAGAATACGATATTCAGTATAAAGCGCCTTATTGGGCGTAAGTTTAAGGACTCCACTGTTCAAAACGATATAAAGCGCTTACCGTACAAGATTAACGAAGCCTCCAATGGCGATTGCCGGGTGGTAATGGGGGGCAAGGAGTACAGCCCCCAGGAAATATCAGCTATGATACTCCAGAAATTGAAGACCGATGCCGAGGCTTATCTCGGTGAAAAGGTTACCGATGCTGTGATTACCGTGCCAGCCTATTTTAACGATAGCCAGCGAAATGCAACTAAAGATGCCGGTGCCATAGCGGGGCTTAACGTTTTGCGCATTATTAACGAACCTACAGCATCATCACTGGCTTATGGATTGGATAAGAAACAGGATCAAACTATTGCTGTTTATGACCTCGGTGTTGGAACTTTCGATATTTCTATCCTTGACATAGGGGAGGGCACCTTCCAGGTCAAGTCAACCAATGGCGATACCCACCTCGGTGGCGACGATATCGACCAGAGGATTATGGACTGGGTATGTGATGAGTTCAAGAAAGAACAGGGCATCGACTTGAGGCAAGACAAGATGGCATTACAGAGGTTGAAAGACACTGCTGAAAAGGCCAAAAAAGAGCTATCGACAGTAGCTCAGACGGAGATAAGCCTCCCCTTTATTACTGCCGATGCCAGCGGCCCCAAGCACCTTAGCATGACATTGACTCGGGCCAAACTAGAACAACTATCTGCTGACTTGATAGAAAGGAGTATCGGACCTTGCCGCCAAGCCCTGAGCGATGCCGGGCTAACAGCAAGCCAAATCAATAATGTAATTCTCGTCGGTGGGCAGACAAGGATGCCCAAAGTTCAGGATACCCTTAAGCAATTTTTTGGCCGGGAGCCTGTCAAGGGAGTCAATCCCGATGAGGCAGTAGCTTTAGGCGCTGCCATTCAAGCCGGGGTGCTTAAGGGTGAAGTGGGTGAAGTTCTTCTCCTCGATGTTACCCCACTCACTCTAGGCATAGAAACGCTAGGGGCAGTAGCTACACCCCTTATCCCTCGCAACACCACTATACCAACTTCGAAGAGCCAGATTTTCAGCACTGCTAGTGACAATCAACCGAGTGTCGAAATACATGTTCTTCAAGGAGAGCGCCCTATGGCTGCTGATAACCGAACATTGGGACGCTTTATGCTTGATGGCATTCTACCAGCGCCACGAGGTATGCCTCAGATTGAGGTGACCTTTGATATAGATGCTAATGGCATCCTTAATGTCAGCGCTCGCGACAAAGGCACAGGTAAGGAACAGAAAATCACTATTACCGCCTCCAGCGGACTGAGCAAAGAGGAAGTGGAGAAGATGAAACGGGAGGCTGAGCAACATTCTGCTGAGGATGCCAAACGCAGAGAGGAAATAGAGGTCCGCAATTCTGCTGACAGCCTGGCTTATACTGCGGAGAAAACTCTCCGTGACTACAAAGATAAAATACCTGCCGACGTGAATCAAGAAATAGAGGGCAAGATAGCCAGTGTGAAATCAGCTCTTCAAGGACAGGACATAAATGCCATTCGCAATGCTGTACAAGAACTATCACAGGCTATGCAGAAGGTCGGGGCATCGGTTTATCAAGAACCGGGACAGCCACCACCCAGTGGGGAGGGACCTGGGGGGGAGGAACCTGGTGGAGGAGAAGAAGGTACGGTAGAAGGCGAGTTCCGCGAGGTTTAAACAGCGGAACATCGGCCCAGCTTCGAAGTAAGACTTTTCTGACGGTTGGTGACCTTTGACAATTTGAGTGGAAGCTTGACATGGCTTAGAATAACCACGTCAGGAGGAGGATAGGAAGTGACAGAGTCAACTGAACTCTATGAAAGGTTAAAGAAAGAGAAAACACAGTTACTAGAAAAGCTTGAACAGTTGAGAGCTCGCGGGCAGCCATTGATAGAGAGAAGGGAAGGCAGCCCATTTGGCAAGAGGGAGGAGGAAGCAGATGAAGCCTCTGAACTGGAAAAAAGGCTGGCCTTGGAAAAAAGGCTGGTAGAGTCTCTCAATGAAGTAGAGCATGCCTTACAAAAATATGAAGCCGGCACTTATGGATTGTGTGATTCCTGTGGGCAAGCCATAGAGCAAGCTCGCCTCGAAGCCCTACCTCAAGCAAGCTTATGTTTGAGCTGCAAGGCAAACCAGGAAAAGGATGCAAAAGGGGCAAGGTAATAGGTCTCTAAGTGAATCGGGGGGCCCCAAAATAGCAGATTTTGTGGGTGAAGATAAATCAAAGGGTTCTCTAGGTGGGCATAGAGGGAAATTAAGCTTATTTCTGACTGTCGTTGCTCTGGTGGTTGTTCTTGACCAGCTGAGTAAGCTGTGGATTAGAGTCAATTCGCCTCGAATAGAACTGCTGCCAGGCTTTCTTGATTTAATTCATGTTGAAAACTATGGCTCAGCCTTTGGTTTGTTTGCCAACCAAACCTTCCTTATCATCGCTATTAGCCTAGTCAGTTTGCTCATTATCTTGCTATTTCTTCGTCACTTAGCTCCAACTACCACCTTGAGTATGGTATCTATCGCTTTGATTTTGGGCGGTGCTATAGGTAATCTAATAGACCGCCTCCGTTTTGGTTACGTAACTGACTTTATTGATATCCACTTGCAGAATCTTTTCCATTGGCCTGCCTTCAACGTCGCTGACGCAGCTATAACGGTGGGCATCCTTACCCTCCTTTTTTCCTTCTATAGGTCGGGGGTATTTAGAAGAGCATATGAACAGAACCCCAAGCCAAAAAGTTAAGACATTTCGATTCAACTCAGCTTTTCCAAACATCCGCCTTGATAAGTATTTAACCCAGGTTCTACCACAATTCTCGCGCGCTTATTTGCAGAGATTAATTGCGCAAGGTTGCATTCTAGTCAACGGACAAAGGGCAAAGGCAAGCCAAATATTAGATGAAGCCGATAGGATAACGGTGGAGCTTCCTTCCATACCTACCCACCCTTTAGCTGAACCAATCCCTCTAACCATAATTTACGAAGATAACGATATATTAGTCATAGATAAACCTGCAGGATTGACTGTCCATCCTGCCCCAGGACATTCTAGCCATACTTTAGTCAATGCCGTCTTAGCTCGCTACCCCAGCCTGGCCATGAGCAACGAGCTGATACGCCCAGGCATAGTTCACAGGCTAGACAAAGATACATCAGGGCTCATAGTCATCGCCAAAAATGACCCTGCTCGAGAATATATAGCTGCACAGTTCAAAAGCCGCGCTGTAACCAAAGGATACCTTGTCCTTGTTAAAGGAAGGCTATCCCCGGAACAGGGGATAATTGAAGCGCCTATTGGACGAGACCCTCATAGTAGACGGAGAATGGCAATAATAGAAGCGGGAAAAGAGGCTAGCACCCGTTATCAAGTCCGAAAATACCTGGATGACCACACTTTGGTCGAAGTCATTCCTTTAACAGGGCGCACACATCAAATCAGGATACACCTGTCAGCTATTGGCTATCCCGTGGTCGGTGACCTCATCTATGGAGTGAAATCGGCTCATCTCGACAGGCAATTTATCCATGCCTATCGCCTGGGCTTTCGTCTGCCATCAACTAAGCAATATCAGGAATTTAGCTCTCCATTGCCTATAGACTTGAAGCAAGCTTTGGAATACTTGACTCAAAACGCCTAAAAGGCTTATCAAAGCAAAACAGCGTAGATTTGGCCCCTGCGCTGAGTATCTATTCCCGAATTTTTTCATGCAACTCAAAGTCTACGGCGTATAATGCCAGCCGGTGGGAATTTAGGAGATGGAGCATCTTAAGAATATCTTAAAGGCTAGGCCAGGTTATTTAATAGCTGGAACTTTTTTGGTAGCCGAGAGCACAATCCCACCAGCTGTTGTCCGGAGAGGACAGCATATCTAATTTTCAGCCTTATATACCTTACACAATTGACCCCTGAGCGAAAAGTTACCGCTGACCGGGTCGCATAGTTCCGGGGCATCATCCACCACAGCGTTGATATTTGATCGCCAAAGGGCATCAAGGGAAGACTCCTCGGGAAACCACCATCCATGTTCAGCTTGAACGACACGAGGATCAATGCCCGGAAAATACTTGCATTTGAATTTAACTCTTCCCACCAGCGTCTCAATCCACATCCAGTCGCCATCCTTGATGCCCAGTTCGCTACCTACTGCAGGGTTAATTTGAGCTATGGGATAGGGATCACGTTTGCGAAGAGACTCAAGCTGACGACCCTGCGAGTGATAATAGCGACGGTTTCTGCTTCCTGAAATCAGGATTAAGGGGAACTTCTTTGCCATCTCTGGGTCGCTGATAAGACTGCGCATTGGTTCCCTGTAGCCGGGCAACGGGTCATATCCTAGCTCCTCAAGGATTGTAGAATATATCTCGAACTTACCTGTGGGTGTGCCAAAACCTCTTGTCTCATATTTCCTATATCGCAGCGGGGGGTTATCGTAGCCTTTACCTTCCATGAACTCCCTGAAGGTAATGCCCATGGGGGCGAGGCGGTAGTCATAGGCTTCTTCCAAAGTTTTCCAGGGCCAGCATTCTTTCTGCCCCAACCTGACACCGAGCTCACGCCAGAAATAGTATTCTGGTTTACGTTCATACATCGGGGTGACTGCCGCTTCCCCTCCCTGCAGGTACAGGTCGTAATCTCCTCCTTGAAGCGTAGGTTTTTCAAAAGAACAAGCGGCGGGGAGTACATAATCAGCAAGACAGCAGGTCGGCGTCATGAAAACATCCATAACTACATGAAGGTCAAGCCTCGTTAGCGCTTCGTAGACAAGCTTTGTGTTAGGAAAGCAAAGCAGAGGATTCTTAGCTACGGTGATTAGCGCTCTGACGGGATAAGGATTCCCATTAATCATAGCCCGAAACACGGAAGGCGCATGAGCAGTCCCAGTAATCCAAAAGCTGGTTAGCGGCGTTTCCCTCACCTTCTGCACGTTGTCCCTAAGTTTCTGAAAAACAGCCCAGGAGTAAAGCTTAAATTCCTTAGCCCCGATCCTCTTCTCCTGCTGCTCTGCGGGCATCTTGTCAATGAGTTCGATGTCAGCGGCAAGTCTGGCGCCAGGATGAGGTTCCATTAAAACATCGCCACCCATTACATCCAGGTTACCGGTTATGGCCGGCAATATATATCTGAGATGAAGAGCGCTTAACGCTCTCGGCTGCTCTTCCAAACCATTGGCATGGAAGACTGCCCCAGGTTTGTTGGTGGCATACATTCGGGCCGCTTCCTTGATCTTTTCTATAGGTACCCAGGTGATTTCGGTAACCTTCTCAGGCGGATACTCTCTAACCCGTTCTACAAGCCTTTCAAATCCGTAGCACCAACTCCTGACAAATTCCTGATCATAAAGCCCTTCAGTTATGATGGTATTCACCATGCCGAGCAACAAGGCAGCGTCAGTGCCCGGCTTGGGTTGCAGCCATAAGTCAGCAGCCATTGCCAGGTCGGTGCCCCTGGGATCAACTACGATTAGCTTGAGTCCGCCTTTTTGTGCCTCACGAATGATTTTCCACAATGCTGGGCCTGCTGCCGGAGAATTGACACCCAACAGCAGGAAGCAGCGTGTTTCTGAGCGGAGATGAGGCATGAAGTCCATCCACCCCGTGAGGAGGTGACTTAAGAGAAAGCTGACACCACAAGTGGAGGGGCCAAGATAATTCGGCGTCCCAAACAAGGATTGGAAACGTACTCGATATTCCTCAGCAGAATTCTGTTCGCCGCTCGTAGTAATAGCAAGGGCCTCAGCTCCATAATTATCTCTAAGTTCTTTAAGTTTTCCCGCTATTTCGTCTAATGCCTGGTCCCAGGTGACCCTCTGCCACTGGTTTTCCCCCCGCCTGCCCACTCGCTTTAGAGGATAGCTAAGGCGATCTGGATGATACATAAACTCTGGAGCGGCGACTGCCCGAGGGCACCCTGTGACCACCTTTCTCCACATCTCAGCCACAGGGGATTGCTGTTTCGTCCGATAGTCAATACCGAGAAACTGGTCATCCTCCACCCTAACTTTGTATCGGCAATGACTGGCGCAAAGACCACATATCACCCGTTTTATTTGCTCAGCCATCTCTCTACACCTTGCAGTTTCTAGCAAGATACCACCCGGTGTCAACAAAATGCAAATGCCCGATACCAGGCAAGTAAACCTGTACAAAAATCCTCTCCTATCAAGGGGGGAATTTTGCTCCCGATGGCGAGTATGGAAGCCACATGTCACCACTCGCGTTACCGAGCGCTCTTGCAGGGAAGAGCCTCGTCTGGTATGATTACCATGGAATCAGACACTATCTAGGCTAAGATCTTCCAAGTTAAGGGAGGGGCTTTTTAGGATGCAATCAAAAATGTGGAGTTTTCGTCTCCTCAAGACAGCGGGGAACTAAGAGTGCTAGGCTAGGAGATGGGATGGATAGAATAGAGTTAGAGGTTACTAATCGAGAGATTATCGGTAAGAAAGTCAGGCATTTGCGCCGCCAGGGAATTACACCGGTGCATGTTTTTGGTCACGGTATCCAGTCTCTGGCATTACAGTGCGACACTGACAAAGTCGAGCGAGTATTAGCTCAAGCAGGGCGGACAGGGCTTGTCAATCTTAAGCTCAATGAGGAGAAAAGGCCGAGGACTGTTGTGATTCGCGAATTTGATAGAGATTGGCGGAAGGGGCAATTACTTCATGTAGATTTTTATCAGGTGAAAATGACAGAGGAGATAAGGTTGGAAGTTCCTGTTGTTTTAGTCGGAGAAGCACCAGCCCTGAGGTCTAAAGACAATATGCTGGAACATGAGCTTGATACTTTGACTATCGAGTGTTTACCAGCGAAAATACCCGCTGGCATAGAAGTGGACATTAGTTCTCTCACCGAGCCAGAGCAAGCGATACGAGTCAAGGATATCGACTTAGATAAGGACATTGCTGTTCTTAACGACCCAGAATTGGTTGTGGTGAAAATTAGTTCGCGACCTGTGGAGAAGGTAGAAGAAGAGGTTGTAGAGGTGGCCGAGGAAGCAGTTGAAGCTCCTGAAGAGGCTGCGCCAGGTGAAGAAGAAGCAGAAGAGGCATAATCGACTGACTTACCCGGCAATTGCTTCTGTATCTATGCGGATATCCTGAATTTGCCTGGCCAGCAAGTCGCTGATATAATATTTAAAATTGACTATTAGCTCTCTCCGAGCTGCCGTGCCTAAAGAATAACCATGGTAAGCAGCCGGTAGGCTAAAAAGCCTCGAGGGTATAGATAGAAATATCTATGCCTCCCATGCTTGGAAAGGAGGGAATATGGAGCTTGGTTTTGGGACAGCACCGTTTTTGTGGCGGTGCTTTTTTATTCCCCCTTATTGCTTCCTTACTAGCCGCCAGGCGTTTGATGAACTTAAATTGATAAAGAGTGTAGAAGTATAGATCACATTTAAGGCTGCGGCAACTCATGTCTTATAAAGAGGTTTCTAAAGGTAGAAGGAGGTTTTTAATGAAAGGAGTTTTGCCTAAGATAGCTTCAATCGTTTTGGTTTTGACATTGCTCGTAACGGTCCTCGGCTGTAGCAGGCAAACAGAAACACAAGTACTAAAGGTAGCAACCACTACCAGCCTTTACGATACCGGCTTGTGGGATTATCTGGAGCCCATATTTGAGGAAAGATATGACGTGGACTTGCAGATAACAGCCAAAGGCACCGGCGCTGCTTTGCAATTAGGTGTGACTGGTGATGCGGATGCGGTTGCCGTCCATGACCCCCTTCAAGAGGCAGCATTTATAGCCGGTGGCTATGCTCTTGAAGCAGAAGTAGATGGTAATGTTATGGCGCGAGTTCCTTGGGCTTATAACTATTTCATCGTCGTAGGCCCTGCGGATGACCCCGCAGGCATCGGTAGGGGGAACTTGACTCCAGAGGAAGCCTTCCAAACAATCCAGCAAGAAGGGGCGCTTGCCCCGGATATCGTTAGATTCGTCTCTCGAGGGGATAACTCGGGAACTCAAGGCAGAGAAAAAGCCATCTGGGCATCAGCTGGCTATAATTATACAGCGGATATTGAAGGTAATGGAACGGCCGATGGCTGGTATCTCGAAACGGGGCAAGGCATGGGGGTTACACTACAGGTGGCTAACGAGAAAATGGCTTACACCCTGACAGACAAAGGAACCTTCCTTGCCTACCAAGGCGACTTGGATTTGGTATCCTTGTTAGACACAGGGGGTAGTCTGCTCAATGTCTACTCGGTGATCATCTGCAAGAACGGTAGCAATCCTGAGATGGCTCAAAATCTGGTAACTTTCCTCAGAGCAGATGATATCCAGGCTTTAATCGCCGGATTTGGCGTGCCAGAATATGGAGAACCACTATTCTACCGTTATGATCCAGAGATTTGCGGCTGATAATCTTAAGAGAGGAGGTTGATATGTCAGTCATAGCAGCCATAGTGAAGTGTAAAAAGTGCGGCGCTGAGGTAAGGTTAGACTGGAAGTACTGCCCCAAGTGCGCTGACAAGATTACCTGCACTGGCAAGTACGAAGCCTGTGCCAAGAAATAGCAGATTAAAGCAGTTGGCAACAATTGATTGAAATATGGCACGGCCTTACTAAGGCCATAGAACTTATAACATCCCTTGACCCGGAGGTGATGGAGATAGCTGGAAGGTCCTTGAGGATTTCGGGGACCTCTTGTCTTCTGGCCTCTCTGATCTGCCTACCACTGGCTAGTCTAATACACTTCCATCACTTCCGTGGGAAAAGGGTTCTAATAAATATCATCCAGACGCTGTTCAGTGTGCCCACAGTTGCTGTTGGCTTGTTTGTTTTTGTGCTATTTTCCCGGGCAGGGCCACTGGGTGTCTTTGGCATATTTTTAACTCCCACCGTCATGGTGATTGGCCAGATGATATTAATCACTCCCCTGCTGCTTGGTTTGACCATTTCCGCGTTGAGCGGTGTAAGTAGGGAGATTGTGGATACCGCCACATCGCTTGGTGCCAGTGGCTTTCAGACCGTCTGGCTTGTGCTGAGGGAGGCAAGATATGCTGTGCTGGCTGCTGTGATAATGGGTTTTGGCAGAGCTATCTCTGAAGTCGGATGTGCTATGATGGTCGGTGGAAATATCAGGGGGTTCACCAGGGTCATGACCACGGCAATAGCGTTAGAGTCATCCAAAGGCGAGTTAGACTTGGCAATAGCGCTAGGCATAATTCTTTTATTCCTGGCACTTATCATTAACATTGTCTTGAATAGGCTACAGCAGAGGTAACAATGTCTTTGATAGAAGTGGTTGGCTTAAGCCACAGCTATGGTGAGCGGGAAGTATTGAAAAGCTTAGACTTAAGTATTGGCAGGGGTGAAGTTTTCGCCCTGATTGGCCCGACCGGAGCGGGCAAAACAACGCTTTTACGTATTGTAGACCTGCTGGAAGTCCCTGGCGTGGGGGAAATCTATTTTGACGGCAAATGCATCCCCCGGTCGGGGAAACAAAGATTGGAGATGCGTCGTCGGATGTCATTTATACACCAGAAACCTCAGGTATTTAATTTGAGCGTCTATGACAATGTTGCCTGTGGCTTAAGATGGCGGGGAGAAAAAAAGAACAGGATTGCTGAGAAAGTTGACCATGTCTTGGAAATGGTCGGGGTAGAAGGCTATAAGAATAGAAACGCCCGGACACTTTCTGGTGGGGAGGCACAGCGAGTGGCTTTAGCCAGGTCTTTGGTGCTCGAACCTGAGGTGCTGTTATTGGACGAGCCGACAGCTAACCTTGACCCTGTTTCCACGGGAAAGATTGAGCAGTTAATTTCATATATTGCCAGGCAACGTAACACTACCATGATAATGGCAACGCATGATATGTCTCAAGGACAGCAACTTGCTGACACGATAGGGGTACTCCTTAATGGTCGACTGGTCCAAACAGGCAATGCCACCGACATATTCCGTTCACCCCAAAACGAAGAGGTGGCTCATTTTGTCGGTATGGAGAACATCATAGAAGGTGTAATAATTGCAAACAACGACGGTATAGTCACGGTAAATATAGGTGGCAATGCCATACAGGCAGTTTCTGGTCACCCCGCGGGAAAGAAAGTATATGCTTGCATCAGGCCTGAAGATATCACCTTAGCTTTATCTAGCATCCAAAGTTCAGCGAGGAATTCTTTTCGGGCCAAGGTTACCCAAGTAACTTATCTTGGACCGCTTAGCCGGGTGGAAATAAATTGTGGCTTCCGTCTCGTAGCCTTGGTCACCAAAATATCAGCAGAAGACTTGAATTTACAAGTGGATAGGGAAGTCTATGCTACTTTCAAAGCTACTGGGGTGCATATTATGGAAAGGGAAACTAGCTAATGACCGGAATTCTTGATTCCTTCGGGCGCAGAATAAATTACCTCAGGGTTTCAGTCACCGACCGTTGTAACCTGCGCTGCATCTATTGCATGCCACCTGAAGGTATCCCGCAAATTCCACATAGCGAGATTCTTTCCTACGAGGAAATTCGGACTGTTGTCCGAGCAGCGGCAGAGCTGGGCATGAACAGGGTAAGGCTCACTGGAGGTGAGCCCCTGGTCAGAGCCGAGTTGCCTAAGCTCATTCGCATGCTATCTGAAATAGAGGGAATTGAAGAGCTATTTTTGACTACAAATGGGACGATCCTCAAGAAATATGCTCTGGAACTTAAGCAAGCAGGCCTAACCAGAGTTAATGTGAGCCTGGACACGCTTAAGGCCGATAAATTTCGTCACATAACCCGTCTCGGAGAATTGAAGGATGTCCTCGAGGGTATTGAGGCAGCCAGGGATGCTGGCCTTCACCCTGTCAAAATAAACACAGTCG
>DAOUMB010000013.1:0-15420 GCA_034414335.1 Dehalococcoidia bacterium
AGGGGGTCTGGGCCATCATAGGGGTTGGGGGTGATGTTGAAGCACGCACCTCCCAGGAGCTTTTGCCCGTCTGGTTGCTGCCCAAGGGGACACCACAGGTTGTTATCACGATCCAGCTCTGTGGCCAGGGATAGCATTGTATCCCGATCGCAACTGCCGAGTGCATTATTCACATCGCTGATCACTTCTCCCACCGTATGGGGGTAGTTCACGTCTGGGTGAGCCGCGTTCAGCACCGCTGCGACGCCAGCTCTCAGCAGGATACGAGCTGCTCCCACAGTGCCATCTCCGCCATCGTACTCAAGCGCTTCGAGCAAAGTATCACCACCAAGCTCGTCAACACAAACCGGCACGTTGAACACGCTTGAGACAGTCTCAGACGGATCGTAACCTGTCGGCGGCCAGTCCGCCAAATGGTTTTTCCAGTAGCCGGGTGTGCATCCCCGACCCTCGAACTTTCTGATCTCAATCTCACCCTTACAGGCAGCGGTGTTCGTGAAGTTGGCACTCGCCGTACTGTTATTGCTCACCGTCACGTTCTGCGACTCAGTCGCTATCACGTATCCCAAGGGTGCCTTGCTCTCCGTTATCGTGTAGTTCCCGCACGGTACGTCCTCCAGCTTAATCGTCCCGTTGGTCGTGTTGGCAGCATCATTGCTGTCGTTATCACACACCTCCAGCGTCCCCGTCAGGTCCACTGAGGTCGGGTCAGGACTGATGTTGAAGCATGCTCCGCCCAGCGCCTCTCCTTTATCGTCTTTCTTGTATATCTCTATCTCCCCCTGGCACGGCGTGTTGTTGAATGTCACGTTCTCCGTTTCGTTGTTCACCACCGTCACATTCAGGGCACCGGTCACCTTGACATATCCCAGTGGTGCTGTGACCTCTGTGATCGTGTAGTTCCCACAGGTCACGTTGGCAATCAGGATTACCCCAGCTGTGTCGTTGGAGTCGCCCGTCTCGTTATCACAGACCATCAGCGGCTCCTGGGCCGTCAAGTTATAGGGGTTCGGGCTGATGTTGAAACAAGCCCCACCCACTAGTTCAGGCTCTTCCGAATCGTCATATTTCTTTATCTCTATCTGGCCCTTGCAGGCACCAGGAAAATTCACAAAAGTCAGCGTCATCTTGGTTTCGCCACTTGGAAGATCTTTAAACTTGAAATCCTGACACGGTGCTAGATCATACCCTGCTGGAGCCACTACCTCACACACATCGTACACCTGATTCGGATTTGCAGAACAGTCTCTTATCAGCAGGACACCATCAACCGAAGGAGCGTCATCATTAGCACCATTATCTACCACCGTCAAAACGCCTGTCAGCGTCTTGGGATTGGGAGTGATATTAAAAGTTGCTCCAAATAGAGCCGCGCCATTCTCGTCCTTCTTCAATATCTCCAGTGAGTTACTTACGCTGGCACTAACAGGAGCCGCGAATACCCATACTAACCCAAGCACCAGCGCCAGGGCTATTAGAGCAGATAATGTTTTCTTTATCATAATTCTCTCTTCCTAAGGCTGTTCAAGTCTGGGCCCTTGGAGAAAAGACTTTCGCACGACACTTGCGAACATAGCGCAATGTTATCATCCCCTGTCAGGACCTTAGTACTAGAGATATTGTACTACCCCTGCGGTCATTGTCAACTGCATTATCTTCACATTACCTCCAAATATTAGGAAAAAAGTACTAATCTCTTAGTACTTTTAGACCAAAGAAAATATGCTGTAGCTGTGAGCTGAAACAGGACTGTTTTTGGTAATCGGAGTTGTAAAAGGCTTAAGTCAGATTATACTTAAGCAAGAAACTTCCTTATGACTCACCATAACTAAAATCCTCTCCCTTTGAGGGAGAGGATTTTAGTTCAGATTGTGCTAGAGATTAGAGAACGACCTCTGGCTAGGCGCCACGCCGCCTCAATCTAAGCCAGACCATGCCTCCGGCAACCAAGAGGACGGCCAAGCCTATCCAAGGGGCGAGAACAGCAAACTTATCTACAGGACGAGCATCACCGCCTACGGGTGGAGGTTTTATCTCCTCGGTCAGTTCACAGGGCCTTGATATTACTGTCGGTTGTTTCCCCTCGTTAGGGGCCAAAGGCTGAATTATTACCGGCCACCGACCCTCGGTATGGGCAGTCACCGTGGCTCCGGGAGAACTCAGAGAGGCATCCCAGTAGAGCGTGACCGAAGCCTTACCATTTGCGTCGGTGAGAATGGTGACCGAGGTCACCGGCATGCCATCGGGAGGAGTAAAGCTGCCCGCATCGGTTGAAAACTCAATAGCTATACCCTCCACAGAACCAGAATCAGTAATAGTGGCGGTGAACTTCTGTGAGGCAACGCCCCCGTCCACTGTTGCTTCACCATCCCGCTCCAGCGTCATGTCCAAACCGGGACCACACATACATTTGCCCTGAGCGTCATCGTAGATTTCGAGGGCTCTTGTTTCCACCGCCGTGTAGTTCGGAGAAGTTGCATTTATACTGCCCCGACCACCCAGCATATATTTCCAGATAGCAAGCTGTATGGCAGCAGATTCATTGTCGGAAGTGGGGCTATAATTAGCCAGAATGTAGGCAATCTCACACCACGGTGATGTCCGGTTCGCGGCGGAGACAGTAGCATTAAAACAGTCTCCCTCGGAGATAGGCTTTAGGGGGTCGAGACACCAGCCGTCGTAGAATTCGCCACTAACGTTCAGGGAGAACAATTCCATATACTGCCACTCATCAGCACCAGGAAGCGTGGTATCCACTAGTAACCCTGGGCCAGTTGAATTCAGGCAGACCACCGGGTCATCCTCCTGAGCCAGGACTAGCCCTCCGAAGCCAGCAAAGGAAAAACACAAGACCAGGAGCAAAACCAGCACAGAAAATAATGTTTTCTTCATCTTTCTGATTCTCCTTTATTTTCTCTCACTACCATTGTAACAGTTACTATTTTCTTGTCAATAGCTTTATGCCCACTTTAGTTCCAAAAATGCAAGGCGCGGGCACTATTTTCCCTAGTATCCCAGGGCAGGCAGGACTATTTTACTCACGTATATAGTACTTTTTGGTGATAGACGAAAAAAAGAGCTTACGATACCATAAATAAAGTATTGTAAAGATAATTAAGGTAGAGGTAGCATGAAGACATTATCAAAGAACTCAGGAATGCTGACAACTACTGAGGTGGCTCATGTCCTGCATGTTCATCCCAACACGGTGAGACAATGGGCCGACAAACAGCTGATTCGCGCTTATCGCCTAGGGCCAAGAGGCGACCGCAGGTTCAAGCGTGAAGATTTAGAAGGCTTCTTGAGGCAGAATGGCTCTGGGGCCCAATAGCTGCTCTAGGCAGTGACGGCACAACAACCTATTCTTTGTCCAGACCTTTATATTTCCGTCCCGGCCCACAGTGAGAGTATTCACACCCCTGGGCTGGAAACTTAGAACTCAAGGCACTGTTACAGAGGTGCCAGCATTATTGGGGAAAAAGATGTCACCGAACTCTTGAGCGAGGCGTACCATGAGGCCAAAACCAGTGCAATGGGAACCTCCTAGCCTTCGGATACCAAATTCCTTCAGTTCACGGATTGTCTGTTCTATCTTTTCCCAGGAAGAAAACATGAGATGGGCACCACCTATCACAGTATCAATTGGCTGCCCCGGAACCAATTTTTGAACCTGGCGTAGGGTATTGATTATCCCCCGATGGGCACAGCCAAGCAGCACAACCAATCCTTGCTCCGTCTTGATAATAAGGTTCAGATCATCAGCAAGTGGGTCTGGCTGCAAATTATTCCCTTCCTTGAAGAACATGATAGGATCAACCTCCTCATAATCTGTGACCATAGGGACTACCCCGGTGGTCATTATTTCATTGGTTATGTTTACCGGGTCAGGGGTCAAGTTAAAGGAAGCACCCAGCGTTTCCAGTTCCTCGCGGCGAAAAGGAATCCCTACATATCCCTCGTATTCACCGTAGCGTACATACTTGAGGCTCCACACATCCGGATGAGCAATGACTTCGACCTTTCCCGTCCTGCGCAAGACATCAGCCAGGCCGCCAGTATGGTCATAATGACCATGACTCAATGCGATCTTGCTGACTTGGGACAGGTCTTTTCCCAGGATGCGGGCGTTATGAGCAACCGAGATGCTTGCCCCGGTATCGAACAGAATTTTCTCGTTATCCGTCTCTATCAGGATGCTCAAACCCCATTCACCAATCAGATTCCGTGCCCCCACCGCCACACAATTCTCGCTTAACGTAGTAATTTGAAACTGCATAGAACCCTCCTCCTCAAAGTTCCTTATTTCCACTCCATAATGCTGGAAAACAACGCATTCGTCAATACCCTCCTAGCCCCCATAATTACGGCGGCAACTCCGAGACCCAAAAGTCCTGAATCCATTTCCCCTTCATTCCTCTTTATCTTCGTTCATCTCTTCAAGTTCTGGAACCCTACAAATTACTTAATGGAAGGAAGCTAATAGCGAGCAGACCATAGTATAATGTTAACTAGGGATAACGCTGGGAGTCCACAGTAAGACAATGGAAGGCAGCGGGCTAATACTCAATCTGGCGATAGCCTTTGGGGCTGCTTTAGTCGGCGGTCTGATTGCCAGATTGCTAAAGCAGCCAGCCCTTCTCGGCTATCTTATAGCAGGCATTGTTATCGGCCCCTATACTTTGGGCTTAATCCAGAGCACCGATAACATACAGATTCTAGCCACCATTGGTGTAGTGCTGCTTCTTTTCACCTTAGGAATAGAATTCTCCCTCCGGGAACTGAGGCGGATAAGGAATATAGCCATTTTTGGTGGCATTGCGCAAATAGCGGCTACCACCGCCTTAGGGATATTTGTGGGCAGAGCTCTACTGGGGCAAGGCCTCTATGAAGCTATAGCTTTTGGCTTCATGATTGCTTTGAGCAGCACTATGGTAGTGATCGGGATGCTGGTTGGCAGAGGAGAGTCGAATTCGGTGCATGGACGAGTGATGATAGGCATCCTGTTACTGCAGGATATCGCCGCTGCTTTTGCTATGTTCATCCTGCCGGTGCTGGGAACAGGCAACGGCAATTTGTTACCCATGTTAGGTGTGGCCCTAATCAAGGCTGGAGTTTTCGTTGCCTTGGTGTTAGTTGCTGGCATCTGGTTGATACCCCGTTTATTAAGGCGTGTAGCCTTACGACAGTCCAGGGAGTTGTTCGTAATCTCGGTGGCTGTATTGTCCCTTGGGGGCGCCTTCGCTGCTTATTACTTTGGGCTATCGGCAGCTCTAGGGGCATTTGCCATTGGTCTTATGATCAGCGAGTCGGACTTTGCTCATCAGGTGCTTGGCGATATGGTGCCATTGCGTGATTTATTTGCGGCCCTCTTTTTTGTATCCATCGGCATGCTAATAGACCTGTCCTTCCTGGCAGCTAACATTGTTCCCTTGCTTATCTTGGTGGCAGCCATAGTGCTGGGTAAATTCGCCATCGTCTCAGCCATCACCCGCTCCTTCGGCTATCGGGGCAAGACAGTGCCACTGGCTGGTGCCGGCATGGTCCAGGTTGGTGAATTTAGCTTTGTATTAGCACAGCTGGGTTTGGGAGCAGGTGTAATTGCCGAGCATAGCTATTCAATGATACTGGGCGCTGCCCTCATCACCATAGTGCTCACGCCATTTGTTTTTGCCCTGACCTCAAGGCTAAGTATGAGACGAAGAGCAGCAGCCGTGCAAGTTGCCGGTGGGGGTGAGGAACAACCTGGTGTAGCCCCCCAGGCTTTATCAAAGCACGTAGTTATCTGCGGTCATGGTCGTGTGGGCAGCAATGTAGCCCGAATCCTTACTCAGTTAAACATTCCCTGTGTTGTTACCGACCTTGATCCCAAAACCATCTCCGAGCTTCGAGAGCAAGAGATTCTCTCAATTTACGGAGATGCGGGCAACCAAAAGGTGCTCTATGAAGCAGGGGTCAAGGATGCTGCAGCTCTGGTCCTGGCTATTCCTGACCCGGTGGCGACAAGGCTTGCCTTTGACCATGCCCGGCGGATTAATCCCAATCTGGATATAATAGCCCGCGTCCATAGCGATTCTGAGTTTGAATTCTTACGAAAGAAAGGGAGGGCCGAAGCAGTCCGGCCTGAAACGGAGGCTAGCCTTGAAATTGTGCGACATATCTTATGCCGCCTGAATATCCCTCAGAATATGGTTGAGGAAGTTATCGCCAACGAGAGAAAGACATGCCCCATGTGAGTTTCAATAACCCCGGAACAGCTCTTTAATCCTGTCAAAGAAGGATTTTGACCCTGCTTTCCTAAGAAAGTTTGCCCATTCTGCTTCAGCAGCGGCTTTCCGTTTCAAGTCTTTCTCCATTTGCCGCATCAGCTCGAGAACCCTTTTTTCCTCACCAGCATCGAGCCAGAAACCATGCTCCTCGGGACAGAAATCAAGCTCCAAGTCGTGATAGGCACGGTACTCAAAGGTTTTCATCGGTTGCCTGCATCTAGGGCACAAAAGTTCACTGGTTCGAGGGCTGTAGACCATCGTTCCTTTGAGTTCATCAATATCAAACGCAATGTCTTCGAGCTGGTCGAGTTCATCATAGTCTAACCACATGCCCCGGCAATTTGGACATCTATCAACTTCAATCCCTTTATATTGTTCTAATTTTAGTTCAACATTGCATCTTGGACAATTCACATCATCCCTCCTTTAGCCACGTTTTTAGCTTGTTTGATTATATAGGGTATTGTATCATAGAATGAAACTTGATTATCCGGGCATAATTCAGTGAAGACATTCAACAAGAAGGGCGATGGGGGGGAGACCAGTCTTCTTTACGGGGCAAGAACAGCCAAGAGCGACCCACGGTGTGAGGCCTACGGCACTGTTGACGAGACAGTTTCGCTCCTAGGACTGGCCAAGAACTTTTGCCAACCAGAGGTCAGGGATATCGTGACGAGTTTACAACGAGAGTTGTTCGTAATAGGGGCGGAGTTGGCAACCCCTCTGCAAGACTACAACGACTTAGCGGCAAGAGGGAAAACAGTCAAGCCAGAGATGGTGCAGAGGCTGGAGGACTTAATAGACGAGTTTGAGGCTAAGGTGGACATGCCTCGGGAGTTTGTTATTCCTGGTGCTTCTATAAGCTCGGCGACTCTGGATATCGCACGGGCAGTGCTTCGGCGTGCTGAGAGGAGGACAGTGACTTTGAAGAATGAAGGGCAGTTGGCGAATGAAAAGGTATTGGAATACCTTAACCGCCTGGCTGACTTGATTTTCACCCTAGCTCGCTACCAGGAGAAGGTAGGAGATGGAGATAATCCCAGCCGTTGACATCAGGGGCGGCAAGTGTGTCAGGCTATATCAGGGTGATTATAATCAGGAGACCATTTTTGACGACGACCCCGTGACAGCAGCCTTGACATGGTATTCCCAGGGAGCCGGCTGGCTCCACATTGTCGATCTGGATGGGGCGGCTACCGGTCAGCCAAAAAATATGGATGTGGTGGAGGAAATAATCAAACAAAGTGGCTTGTTAATAGAATTAGGTGGCGGTATCAGGCAAGAAAAGGTGGCAGAAAAACTGTTGCGCCAAGGGGTAAGCCGCATAATTTTGGGGTCTGTGGCCATAGAGAACGGGGCATTGGTGGAAAAGCTATGCCAGCAATTTGGCGAAGCTATTGCGGTCAGCCTTGATGCTCGAGATGGTAAGATAGCCATTCATGGCTGGCAGAAAGATACAGTTGTTGAGGCGCTCCACCTAAGCCGAGAGATGCTCAACGTTGGAGTGAGGCGCTTCATTTATACTGACATAAAAAGGGATGGCACCCTCACCGAGCCCAACTTTGACATGATAGGTAGATTGCTTGCCGGAGTAAACGTCCCCGTCATTGTGGCCGGGGGTATTTCCAAGCTGGAGCATTTAAGGAGGCTTGAGGAGCTTGGGGTGGAGGGAGCCATTATCGGCAAAGCTCTCTATACCAGAGATATCGATTTGGGGGAAGCTATAATCAATTTCGGAACTTAGGAGGCAAATGCTAAATTTTGATGACAGAGGCTTGATTCCAGCCATTATCCAGGATATCGAGAGTGGCGAAGTCCTCATGCTGGGCTACATGAATAAAGAGGCGCTAGAGCGCACATTAGCCAGCGGAGATGTCTGGTTCTATAGCCGCAGTCGGCAGGAACTGTGGCACAAGGGAGAGACTTCAGACAATTTCCTCAGGCTTAAGTCCATCATCAAGGACTGCGACAGCGATACTCTTCTTATAAAGGCTGAACCTACAGGTCCCGTATGTCACACTGGCAACCGGACTTGCTTCTTCCAGCAACTGGAGAGCGAAGATACAGCGTAGGCGTCTGCTTCAGTGGCAGAAATATCCGGTCAGGCTTGCCGCAGCCAGGACTTTGCCCTTCATAGCGTCGGTGAAGTCTACATAGCCAGCGTCAGGCGAGAGCCCTAACTTATCCACACTAAGCGCATATAAGGTGAAAATATACCTATGTGCCTTATGTCCTGCTGGTGGTCCCATGCCTAAATAGCCAGGTGCTCCCATACCATTTGTGAGCTCTTTGGCTCCAGCCGGTATCTTCCCTTCCGCCATACCCGTGGCTGATGCCGGAATGTCATAGACCATCCAGTGTACACAGAGGTCTCCTGGCCACATGCCGCACTTAAGCGCGTCTTTAAAGGGGAACCACGGTTCTTCTAACGGCACATCGGGGTCAACAAGTGCCAGGGCAAAGCTCTTCGTCCCAGGCGGAACATTAGTCCAGCTGAGCGGCGGCGAGACGCCTACCTTGTTGGGATTGTCCATGGTGTACTTGGCGGGAATTATTCCTTGCTCTACAATCTCGGGTGATGTAAGTATAAGCATTGCGACCTCCTTTCCCCTTTATTAAGCACTATAACTAGAATAACTAGAATCAGCTGCCTTGTCAATCTCTACGGCTTCTTTCAGTGCCGATATGGCAGCCTCCAGTTGGCTATCATCAGGTTCTTTGGTGGTCATAGCCTGTAACATTAGCCCTGGTGCCAGGAGAATTCGGACTATTCTGTTATCGATGTGAGCTGCCCCCAATTTCATGATTTCATAGGCTATAATGGCAATAACCGGGATGAGGACTATGCGGGATACTATGCTTATCCATAGTGTTGGCCGACCAAGCAAGGCAAAGACAAAGATAGCTATGATTAGAACGATAAATATAAAGGCGGTGCCACAGCGAGCATGGGCAGTAGAATGGTTCTTAACCGACTCCACTTCCAAAGGGATGCCTGCCTCGTAGGCATTCACTACTTTGTGCTCGGCTCCATGGTAAGCAAAGACCTTCTTAATATCTGGCATTAACCCTATCAACTTGAGGTAAGCTATGAAAATGCCAATACGGATAAGACCCTCAACTACATTACTTAATAAGGTAGAATTGGTGTAAGGGTCGATAAGGTAGCGAGTGGCAAAGAGAGGGGCCATGAAGAAGAGAGCTACAGCGAAAGCAAGGCTCGCGGCTACGGTTCCCCATAAAACCGCGGCAGGTATTTTCTCTCCTACTTCCTCTGCCGAGGCAACCTGAGCAGAGTGAAGCAATGCCCGAGTGCCCAAAACTAGAGTTTCAATTAGGACGATGATTCCCCTGACTAAAGGCATTTCCCTGAGACGCCCTTTGTATATGCTGCCCACGGGCTGCCTCACTATGTTCAATTTCCCATTGGGCTGACGTACAGAGATAGCCATGCTTTCCTTCCCCCGTATCATCACCCCTTCGATGACTGCCTGGCCACCATAATGAAAAGGTTCTGCCATTAGCGCCTCACTTAATCTTCCTAAAATTACCTAAAGCGCGAGCCATAATCATGCCCCGGTATGAGAAATTCTTACTTGTATTATGATAAAAATGGCGGAAAAGATAAAGTCTATCTCCCGAAGTAGCGGCGACAAAATGAACTTCTAATTTTCGAAGGTAAGCTCAAAAGTGAATGTTGGATGTTTTATGTTTAGCCTTAATAGCTTCTCTTATTTCTTGCTGCTTTCTTGTATCTTCTATTGCTTCCAATTTTGAGACCAGTTCGCCTTTATCATTCCTAGTTTTCCACTCGAGCACCTGCCCTTTTACGAAAATGCTGCCTGTGCTCAAACAGCCGCCACCACAACAAAAGCTAATAGGCCCCTGAGCTTCCGATCTGACATAGAGGATATCCTTACCTTTATAGTCTAAAATTTCCTCCTTTATTCGGTATGACCCTCCAGCAGCCTGGATTTCTTCATCCTCTGGCATATGTACGTATTCTATCATTTCATCTTGTACCGTTTCCTAAAGCGCTCCACCCTTCCCATAGAATCGACTATCCTTTGTTCACCCGTATAAAAGGGGTGGCATTTACTACAAACTTCTACCCTGATCTCTGGCTTAGTTGAACCAAGGGTGAAAGTATTACCACAAAGGCAGCTTACTTTAGCGTTATCATAATACTTAGGATGGATTTTATCCTTCATTGGTAGATGCTCACCTTCTTTTTATACCTGGTTGCCGGCTCGTATTTAACACAGCCATCTATTAAGGCAAATAGCGTGTAATCTCTGCCTAGGCCAACATTATTCCCTGGGAGTATGCGAGTCCCGCGTTGCCGAACTAAGATAGTTCCAGCGCGAACTCGCTCTCCACCATACCTCTTCACTCCCAAGCGCTTAGCTTGACTATCCCGCCCACATCTTGTGCTGCCACCACCCTTTTTATGTGCCATGCCTATTCTCCTTCACCCTGAACATTCTTCGAACTTTTAGGGGACCTTTTTCCTGACTTAATAATTTCGTTTATTAATATTTTAGTATAAGTCTGGCGATGTCCACTTTTGCTTCGATAGCGAACCTTGGGCTTATATTTAAATACTATAACCTTTTCTCCCTTAGCCTCCCCTAGAGAAATAGCGACAACCTTAGCTCCCTTGATAGTAGGATTTCCTACAAGGGTTTTTTTATCTTCTCCTATAAATAGTACCTTGTCCAGCTCGACTACGTCGCCTTCGGGTACACCTAAACGCTCAACTTCTATTGTTTGCTTTGGGGCTACTTTATATTGTTTTCCACCTATTTCGATAATAGCGTAAATCTTCTCACCCCCTTTAAATAACGGCGAATTCTAGCACCCCAAGTTGCCACGTGTCAACTTAGCTGTGCTCCCCCTGCTTCAACCCGAGCGACCAAAATGCTACAATAGCCCCAAGGAGCAAAAATGGATTTTGAATTTACCGAAGAACAGAAGATGTTTCAAACAATGGTGCGGGATTTCTGTGCCAAAGAAATCGAACCACACGCTGCTGAATGGGATGAGACTGAGAAATTCCCACACGATGTTGTCAAGAAGATGGCTGCTGCGGAGTTATATGGTGTTCAGTTTCCTAAAGAATATGGAGGAGGTGGGGACGAGGTGACCTTTACCATAGCTAATGAAGAAATTTCCCGTGCCTCTGCTGGTCTGGGTGTAATATATCTTGCTGGCCTGGGTCTGGCTATGTATCCCATTATCATGTATGGCAGCGAGCAGCAAAAGAGTCACTATATTGGTCGTGCAATTAACGGGGCGATAGTAGCCTTCGCCTTAACCGAGGCAATGGCTGGCAGTGATGTCGCTGCTCTGCAAACAAAATATGCCCGGGAGGGCGATTATTATGTTCTAAATGGCAACAAAATTTTCATAACTAATGGTGCTGAAGCTGATTTTGTTACTACCTTTGCCACCAAAGACAAATCAATGGGCTATCGCGGCCTCAGTGCCTTTGTCGTTGATAAAGGTACTGAAGGCTTCTCCGTAGGCAAAATAGAAAGAAAAATGGGACTACACCCCGCTTCGGCAGCGGAGCTTGTCTTCGATAATTGCAAAATACCTATGGCTAATATGCTAGGCGAGGAGGGGCGAGGCTTCAGAATAGCTATGGAAGCTATAGATGCCAGCCGAGTCAGCATAGCTGCTCAAGCATTAGGCATTGCCCAGGCTGCTTATAATGCAGCCGTGGCCTATGCCAAGGAAAGAAAACAATTTGATACCGAACTCTCTCGCCTCCAGGCAATCCAATGGATGATTGCCGACATGGCTACGGATATAGACGCAGCCCGGCTGCTGACCTACCGGGCTGCCTGGTTAACCCAAAAAGAAGAGCACGCTCCTCTCAAGGAAGCGGCAATGGCTAAGCTTTTTGCCTCTGAGGCAGCTCATAGAGTTTGCCATAAAGCCCTTCAGATATTCGGTGGCTATGGCTATACTAAAGACTTTGCCGTGGAACGCTATTACCGCGACCAAAGAATAACTGAACTTTACGAAGGGACCTCGGAGATGCAGAGGTGGACAATTGCCCGCCAGGTATTAGGCACAAAGTAAAGCTTTGTTGTCAACAGGCTAAGGTAATGCAGACGACTTAATTTGGTAAAGGAGCCAGCGATGTTTACAGAAGAAACCATGAAGTATGTGCACGAAGGCAAGAAGAAGTGGGACAAAGAAGTAGAGAAGGCCAGGAGCCAGAAGACTGAGAGGAAAGAAAGATTCTCCACCGTTTCCGACCTTGAGATAAAGGGGATTTATACCCCAGAAGATATTAAGGACCTGGATTTTGCTAGAGACATTGGCTATCCCGGCATTTTCCCATTTACCAGGGGATGTCAACCCACAATGTATCGTGGGAGGGAGTGGACTTTTCGCATGTTTTCTGGAATGGGTAGTGCCGAGGATACCAACAAAAGATGGCATCACTTGCTTAGAGAAGGTGAGACGGGGCTGAGCACAGCCTTCGACTTTCCCACATTGATGGGATATGATACCGACTCGCCTCGAGCCAGGGGTGAGTGTGGGAAATGTGGCGTGGCAATTGACACCCTGAGAGACCTCGAGATTCTGACTTATGGGATACCTCTGGCTAGCGTCACTACTTCTATGACCATTAATCCTCCTGCATCCATACTCTGGGCAATGTATTTGGTTGTCGCGGAAAAATCAGGGATAAGCTGGGATAAAATCGGGGGCACAATTCAAAACGACATGCTAAAGGAATTTATTGCCCAGAAGACACTTATGCTCCCACCCGAGCCATCGATTAGACTGATCAGCGACACCATCGAGTTCGGCACCAAACATGTTCCCATGTGGAATACTGTAAGCATTAGCGGTTACCACATTCGGGAGGCAGGCTCCACCGCTATCCAGGAACTGGCTTTTACTCTGGCTGACGGGATAGCGTATGTCCAGGATGTTATTGAAAGAAAGAAGCTGGATGTTGATTCTTTTGCCCCTCGTCTTTCCTTCTTCTTTAATTCCCATCTCGATTTCTTTGAGGAGATTGCCAAATTCAGGGCAGCTAGAAGGATATGGGCTAAAATTATGAGAGATAGGTTCAAGGCTAAGAATCCTCGCTCCTGGTGGATGAGGTTCCATACTCAAACTGCAGGTTGTTCTCTAACTGCCCAACAGCCCTACAATAATATTATTAGGACTACCACTGAAGCCCTGGCAGCGGTTCTGGGTGGGACACAGTCTTTACATACCAATGCCCTGGATGAGACCCTGGCCCTGCCCTCTGAATTTGCTGCCACTATTGCTCTCCGTACCCAGCAAATTCTGGCCGATGAAATAGGAGTCACCAACACCATAGACCCCCTGGCCGGCTCCTATTTTGTGGAGTCTTTGACCAGCCAGATAGAGGAAAAGGCTTGGGAGTACATCGATAAGATAGACAATATGGGAGGCATGCTTACTGCTATTGATAAGGGTTTCCCCCAAATGGAGATCGCCGATGCTGCCTATCATTACCAGCAGCAAATAGACAGTGGAGAGAAGGTTATGGTGGGGGTGAACAAAAATGTTATTGAAGAAGAAGCTCCTCCCGAGATACTAAAAATAGATGAAAAGGTCGAAGAAGAGCAGATTGCCAGGTTGAAAGAGGTGAAAGGGGCGAGGGACAACCGGAGGGTGACTCAACTTTTGAACGATCTTCGTGCTGCTTCCAAGACAGATAAAAATTTGATGCCCTATGTGGTAGAGACAGTAAAGGAATATGCTACTGAGCAGGAAATTTGTGATGTGTGGAGAGATATCTTCGGGGAGTATCGAGACCCGGGATTTTATTAAGCCCTAATATCTAAATCCCTATCCCTTGAAAGAGAAGACTAAATGAAAGTGAAGGCAATACGATGAGCTCAGAAAGAAAGACAAGGATTCTAGTTGCCAAGCCCGGCCTGGATGGACATGACCGTGGGGCAAGAGTCATAGCCAGAGCTTACCGGGATGCTGGGTTTGAGGTGATATACACTGGCCTGCATCAGACGCCGGAGCAAATTGTCGCTGCAGCCTTACAGGAGGATGTCGACTTGATCGGGCTAAGCTGCCTCTCCGGGGCCCATATATACTTATTTGGCCGGGTGATTGAGTTGCTAAAGGAAAACAAAGCAAATGACGTAATGGTTATCGGTGGAGGCATCATTCCTGAAGAGGATATTCCAAAACTTAAGGAACTGGGTATCAAAGAAATATTTTTACCAGGTACGTCCCTGGAAACCATAGTGGGCTGGGTAAGAGCTAACGTGAGTCCGCGCTGTTGAAACTTACATCATGCCCAAAACCTTCCTCTTGTTTACCAGGCGGAATGTTTTTCCATCGTTCACATCACCATTTACCACCGCTCTTATCGCTCCAGCCCTCTAGCATCTCTTTCATCTTTATTAGGGAGAACCATCTAACTACCCCCTACCCTCAAATGCGAAATGTTGCGTGTGGCTGCCCGCTTCGGTCTAGAAGTAATAACCCACAAAAATGTAATACCCGTATCCCTTTGAAGCTATTCCGCTAAATATCAACTAACGGGGATTCCAGGGCTCAAGAAAGGAAATTTGACAAACTATTGACAAATGTGTTATTATTAAAATTGTCCCAAGTAGCCAACCGGGAAGTTGGTGGACGAAGAGTCGAATCTGAGTAGGCGGAAGTCGAAAGGAGGGGGAGAAACCGAACGAGGGGAGGTTACTTGGGGCATTTTTATGCCATCTTCGGCCATTCCTGCTTCCTTTGAGCAAGTAACACTCACCAACTTCAACCGAATGTCATGTTCAGAATCTCCGCGCTCGATTTCTGAGAATTGTTTATTGTGATGCCACAACTCGTTGTTTCTCTGCGGCTTTAGGAATGAGGTCTCCGTAGCAAGGGAGTCAATTGCAGTGCAGTGCTCCCCTTTGCTCCGTTACCCCTGTGCTTCAACTTTCAAATGAGGCAGTAGTATGGACCACATGGATTTACCAACTATAGGATTTGAGGTAAAATAGATTCAGTTTCGCGGGAGTAACTCAGTGGTAGAGTTCCTGCCTTCCAAGCAGGGTGTCGCGGGTTCGAGTCCCGTCTCCCGCTCCAGTTAGCTTCAAAAACCGCCTGATGTGGCGGTTTTTCTGCTTCAGAGACACAC
>DAOUMB010000014.1:0-3586 GCA_034414335.1 Dehalococcoidia bacterium
GTCCCAACCTGATGCAAACCCTTCTCACTTGCTCCCTGGCTTCCTCCAGAGAAACAGCTTCCTTCTCCATGTTCATTTCAGCACCCCCCAAACGATAGTGTCTCTTTGTCTTTGCTTGATTCAGGCCGGTTCGCCAGTGCAGGCCATGTTACAGCTATGTAATCTCAGTTATAGCTCTAATCAAATCTTCCTCGTCTGGCATCCAGATTTGCTCCAGGGGTGGGCAGAACGGAATCGGGGTGTTAGGAGCGCATACCCGCTTTATTGGTGCCTTAAGAAGGTCAAATGCTTCCTCAGCGACAACGGCAGCGATTTCGGATGCCGCGCTTCCGGTCTTGGCCTCCTCGTCCATAATCACCAACCGGCCCGTCTTTGCCACCGAATCGATAATAGCTTGCTCATCAAGAGGTACTAGTGTTCGAGGGTCAATAACCTCTATACTTATGCCCTTTTCCTGGAGCTTCTCGGCCGCAGCCAGGGCCCGGTGAACCATAAGCGATGTTGCCACCACGGTAACGTCGCTACCTTCCCTTTTAATATCTGCCACCCCCAGCGGTATGGTATATTCCTCTTCCGGTACCTCACCTTTAAAGTCATCGGCTATCATTAGCGTGTGGTAACAGCACACTACCGGATCGTCGTCCCTGATGGCCGACTTAATGAGACCCTTGGCATCGTAAGGTGTGGCCGGTGTTATCAGCTTAAGCCCGACCACACTCATCAGTAGTCCGTCGAGGCGGGAAGAGTGCCCGGCAGCAGCATGTATGCCAGCCCCACTATAAGACAGGATGGTCACCGGCATTGGTACGTTTGCCCCGGCTATATATCTCGACTTACACAGCGCGTTCATTATCTCACCCATACATACCGCTAAAAATTCGCAGAACATTATGTTGGCGACTGGTCTCATGCCAGTTTGTGCCGCCCCAACAGCGGCTCCCAAGATTGCCGTTTCCGCGATTGGCGTGTCTTTTACCCGCTCAGGCCCATATTTCTCAAAGAGGCCCCTAAACTCACCGAGTGGCGACCCCCAGGCTCTTACATCTTCACCCATAAGAAATACCGCTGGATCTCTGGCCATCTCTTCGTCGACGGCGGCATTTATCGCCTCACGATAGGTTATCTCCCTCATTTCTGTGCCTCCTTAACATAAAAGACATCCGTGAAGATTTCTTCAGGGCCCGGGTAGGGGCTTTCTTCGGCAAACTTTCCCGCTCTTTCCATTTCCTCAATAGCCTTCTGACGGATTCTATCGGCCTCCTCTTCCGTCAGGAGCCCCATCTCGATCAGCTTTTTCCTAAATCGCGAGATGGGGTCTCTCTTCTTGCAGTCCTCGATATCATTCTTGGTTCGGTAAGCCTGATCATCTTTCTCATGATGCCCTCCCTGGCGACAGGTCTTGCACTCCAGAAAGGTAGGCCCCTCGCCTCTCCTCGCCCGATTAACGGCTTCACTTACCGCCTCATAGACGGCGAGGACATCGTTACCGTCAATAGATACGCCCGGAATGTTGTAGGCTACCGCCCTATCAGTGAGATTAGTTAGGTTGGTAGAATCGTAAATGGAGGTGGATTCGGACCAAGTATTGTTTTCACATATAAAGACTACAGGAAGCTTCCACGCCGAGGCCAGGTTCATTCCGGTATGAAACCGCTCGGTGTTCAGGATGCCTTCCCCGAAGAAGCAAAGAGTGACCTGGTCGGTACCTCTCATCTTGGCGGAGAGAGCCATACCAGGGGCTATTACCGTGCCGGTACCTATCATGCTGTCAATACCAAAATCACCGAGGTCAAAATTGACGAAATGCATCGAGCCGCCCTTGCCCTTCATGATTCCAGTCTTCTTAGCATACAGCTCTGCCATCATCCGTTCTGTCTTTTCGCCCCTAGCTATAAGGTGGCCGTGGCAACCTCGATGAGTGCTTGTGAAATAGTCATCGCTCCTTATGGCAGCCATAGCACCAATATTGATGGCCTCCTGCCCGATACCCAGATGAACAAGACCGGGAATATTACCTGCGCTAGCTTCTTTGATAACCCTTTCATCAAATTGCCTCTGTCGGACCATCCACGTGTACATATTTATTAGCTTTTCTTTGGCAATCGCCATAATCCCACCTCCTTGAATTTGTCACCTGCCAGCTCTAGTTTAGATGGTTCCGGTAGCCTCTATTATGTATCTTCCATATGAACAGATGCCTAGGAGCTATCTCGGCCGCAAATGGCTATCAGCTTCTAACCCTCCGTCAATGGCTAGTTTTTCACCAGTTATGTGAGAGGCTTCGTCGGAAGCTAAAAACAACACTGCCTGAGCCACTTCATCTGGGTTGCCAAGCCTGCCTTGAGGCACTGATCCCAAATAGTTTCTCTTAACCTCAGGGTCGTCCTTTAGCAGGGCCGCCATGGCTGGTGTGTTGATTGTCCCCGGGCTGATACAATTGACACGTATGTTCTGGGTAGCATATTCAATAGCCGTGGCCCTTGATAATGCGAGCACTCCTCCTTTAGAGGCAGCATAGGCTGGTGCGTTGGTTACTGCCCTAACGCCAGCTATAGATGCAATATTTATGATCGAACCCCCGCCGATGCGAAGCATTTCGGGAATAGCATACTTCATTCCCATGAAGGCACCCTTGAGATTAGTGGCGATAGTCTCATCGAACTTCTCCTCGGTAGCCTCTGCTGTGGGGGCTACCTCAGCAATAAGACCAGCATTATTGAAGAGGATATTTAGCTTGCCATAGGTGCTGACGGCTGTCTTGACCATTTTTTTGATATCTTCGACTTTGGAGACGTCAGCCTTCACGAATATCGCTTCTCCGCCAGCTTCCTTAATTATCCTGACCGTTTCCTCACCTGCTTCGGCATTCCGATCAACCACCACTGTTTTTGCCCCTTCCTTAGCTAGCAGAATCGCGCTTGCTCGTCCTATTCCGGAGCCAGCCCCAGTCACGATCGCCACTTTACCCTCTACTCTACCCATTTTTGCCTCCTTACATCTTTTAAATGTGTCACCGGCTGAAGCCTAGACTCACACCTCTTAATAAATACCTTCCCTTTTTCTATCTGGAAGAGAAATACATCCGGTTCTGCTGTGCCATCGGTTTCCTAGATACCTGCTCTACTATCCCGACTTCTCAATAAAGATCTCTTCATCCTTGATTCAGGTAGTAATTGACTGTAGTTCGCCCCGTTCTTACAATTTCAAAAAGTACTAGGAGGATATTTCTTGACAAGGTTGCTGAGAGCTATTGTCTTTGTATTAACTCAGCAGCTCTCAGCAACCTTACTTACTAATGGCTTGTGACTATAATACGTACCACTGGTCGGCACGATTAGTAGCCCATGAGCTCCTTCCTCAGATCTACCGTGGGAGTCGCAAGTTGAACCCGATCACCATTCCCGTCATAGATTGCGTAGTTCCAAGTATCTAAAACTGGCCATAAACTCTTGTCCTCTGGCATCAGAGAATAAGCAGCCGGGCCCCCAAGCTGTCTTAGGTCGTAAAGGATCTCCGCATCAAGCAACTGCATAGGGACAGTTACTCTATTCGGTACCGACTGCCCCAAAACAGTGCTGGTCAATAT
>DAOUMB010000015.1:0-1632 GCA_034414335.1 Dehalococcoidia bacterium
ATCCTGGACAGCGCCTGGGATGTGGCCGAAGACTGGTTTGAGAGTGAACAGATGAAGGCGATGTTTCTCCTGAGTGCAGGTGCAACAGAAATCCCACCTTATACCAAGGGAACTGGGCAATTTGCAGCCGCGTTCGCGGGCGAGGCTAACCTGGGAGCGCTTCCTGAAGGCGGCTCAGGAGCGCTAACCAGGGCATTAATGGCCTGCTTGAGAGACTTTGGAGTAACGGTCAGGGTCTCCAACCCGGTAAAGGCCGTCAAGGTAGAAACAGGCGAAGCCAAAGGGATAGTACTGGAGAACGGTGAGGAGATTACGGCCAGCAAGGCCGTAATCAGCAGCCTGAACGTCAAACAGCTTTTCCTGCAGATGCTGAAACCGGATGAATTGCCTGCCGGGTTCCCGGAAAAGGTCGGGCGAATCAGACAAAGCGCATATACAATTATGAAACAAGATATCGCCCTCAACGAAGCACTGAAGTACAAGGCAGGTGGCGATACCGAAAAAGCACTGATGGTGAGAATTACTCCGTCTTTAGAAGACTTATTGAAAAGGTGGGACGAACTCGCGGCCGGAATACCTCAAACCGATAATAAGCACGTAGATGCATGTACACCTACACTATTCGATCCCACTCGCGCTCCTGAAGGCAGGCATACTCTGTACCTCTGGCAGGACGAGCCATATTTCCTGAAAGAAGGAGGGCCATCCCGGTGGGATGAGATAAAGCAAGAGATGGCCGATGCCGGACTTGAGACCCTGAGAAAGCATACGACTAATATGGGGCCGGAAAACATTCTCGGTAGATTTATACGTTCTCCTCTGGATTTCGAGAGACATAATCCTGCGTGGATAGCCGGGGACGCCAACCACATAGGAGTATTTTTATCACAAATGTTTGCTAATAGACCTCTACCGGGTTTGGGCAATTACAGGACACCGTTGAAGAAGCTTTACATGTGCGGACCAAGTACTCATCCCGGACCAACGGTAAACGGTGGTAGCAGGGCAGCGATGCCGGTCATCATGGAAGACCTGGGCATCGACTTCAAGAGAGTGATAGCACTATAAGTTTCTTGTCGGAAAGGGAGAGAGGGGAGGGCCAAACCTCTCAGAAGCACTAATTGGCGGGAGTTTTATGACCAAGATTACTTTACCTAGTCCATAATATGCTGAATAGAGACTTCAACGCCAACTTACAGATAAAAAAGGTCTACGGTGATGAGGTGAAGACGTGAGTAGTAAAAGCTTGATTTTTCACTTAGCTTCGTCGTACAATTAAAGTTGCTGTTCACGGGCCACTAGCTCAGTTGGTTAGAGCACAGTCCTGATAAGACTGGGGTCTCTGGTTCGAGTCCAGAGTGGCCCACCATCATTATGTCAATCCCATTGCTTAACATTTTGCTTTCTCGGATAATAAGGCAAATTCAATAACACTAGAAGTGCAAGAAAGTACAAACTGAATTCGCATTGCCTGATCATTTGGCTATGTAGCATCCTCGGTAAGAAACGCCAGTACATCTTCCATAAATTGAGGCTTCAAGATAGCATCGTGTCCCAATCCTTTATACAGAATCGATTTGGCGTTTGGGATACCGGCAGCCATCTCACGAATCGGGTAGTATGGGTCTTCTT
>DAOUMB010000016.1:0-5751 GCA_034414335.1 Dehalococcoidia bacterium
GCATTTGTGTCTCAAACCCAGCAGATTACTGCTTGGAAGAAGTATCAGACCATGCCATGACACTCCTCCTCGCTTGCGCCAGAAAAATCACACGCCAGGACAACGCTGTTAGAGCTGGAAAATGGGACACGGTGGGCAAGCCCGAATTCCGCCAAAAAATATGGCCACCCATGTTCAGACTAAAAGGACAAACCTTGGGATTAATTGGTTTTGGCAATATTCCCCAAACCATCGTTCCTAAAGCAAAGGGATTCGGATTAAGAGTAATCGCCTTCGACCCTTACATAGCTCGTGAAGTGGCCAAAAAATATGAGGTGGAATTAGTAGAGCTTGACTACTTACTCCAAAATTCAGACTACATCTCTATGCACGCTGCCCTGACCCCACAAACACAGCACATGCTAGGACTGGAAGAATTTAAGAAGATGAAGTCCACAGCTTATCTCATCAATACCGCTAGAGGCCCTCTCATCGATGAAAAAGCGCTTGCCGAAGCCCTTTCCCAGGGCTATATTGCCGGAGCTGGCCTGGACGTCTTAGAAACGGAGTCTGTAAGCCCTGATCATCCTTTGCTTAAATTTGATAATGTCATCGCCACCGCTCACGGTGCTCATTACTCCGAAACCTCCGCTTTGGAGATAAGGCGGCGCCCATTTGAAGAGATATCCAGGATTATTGATAGGAAGTGGCCACGTTGCTTCGTGAATCCCCAGGTTAAGGAGAAATATGTAAGCAAGTGGGGAGAGATGCACGAAGAGACTGCTTCTTGCTGAACCTCTAAAGACCTTGCTCTTTTTGTTGCCTAGCCATTTTGAGTGAGCCTCCGGGGTGTGTTTGCATCGACAATCGCCCTGTGTTAGATTTGCCTTCTAAATCTGCGTAAAATGTTTTATACTTAAGCTTTACTGCAACTTATGCGCGGTTTAGGAGGAAGATGA
Organism: Dehalococcoidia bacterium; assembly: GCA_034414335.1. Lineage (GTDB taxonomy): Bacteria > Chloroflexota > Dehalococcoidia > GIF9 > AB-539-J10 > RBG-13-51-36. The sequence goes on from DAOUMB010000016.1 coordinate 939, forward strand.
CCCAGCTGGAGCTAGCGAGAAAGGGTACAGTTTCACCCCAGGTGAAGCATGTAGCCGAAAAAGAAAGCGTAGAGACCGATTTTATCCTCCAAGGCTTAATTGAGGGTAAAATCATAATTCCGGCCAACGTTAATCACACAAACCTAATCCCTTGTGGCATAGGCGCAGGGTTGAAAACAAAGATCAATGCGAACATAGGCACATCATCAGACTTTTGTGATTTGGACACGGAACTAAGGAAATTACAGGCCGCTATTGATTTTGGTGCCGATACTGTAATGGACCTGAGCACTGGGGGAGATATTTCGGCTATCAGGAAGGCCATCATGACTGCTAGCACCGTGCCAGTGGGGACAGTGCCCATTTATCAGGCGGGTATTGAAGCTATTGAGAATCGTGGAGCCATAGTGAACATGACCGCTGACAATATCTTCAACGTAATCCAAGAACACGCTAAAGACGGCGTTGATTTTATGACCGTTCATTGCGGAGTGACCGAGACATCCGTGGCCAGACTGAAGAATCAGGGCAGGATAACTGATATAGTGTCTCGAGGAGGAGCTTTCCTCATCGGCTGGATGCTCCACAATGATAAGGGAAACCCTTTATATCAATATTACGACCGCCTGTTGGACCTGGCTCGTGAATATGATTTCGCCTTAAGTTTGGGCGATGGTTTGCGCCCCGGATGCCTAGCTGATGCCACTGACAGGGCTCAAGTTGAAGAGCTAATCATCCTTGGCGAGTTAGTAGAGCGCTCCAGGGCAGCTGGTGTCCAGGCTATGATCGAAGGTCCTGGGCATTTGCCCTTAGATCAGGTAGCCACTAACGTACAACTGGAAAAGAGCCTTTGCCGCGGGGCGCCTTTCTATGTCCTCGGACCTCTGGTGACTGACGTAGGTGCTGGCTATGACCATATCACTGCTGCCATTGGGGGAGCAATTGCCGCTGCCGCTGGCGCAGACTTTCTGTGCTATGTTACCCCCACCGAACACCTTTCCCTCCCCAATGTGGAGGACGTTAAAGAGGGGGTAATCGCCTCCCGTATTGCTGCTCATGCCGGCGATATTGTTAAGGGTGTCAAGGGAGCCAAGGAGTGGGATGAACAAATGTCTAAAGCGCGCAAAGCTCTTGACTGGGAAAATCAAGCCAAACTATCTCTAGACCCGGAACTTTCGCGGCAAATCCATGGTAAGATTCCTGCCGCCGGAGCGACCTGCAGCATGTGCGGCAAATACTGTGCCATGGCAATAGTAGAAAGGTATCTAGGCATATCAGCAACCAAATGCTAACTCGAAAATTGTAGGACAGTGAAGGCAGAGATAATACCCGTTGGCACGGAAATTCTACTGGGCAACATAACTGATACTAATTCTTCCTTTTTAGCTAATCAGTTACCTTTGCTGGGAATCGACTTATATTTTATCTCTACGGTAGGCGACAATCAGAAGAGATTAGTTGATACCTTAAAACAAGCCTGGAAGAGGGCAGACCTTATTATCACCACAGGTGGACTGGGCCCTACCCAAGATGATATTACCCGAGAGGCTATTGGCAAGTTAGTGGGTGAAGAACTGAAAGTTGATGAGAGATTATGGCAAGATTTGCAGGATTTGTTCAGCCGCTATCCTGGGAAAATACCACAAAGCAATATAAGACAGGCCACTATTATCCCTTCCGCCCAAATAATTCCTAATCATATGGGCACAGCGCCTGGTTGGTGGGTTGAGAAAGACGACCACATAATTATGGCCTTACCTGGGCCATCCGATGAGATGAAACTGATGTGGCAAGAAGGCATTCTGCCTAAACTGCAGCAAAGAGTGACTGGAGAAGTCATCGTATCCAGGACGATTAAGACTTTCGGTATAGCTGAATCTAAGATAGATGAATTGGTAGCCCCTCTTTGCAGACTATCCAACCCTACTTTAGCTAGCTACATCAATCCAGATGGTGTTTATCTGCGTATCACAGCCAAAGCAAAGGAGAAAGCAAAAGCTGAACACCTTATTTCCGAAAGCGAAGAGCAAATTCGAAGCATTCTTTCTTCCCATATTTGGGGGGTGGATGATGATACCCTGGACTCTGTTATCGGGGAGTTGCTCAGAGCCAAAAGCTTGTGTTTAGCGACCATGGAATCTTGCACTGAGGGGCTTCTATGCAGCACCATTGCCAGCGGCCGAGAAAGCTATACTTATTTCAAAGGGGGATTGCTAGCTTGCTGTGACGAGGCTAAGATAGCTTGCGGTGTGGATACCTCAATTATGGGGAGGTACGGCGAGGAAAACACTCAGATAGCTAAGGCAATGGCTGAGACCGCACGCAAGAATTTGAAAACGGATATCGGCCTGGGTGTCGGGGGCAACATGAAGCCGGATAAAAATTCCGGCGAGGCGTTTATAGGCCTGAGCAGTAATAAATTTGAGCAAACCTTCACCCATATGCTCCTTGGAAATCGCTCAAGAATGAAGCAAAGGGCAGTTTATGCCGCCCTTTTTGATTTAAGAAAGACATTGCTTGAGGAGGTCTAATGCACCTAATTATAGATGGCTATTCCAGTAGCCAAAAAATTCTCCAAGATAAAGATTTCCTTCGCAACTGGTTGGAAGGTTATCCTGCCAAGATTGGTATGACCAGGATTTCACCGCCATATGTGCTCAGATACATAGGGCCAGTGTTAGAGGATTGGGGAATATCAGGATTTGTTTTTATAGCCGAAAGTCATATTTGCGTCCATACCTTCGTTGAGCAGAATTATATCAATATAGATATTTTCTCTTGTAAGGATTTTGATACCGAGAAAGCAATAAGCGATTTCCGAGAGGGATTCCAGCTAATTAAATTGCGAACCTGCCTAATTGATAGAGAATGGCCCCAAGCAGAACCTGCGCTGGCCAATCCCCAGAGTTTTATTTATCATGAAGGACTGCGGCTGTCACCCTGAGCCTTTCGCTCGCCGTCAACCTGAAGGAGCGAAGCGACCGGAGAATCTCGCTCAGGGTAAACTCCACGAAGGGTCTGGAGATTCCTCACCTTTGGCTCAGAATGACATATGGGAGGCATCTAAAGGAGAAGGGACATTCCTGCCACAACGGGTCTTTGCTGGATTAGCACCACCTTATTCAAATTTGCAGCAAGCCAAGACTGTAATTCTGCCTGTCCCCTATGACAGCACCAGTGAGTGGCGAGGCGGAGCTCGCCACGGCCCACAAGCTATCATAGATGCCTCCCAGTATTTAGAGCTTTATGATTTAGAGCTAGACCGTGAGATATATAAAGTTGGAATTTGTACCCTGCCCCAAGTAGAACCTCTAATGAGCAGCCCCCAAGACATGATTGAGAGGGTTTATCAAGTGATTAAAGGCTTAATACAAAAGGAAAAATTTGTAGTGATGCTTGGTGGGGAACATTCCTTGTCTTTAGGGGCAGTCCGGGCTTTCAAGGAAACACTTCCCAGACTTTCTGTGTTGCAACTAGATGCCCATGCTGACCTTCGAGATGAATATCTTGGAACCAAATATGGCCAGGCTTGTGTTATGCGCCGCATCTTCGAGCTTTGCCCTATCGCTCAAGTAGGAGTGCGCAGCCTTAGCTGGGAAGAAAAACAATTCCTAACACAAAACAAGCTGATGCCCTTCTATATGTCTGGTTCGGCATCAAATAAAGCTTCCATAGACCAGATAGTGGCCTCGCTCAGCGAAGATGTCTATGTCACCATAGATGTGGATGTGCTAGACCCTTCAATTATGTCGGCAGTAGGCACCCCCGAGCCCGATGGTATGCAATGGCGGCAAGTCTTAGACATAATAGAATCGGTAGCCCTTCACAAGCATATAGTTGGCTTCGATCTAATGGAATTTTGCCCCGGAGAGGGGCCAAGTTCTTGCGCTTTCCTATTGGCCAAATTAGCTTACAAGCTTATCGGTTGCGCTGTGCCGCAAGAGTGAGAATGAGGGGCAATATAAGTCTAGGCAGAGTCTTTGGCATTCCCCTGCGGCTTCATTATACCTGGTTTATTATCTTTGCTTTGGTAACCTCTTCACTCGTGCTTTACCCCTTAGAGCATCCCTACCCCCTAGAACAGAGGATACTTTTGGGCATATTAACCAGTGTTCTCTTTTTTGCTTCCATCATCATCCATGAACTGGCCCACAGCATCCTTGCTATTCGTAACGACATTCCAGTTAAAGAGATCACCCTCTTTGTCTTTGGCGGTGTTTCTCAGATAACCAAAGAGGCGACCAGCCCTAGAGTAGAACTCTCAATAGCTATAGTCGGCCCTTTAACTAGCTTGGCCTTGGCTGGTATCTTCTACGGATTGTATCTTTTGCTGGCAGGAGCCCAACAAAGCTTAGCCGCTAGCTTAATGCAATGGCTAGCCATAATAAACGTGATTTTAGCTTTGTTCAACCTAATCCCCGGCTTCCCCTTAGATGGAGGTAGAATATTCCGTGCACTCGTGTGGCAAAGAACCCACGATTACCACAGGGCAACTGGCACCGCCACCAAAGTAGGGCAAGGGATAGCTTACGCCTTTATCGCTGGAGGCCTTGCCCTTATCTTTGCTCTCCAGTTGTGGTTTAACGGCCTGTGGCTGATATTCATTGGCTGGTTTCTCCACGATGCAGCCAGAGCCAGTCAACAGCAGAGTTTGCTTCGGGATTCACTTATTGGTATCAAGGCACGCCAAGTTACGGACTATAGTTGTCCCGTAATCCCCACCCACCTGAACCTAACAGAGCTAGTCCAGCAATATATATTGCCCACAGGGCGAAGTTGCTTCCTGGTAACCCGTGGAGCTGGCTTAGAAGGC
>DAOUMB010000017.1:0-2047 GCA_034414335.1 Dehalococcoidia bacterium
TCCGCCTTCTCAACATGGCGGGCTCTGCCAGGGGAGACCAGGGTAAAATACCGGCTTGCAAGGGCCGCTTGTATGAGCAGCTCCCCTCCCGTTATTCCCTGGAAAATCGGGCAGGTGGCATCCCGCCGCCAGCATAAGTTATACTTCCCGCCCGAGAGTATTGGCCAGAATCCAAAGATTCTAAACTGGGCAGTGATGACAAGATACGGTGCCAATAAATACTTCTTCCTTTTCTAACCCAAGCGGCTGTGCTATTATAAATACAATGCTCATGGGAGGAGAAGCTGGAGTGCCAGAACTTAGATATATCAAATCACCAAAGGACTTAGTGACTCCGATTGATATAACTCAATCTGGCTTTCTTCAGCAGGCTCTCCGTAAGACCAAGGAGGCCAGTCCCTATGTAGAACAGGCAAAGCGTCTTCTTAGCAAGCTACAGATGGCCGGCGCACCGCAAGAACTACTTGGCATTCCGGAGATTCGTGATGACCTCGTTACCGCTGCTGGCTTCTCGGATAAGGCAACCAATTATTTCTCTTCCTCTGAACTGGAGGAGGCTCTTCTTAAGGTCCTGCAGGAGATTGAGCAGAGAACTGGCTCAGAGTGGCAGACGGAGATTACGTATCGCTTCCTGCTGACCAGGGGAGACACTCTTGGTGGCATTATGCGTAACATCATGGGAGCTGAGGCAAAGGTAAAGTTTACAGAAGCGATTCTAGCGGCGTTACGAGGTAAAAGTATTGCGCCTACTATAAGCAGTTCCAGAAAGGGCACTGAAAAGGTTCAGCAAATTTCATGGCCCGGACGAGTTCTGCTATTTGACAAAATGCCAAAGATAATTGGCAAGAATGTTGATGCTATCCTGCTACGACAAACCAGTGAGCGCACCCCGCTGATGAATGTAGACAGCTATTTCCCGGTTGCTACTTTGCTGAGTAACAAGGAAAACTATCTAGCCTGCGGGGAAGTTAAAGGTGGGATAGACCCGGCAGGAGCGGATGAACATTGGAAAACGGCGTATGGGGCGCTGGACCGTATACGTGAAAAATTCCAGGGGAAACCACCCAAGCTTTTCTTCATCGGTGCAGCCATTGAGAATTCAATGGCTGCCGAAATCTTTAACCAGCTGCAATCCGGAGTGCTCAACCATGCCGCAAACCTAAACAAACCTCAGCAGCTTTCTGATTTGGCGTCATGGCTAGTATCTTTATGACGCCTCCATATGTAAACACACTTTCGCAATTCCTGACGTCCATGTTCCTTCATTTGCTGACTGCTGTTGCCTTTGCCAACTGGTAAGACCCATATCACTTCAACGTCAAAGCCGGCTCGCTCGGCGATATCAGACAGTATTAAATCTACAGGGACATGGACACCTTGATATCTAACATTATCATTAACCATGACAAAGGCCGCTCCTGGCTTAAGCAGCCTGGCACATTCAAAAATGACCACTGTCAACTCTCTGAAATAGTTCCTTACCATTCGAGGTACGCCATTATTATTCAGCGAGCCCTCTGCACGACACTGGTCGAGATAGCTGAGTATAAGATTAATCAGTTCCTGAGACTTAAAAGCGTCTATGGCAAAAGATAAGCGAGCCCCGTCTATTTGGTCTCCCAGTCCCTCCTTTTCACGGTTCTCTACTGTGCAACTTAACATAGCTTGGCGCAGGGTCCGTATCTCGTCCTCGCCAATTCCCATCATAGCAAGCTCTAGAGCATAAGTACGGGTATAATCATAGCGATTGCAGTAGGGTGGCGAAGTGATCAGTCCGTCAAAAGACTTCCCCTCTAATTTTGGCAAGATGTCAAAACAAGAACCACTAAGCAGAGTAATTTCACCGGGCTTCCGTATTGCCCAGAGTGGAAGCTGGTCGTGGCATATGTCGTAGGCAATCTGATCCAGTTTGGCGCAAATCGTAGGTGCGAAGGCTTTTATCACTCCCTTGCAGAAAGGTTTCTTACCCCACGTCCTGCCGGAGCGAGAGTCCCACCGAAGATACTGCCCATCCTTTCGTGTATAGCTAATATCTTCAAGTATACAT
>DAOUMB010000018.1:0-35532 GCA_034414335.1 Dehalococcoidia bacterium
GCCCAAGCCAAAGCCAAGGCAGAGGAGGCCCAGAAAATACCCAATCTGCCCCAGTATATGGAGCAACGTCTCGGCTCTCTTATCGGCCAGCTTGAGCGGATGGAGAAGGTCAAGTCCGCTATTGAAAGCGTTCGCAAGGCTATTCCTGAGCAGGATTTAGCCGAGGAGCGCAGGATGGCTCAATATGGTAACCAGCAGTCGTTAGTCTAAAAGTGTCTAAAAACGTATAAGACTGTCGCAAAGTGATGCGGAGTGATTCAAACTGCCTCACTCCGAACGGGGCAACTATGCTCAAAATAATAAGCACATACTCAATATTTGGAGCAAATAAACCTAGAAAGGAGGAGACAATTGACAACCGAAAAGCAGCTCGAGAAGGGCATCTCCGAGGTAGTAGGTGTCTTTACTGACCCTATCCTTGTCTTTCCTGGAGGATGGGGAGACACCCTCCCCGACTGGCTGAAGAACGCCATCACCCTGGAGAGGCTGGAGATGAACATGAGGGTGTTAAAGGGTGAAGGCCCCACCGGTACCGATGCCGAAGCCTGTGCTTATCTCTACACGGCTTGTTTGACTCAGCCGATGGACCACGACTGGGGGCAAATCTACCTCTACATCGCCACCAAGACATACCGCCGGTGGGGTAAGAACGAGATGCCAAATGACATCGCGGTGGACTCCCTTCGTGACGACCAGATGGCAGACCTCAATCGCCTTAAAGAGTGGCTATACCGAAAGCGCACGCAGATAAGGTTGGATAGGGACAGAGACGAGAGGCGGCAGAAGAGAGAGGGGGAGGAAGCCAAGAGAAAAGCAGAGCAGCCGGCGCTATTTGAGTTTAAATAATATACTCTTAGTAATATACTAGAAGGGAAGGGGGATAAAGCTATGGATACTGGTATCTTCTTACATTGGCTGGATATCGGCTGGAAGATAGTCGTCATCTTGCTGTCGGTGGCGTTTGGGATTATAGGAATCATCTATTGGAGGATGGGTAAATGAGGCAGGCTCATAGGGGAAACCTCCAGTAGAACCGGAAGGCTGTGGTGGCCTCCGGTAGAGTTCTACTGCGGGTGGGTATGATGGGAAGGGTCGGGGACCCGAGTCCCCGACCCTCTCTTTTGTCAATTTTTTGGTCAATATTTTCCTGGGGTTTGACACCCCAGCCCTCTTGGTATTAAGGCAGGCATTGATTGGTTGACCTCTGAAAGGTAGTACCTTTCATGAGGAAACCATTTTGAAATGCCTACCTAACTTATTTTACCCGCCAATTTTGAAAAGGAGCAAGCTCCATCTAACGTTTTGGGGTCAAATTACAGTATATACAGTATATACAGTATATATAGTAGGGGACTACCCCAAAGGAGGTGAAATAGTGACCCAGAAGTGGCAAGGACAAGTAGAGGAGATACTAAGGGAGAAGTTCCAGGGCAACGAACTCTCACAGAAGATTGAGTTGGTCAACGAGCTAATCAAGACAGCTGAAACAGTGGATATCCCCACCAGCGGCATGGCTGAGATACTCGGCCCGCTACTCAGAAGTGCCAGTGAGGAGCTGTATCCCCTGGCAGCGGTTTATGCCGGCTTCCAGCTGGGGATAGCCTATGAGAGACTAAAGGCTCGAGGAGGTGCCAACGATGGCTGACAAGCAGTTACCGATACCCGGGCTAGAAACCGTTCTCCCACATCCCCGTCGAACTAAGCATAATTCTGGCGCCGTCCTCCACTACAAAGAAATAAAGGAGCTTGAAGCACGAGTCACCCTGCTGGAGGCGGAGAATGCCCGCCTCCAGGCTGAGTTGGAGAGTGGGGGAAAGAATCACAGACCATAGCCGGGCGAGGGTCAGTACCAGAATGCCACCAGACGCACCCAGGTCAAAGATACGGGCTCAGCAGTGGTGTGCATAGGTTTAGCTATACCCTTTTAACCCTGCTATAATGGACATAGAGGTTAAGCTATGGGATTTCGCGACTTGAACATACTTGCCGAGCTCATGAAGCGGATCAGGCGGCAGCACCCTGACAGCAGCTTCAGCGTGAGGAAAACCGACGACAAGCTGTGGGTGGCCAGCATCAAGGGGAAGGGCGACGTGGCAAGGACGGTGAAATACATTAAACAGGAGCGGGAAAATGGCAGAGAAACTGGAGATAAAGGAGCATGAGAGGGCGTTCCTGATTAAGGTGGAGAAGTTTGACCTCAGCCCATGGCTGAGAAAGGCGCTGGATGAGAGCGCCAACGTTACCGCTGTCTACGATGGGCTGCCCCTGGAGGAGCTGCTTATGCTCGACAATCTTTCCGACACGACCTATCCAGGCCTGCGCTGGAACCTGAGGCGGCAGCGGGGGAGGTATTTATTAACACTTCTCCATCCACATAATATAATGGGCAACCATGTTAAGGGCGAGCCATAAAGACCTACCAGTGGACGAAATAAAGCGGTTATACCTCGATGACAGGTTGGGTATTCGTGCTATAGCCAAGAAATATAATGTTTCTGTAACAAGAGGGGGGAGGCTCTAAGACCTCCCCCCCCTATTATGCCCCGGCTTTCAGGCGCACTTCTTGGCTGCGCTGGTGAAGGCTGCCCTTATAGCCTTGCGGTCACCTTTCTTGCCTGCCATCTCGGTCTGCACGCAGGATCGGAAGCCTAGCAGCCCGGATGAGGAGGCATGGGTCTTCGGACCTCGGGAGTAGGAAGGCTGCCTGAGCTCCCCCTTGGTCACATTAACCCACACTGACTTCGAGGTAACCGGGTCAAAGATAAAACCCTTTCTCATTACTCAGCTCCATTACAGTTATTCCCCCCAAATTTTCACTCCGCCTCTTGGCGCTCGCCAGATCGACCAGCCTAAATAGAAGAGGGCGGTCAGGACCTCTTCTGGTCCGTGTTGCCGCCCTCTTGACCCTGGCTAAGTGTGGGTGGGTTCTTACTTATGTTAGCCCTTTTGGCTAACTCTGTCAAGTCTATCGTTTCAGCCCTGTCAAACACCTCGAGCTCGGAGAACGGCTCCCCCTGGCTGTCCAGGACCAGAAGCTTGGGGACGCTGTAAAGCTTGTATCTCTGGGCAAGTATCGCAGCATCGTCGCTCTTCTGGATATCGAGCACCTTTATCTCTCCCCGCTCGATGCGCTCTTTGAGGTCTCGCTTAGCGTCATTGCAGGGATCGCAACCGGTGCTGGTGAGGAGGACAACCTTCATTCCCCCAGTCTCGGCCTTAGCCTTTCTCCCAGGCTTGCCTGAAGGTTGCTGGCACTGGGCAGTAGCTTCGGCAACATCGCTAGCCCTCCCGGAGCATATTTTGGCGCTGGCGCAGAACCGCCTCCGCTGGGAGAGGTGCCCCAGCTCCCCGCTCTTAATTTTATCTCGAATGCAGCTGTTGAATTCTGCCCTATTCATACTACCTCTATCTCCCCTACCTCAACATCTTTCCATATTAAACCCCCACTAGAGTACTTGGTGGCGGTGTTTGTGGCGTAGGCAACAAACTTCAGGTTACATCTCATGTACACCTTGTATCTTCCTGGTGGTACCGGTATATCTCGCTTAAATCGGGATGCATCGTATATTGCCATGGCTGGAACTTGGATATAAGTACCGGTCGCCTTATCATAGCCTACTAAACCTTCAAAGGAAAACACACCATCGGTTGAAATGGATTGAGCCCCGCCCATATACCAGTTGTCCTTTTTGACATACCATTTAGCATCGACCACTTCTCCAAAAGCAAGATTCCAGACGTTTGGCTCCTTTACGTACAAATATACCTCATAGTCGCAGTCACCTTTATAGGGCAGGAACATGGTAAACCCTGCCCAGGCTTCTCCGCCAGACGCAATCATAGCAGGAATATCAACACTCACTGGGTATGGTCCCCAAGGCTCTACTTGGATAGCATCAGCAAACACTTTTCTATATAGCAGGCTGCTGTCTTCATACAATTCCACCATGGGGCTATGAACAGCTGGGAGATAATAGGGCTCATCAATCCAGTTGAGCTCTCCCGAACTATAACTGTAGCGGAAGTAATCTGGCACGAGGAAAAAGGCAATAGCGAACTGCGATGTCCCAATAGGGAAATTCACTGTGTGAGAAACAGAATCTCTTGCTTGCATCAGCTTGGAATAATGGCCGTAGATAACAGCTTTCTGGTGTGATGAATAGCTTGTCCCTATGTAGAATTCTCCCTCCTTATCCACTTGTACAATAGTGGTTAGATCTCTCTGGGCAAGTTGCGCATGGTTGATTAAGGGGGTCCCGGCTATTTCTCCAGGAAGGGAAATCTTTAGCTCACCAGTAAAATCCCTTGGCGAATCAACGGTAATCGTTGCTTTAACCAATTGGCCATAGAAGCCACCATAGGTATTGTAGCTGGTTTGAAAGGTAGCTGTGGTTATCCGTGGCTGGCCTGGTGGTGGCGTTACTGGTGGTAGCTCCTCAGGCGGCACTGCTTTAGCCTTCCTAGTAAAAAGGTAGGCCAGCAATCCTCCTATGCCAATCCCGACTCCAGCAATCAGCCGCTTATCCATAACCCTCTTAGTCCTCCCCATTCTCTATGCCCAGTTTCCCCTGTATCCTCCCCAGCGTCTTGTTAATTACCTTAAGCTCATCGTCTAAGCTGTTATGGGTCTTGTTACACCGGTCCTTGGTGACCATGGAGCTTATCTTCCTACCGAGGAAGAAAGCAGTCCCCCCGACGCTGCCGGCAACTGTCGCCATTATCCCTATAGCATCCCTGTCAAATAGCATCATTTATTTTCTTCCTTCGGGGTTTTCTTCCTGAACTGGAATTGCCCTAAGTTGTCTGTTCTAATTAGGCATTTCCCCCTAAGATAGCGATAGATTTTGCTTTCTTTGCAGCCCAATTCATGTGCAATTGTCTTACAAGGTGTTTTGGACTCATAAGCATTCTCAATATATTGTTCTTCTTGTTGATTAAAACATCTCACATGATTTTTCATATCTTCCATGAACTCCAAAGCTTGATATGCTTTCTCTCTTTTCAACTTAAGATGTGGGATAAGCAATTCGAGAAATAATCGGATATCATTCTTATTTGTAATTAAGATGTATTCCATCGAATTTGCCTCCTCTTGCCAGAGACGAGGCCGCTGTAAGCCTTCAGAAATTAAAAATTGTTGCATCTCTCTGAATAGTCCATTACCAGATATCTTTTGCCCGATGGAAACTATTACTCTCTTGGAGCGCCTCTTAGCAGTATTCTTTTTTTGAACGAGAGCAATTGAGCCTTCTCCATCAAATAACCCCGCAATATAGTCCCAGTTTATATTATCCTCCTTTCCTATGACTGAATTATATCACTTTACCAGAGGGTTTAGATTCGCTACTACTCTTTCGGCGCTTTCTTTCTAAACCAAAACATGTTAACATTGGCACACCAAGCAATCAACGCACCGAGTAAAGTTCCCGCGCCCGCCGTAGCAAGAATATCAATATCAGCCTTCGTCTCCAGTGCCTTCAGGACCACATTTACACAGAATCTCGCCCAGCCTATAGTAAAAGCCAAGAGAATATAGGTATAAGCCCATTTCCACCTGTCTTTATTCATATAGCCTCCTCCTTATCTCGGCAATTTCCCCCTTCGTTAAAGCCCTCAAGTCCACCCCTTTGTTGTGGGCCTTCTCATCATGGAACCAGTCAATCTCGTAGTGGCCGGTTACTCTGTCAGGATAGAGTCTGAGGTGATATTGATGGATAACATCAGGGTCTACCTTCCTAACCGTGAATATCTGTCCCCGATATGTGGTGGAGAACATATTATACTCATAGCACAGTGGTATCAGTCTTTTCCTGAACTCAAGGGGGGCCATGGGCTCTTTAAGCCTGATGATGACAAACCTCCCCTCCTCGTTCTTGTTGCCAAAGAACCAGGCTCTAATCTGCCTTGTCCACCTGATTAGCTTATAAAGCATCTATTATCCCTTTCTCCTTCAGCTCTGCTTTTAGCTCGTCTATCTCAGCGAGAGGGTCTCTCGGTGTTTCCACCGGTGCCACCGGTGCCGGCTCATCGGTAAATATCATAACGCCGTGAGGCTCATCCCCACGCTTCCAATCGGGGTCAAAGTTATCATGGAGCATACGAAGCCCCTTAGCCTCATTTTCAGCTATCTTTAGCTTCCGTTCCTTTAGGCTTCCATATTTGATTTCAATTTCCATACTCCACCTTACAACACCCTATAAGCCTTTAAATGAGAGTTAGCCATTACAGTTGTATCTTCATTAGCAGCAGTGTTTTGTGCCCATTGGAGGTTTACAGTTCCAGCATTAGCACCATTAACTATAACAGCTTTGAAAGAAACACCACATATCCCATTTACACCTCCAATGCCACCAGCGGGGAGTCCAACGGCTCGTGAGTTGGTTTCTCTCTTTAGAAATCCGCTGGCGACTAAAGCTATATCTAGTGTCCATTCACTAACAGCTGCTACAGATGAAACACCCCAATAAATAACGCAATTTGTGGGGTAAGCCCAACCAAACTTAATATTTGGGGTAGCAGTTAGAGTAAATACAAGCAGAGTAAGTTCAAAAAACCAAACACTGTTGGCAGTTATAGCATATAAGAGCTCATCGTCGGCTTGGAGAACGGTACTGTTTCGTACCACTTCAGCTATAGTCTTGGGGACTATGGTAGGAGCTAATGACGCCCAGCTTTCCAGTACCCCGGGTCCACCACTCACCTTTACCTGACCGGCGGCACCCTCAACCCCATTTATTCGCATTGGTACAGTGTTAAGTTCACCCATGTCTCACCTTATTCCCATTATGCCGGACATTCCTGAATCCCTCCATTCCTGACCGTGACATCTATCACATCTCCGGTGCCTCCCCCAGCTGTTTCTAACAGATGCTGCCAGTCTAGCACGGCAGAGGGAACTCTTGTGGTATGAGTAGCCACAAGAACCCCGTCAACGTAGAATTCTACCCTTACTCCACCGAACACTATTACCTCGAGCTGATGTTGAGCACCAGTGGAAGGAAGTGCCAGGTTGGTAGTTTCCGTGGCAACGCCATTATCACTGGATGCTTTGAAATTGGTTCCATCCCAGATAAACCCGGCATGGTCTTCGGTAGCAGCGGGAACATAATCTCCAAGCGTTTTTCTCAGCCCATAAAACATCGTTACATTGGCATCAAAACTAGCAGCTGAAATCTGGGTGAGGAATCTGGGGGTTCGAGCTGGTGTGAACTCAGTACCCAATGCCCCCGCCGCCTCCGGGTTAGATTCTACGGCTTCCTGCCCAGCAACATTATCAGTTACCTCAAGCAAGATCTGTCCAGAGCCACCATCAACCGGGGTTCCTCTTACCCCTACATCCATACTGGCCAGAGCGGCCATCCAATCCCATTTATGGACCTTCCAGGGAACATCTTTAAGGGTTGGCGATTCATCAACAATATTTCCTGTTCCAGTTCTTTGGATCGCTCTGTAAAAGCAGTTCTTCAGGCGAACAATAGCAAGGTTCCCAGCTACTACCGGAGCTTCGATAGCGCAATTCCTAAAGGTTATGGAACTATTCACATTACTTACCCAGGCACCCGTAGATATACAGGCATCATTATCAAATGTAGCTGTAAGAAGAGTATTATCCTTATTCAAAAATGAGGCTGTACCTGCCCATCGATTACCTGTGCTGTAAAGAGTGATTGTGTAATGTATTTCGAGATGTGCGGCGTTGGCATTATTCCATCTGAAGTAATTATTACTGAATCGTATAGTGCCACCATTTCGTAACGAACGGTACAAAGTCGCAGAAGCTCCAGTACCGCCTATTTCAGCAAAGCAGTTTTCTATCAGTATATTAGGAGTCTGATTTTGAATATTAAAGATGTAGATAGCAAAAGCGCCCGGGGTTACGACCTCAAAATGTAACCCGATTATCTTAGCTGCCATAGCAGTAGCTGATACATTAGAAAGAAAACTTCTTCCAGCTGATGGAGTCCCAAGCCTTACCGTAAAATTCTGTAATTCTACGCTGTTATCAGGCAATATAATTACAGTTGCATCATTCTGATAGATAACTACACCCCCCGGGGGCCCAACACCCTTCAGGTTGACATAGTCAGAACAAGTAATTTGCTCATTATAGAACCCAGGGTAGATATATATGGTCCAGGGGTTGGTAGCAGTAGGGGTCTGTGAATTGGCATAGTTAATAGCAGCCTGAATGCTGGTATACTCAGCTATGCCCCCGGGGACATTTCCCACCCTGAGGGTGTAAGGGAGCCGCTTTAGTACTTCTCTTATATCGGTAATCATTCTCAATACCTCTCTGCCATCTCATACCAGCACCTGGCTATACCGATATCAAAGATGCAGGGCCCGCCGGCCTCTGTATCAACAAAGAATTGAAGGTACATGGGATTGACTGGGATATTTACTATATGAGTAGCTATCAGGACCTCATTAAGGTAAAAGTCCACATTACCTTCGTAGATCTCGATACGGAACTTATTATGGTTGGCCAAGTTTTCTCCAAAGCCAGTGTTGACCGTTTCAACGCCTGCTGAATCGGTAATTGTCTGAAGGGCATCGCCGATCAAACCAAAGCCGATGAGGTCCTGGGAACCCCTGTTATCGTTAGGCCCATTGGTAAGACCCCAGAAGGTGAGAGTATTATCAAGGTTGGCTACCACACCTATCACCATCTCCCATTCCAGTATAGTCTTTTTAACTATAAGATTGAGGTTCGGGGTATTGGGATATTCAACCCACTGCTGGACACTGCGCAGCCGAGCAGTCTCATTGGCGTTAGGGGTGGTTTGAGCATACAGGAAACCGCCAGCTTCAGTAGGGGCAGCCCAGGCAGCACCAGTCACAGGATTGGTAACTACCCACACAGTGGGATCTATACCCAGAACATCCTGCCATGTTTCAATAAGGCTCATACTGGGCGCTAGAACACCGTTGATGCTCAATAATATCCCTTTGAGATACCGAATGATATCACTGACATTATCAGGAGCGAAAACAGGCGTTGATGCCTTATTCCCAATTACATCAGCCGGGGTTCTGTTGTTGGCGCCATCCACCGCAGGGATAAACTCAGTCTGGCTACCGATGATCACGTAATCAACCAGCCCAGGCGCAGCATTAAAGGGATTGTTTGGATCCAGGGTGAAGATGCCGCCAACCCCGGTGTAATCCACTATCCGCCGCGGCTGGAAGCGGCATACCCCCTCGGTGGGCATGAGGAGGCAGCCATTGAAATAGTCATCGACCTCGGTCCTGGTGCTATCGGCGGGAACGGTGGCGCTAGAGGTGTCCAGTGTCCCAAAGCCCAGGATCTCTATACCCATTATTGACTCATGGAATACGCAGACCAGGTCATTTGCCTCCACGTTGGCGGTGAAGGCATCGGTGGTAAAGGTACCGCTAGCTCCAACGTAGCCGGTTACCCTTCTTATCTCTCTTTCGGGGGCTGTACCAGGGGCATCGGCATTGTGGATTACCTGTATCCAAAACTCATTATTAAATATGTCGTTATTAAAGCCGGCAAGGTTGGTTAATACCAAGGTATTAGCACTGGCGACCATGGCCGGGTCACAAACACCAAACATCCACAAACCTATACCTGGCCCAGGAGGAGCCGGTGGAACACCACCGCCACCAGCTATGGAGAGGATAACGAACCTAGTCCCAGCAGCAATCTGTTGAGGCGCTCCAGCAGCATTAGTGAAAGCGCCGGCAACAGTGATAGTAATACCGACCTGAGAAGCGATAATTCTTACCTGCCCAGCGGCAGGCCCATCTAAAATTTTGATAGGTAAACCAGCATAATTAGGTTCGTTGGCCAGGTTAGCGCAGACTACAGTGGTGCCTAAAGCGTTGCCAGCCCCTGAGGTAACATCCCAGTAGGAAATAACGGTTTCAATGATTGGAAAGGCTGGCTGGTCGGTATAAAAACCGGTTGGCGTTCTCATTTATCAACCTCCCGACTTAGCCTCAATTATTGCTTGAACTGTCCAAAAAGCGGTAGCCGGCGCTGCTGCCACCGGCATCTGTGCCGCCAGCCGCGCATACTCGCTGTGCGCCGTCCATAATAGTGGCGTGGTATGGGCAGTTAAATTAACATTAGTGGGTACCAGGGTTGTTATCCCCCCTACCCGCGTCCAGTATAAGGCGCTGGTGGTGGTCAGGTAAGGTGATACCTCAACCCAGAGCTGAAGGTTACCGGCAGCGCCAAAAACGATGATCTCTACCGCGTAGACCTGTACCGTTTTCTCCTGAAGGTACCTGGTGGGAAACTCAATAGAGCGATGGACAACCAGGTCATTCAGGTTTTCCGTTTCAGTCCCTATAGTCCAAACCTGGGGCAATATAATACTTGGTACCTGAACCGTGATATCAGACATTACATCCCTGCCCCTTCCATCCTTTTCAGGATCTCCTTAATTTCAGCTAGGTAAGCTTCTGATTTAAGCGAAACCGCCACTCGCTCTAAAACATCGACCATCTTTTGCCATTCGGCCTCGGTTCTTATTACCAGGAACCGCCAGAGAAGCTCGAAATACTGGAGGAGGTTGGTGGTATTGGTAGCTGATACCTGAACAGTTTGCTGATCTGTAATGGGGATAAAGGAAGCTAACTCTATCCCGATGACGCTCTGGGTGACTGTGCCGCTGTAAATTTGCGACCCCCAGGTATTATAGGTATAGGTGAACACATCGGGAAGCATGTTGATCCCGAACACGGCACCATATAGGATATAAGCGTATATCCCCCCAGGCGGCCTGTAGATAGTCCATATCGTCTGGTTGCGAGGGAAAACAGGTATGATTAGCTGGGTTGTGCCATATGGAAACAGATTGGAATACTGCCGCCACTCCCTTGTCCGGAGGAGCTCTATGAAAAACGACGGTGTGCTCGTAGTTATCGGCATATCACTCCTCCTTCACCACCTTCACGTTGGGATTTGGGGAGGTCACCTGCATATCGCCCCTGACTACCACCACAACCTGTGCCTGGGGTAAGCCGGAGCGGGCGGCAGCAGTCGCCTCTAAAATACGCTGCTTAATCTCCTCTTCCGAGAGAGCAGACTTCTTGCCCATGGGGCCCTCCTTTATCAGGCGAATTCTTTAACTTCAATCTGAACCACAACGCCGGCAGCACCGCCAACCACATACACATCGCCTGTTCTCCCAGCCGCAGTCGCCTGGGGCCATGACATGAACTCGACAGCGGGAATCTCCTCCTCGAGCCACTCGTTGTCCAGCCCGTTGATAGCTACGAAGATGGGCAGCAGGCCACCTGGAACGAATACTGCTGGGGTGGCACGATTCAGGGTGCCGAATTGAAGAGTCACATTGGCGCCGGTGGCGTTGTAGGCCATGATCTTGGTGATGATCAGGCTTCTAGTGAGGCTCAAGGTGTGGCAAAGGTCAGCCACTCCTCCCCCTGTGGTGGTTACTAAGCCAGCGTTCCCGGGTTTGATTATACCTTCCATCGCTCGATACTCCTTTTAATGTTATCAACCCCCCCGACCTTCGGCAGGCAGATAGGTGGTATTTTGAGGCTCCACCCTCAATGGCTCAAGCAGATACCGATAGCCGAAGAATACGAAACGGGCTAGCGGCAGAGCTATGCCATTGGGGTTTCTTACCTCGAGGTTCATATCCCTTTCCTTGCCCACGATAAAGAAGGTAGTAGTAGCCAGATACGGATCGCGGATATGAGTAAGCCTATCCACCCTTGCATGGACATTGCGGGCCACAAATCTACCTACGCTTGACTGCTCCCAGAGCACGCCCTCCATATCATCGATTGGTTCCCATCTCAGGTGCATCAGCTCAGTATCACCCATCCGCAGGATAGCAACCAGCCGCTTGGCTATGGTCCCGTTGGCGGCAATGGTGACGGCGCCTGAAGCAGAAACCATCTCCACAACCATCGGGCTTGAGCGGGGCATGGGCTCCATATAGATGATCCTGTTATGCTCCCACTTCCCCGCTGTCCAGATGGAGAGGTTCTCGTTGATGCGAGCAACCGGTGAGATCGGGCCATTGTCATAAATGTTCACAACAGCACTCATTTTTATATT
The DNA here is from genome assembly GCA_034414335.1 of Dehalococcoidia bacterium. Lineage (GTDB taxonomy): Bacteria > Chloroflexota > Dehalococcoidia > GIF9 > AB-539-J10 > RBG-13-51-36. Next base: position 12,062 of record DAOUMB010000018.1, read on the forward strand.
TCCTCCTCAGCTTTTTAGTTTCTTATTTAACCCTCTCCACCTTTGTTCCAGGGCCAAGCTTGACCCGTCCCTTGGGCGTCTCAACTGCGGAGTAGTGCGCTCTCAAAAGACGGGTGGCAATGACAGCCCCGCTGCGCACCGTTATCTCCTTCCGGTAGATGGCGTCTCTAAGCTTGAATCTCTCCCCGTCTTCAAGCGAACCGACAGTAACCACCTCTGGAACCACCTCCGCCGGTGCCACCTCTGGAACTACCTCGGTGACCATCTCTGGAGCTGGCCCTGGCGGCTGCCTCTCCCACAGCTTGTGGTATCGCCTGACGGTCCTGTGCTTCAGGCTGGTCCTGCGCTCGACCTCTTCCAGGGGCACCCCCTGATCAAACAGAGCAAAGGCTTCGCCTTTTTTCCTCACCATATTTACCCTCCTCAGCTTTTTGCCTCCCTCTAACAAAACACGGATAGGGAGCGAGGAGTAGCGTTGTCCCTATCCGTATTCTCGTTGCCATAATAACCTCCTCGCTCTCTTGGAGTTTATTTTTCAGTGGAGGAGGAGGCACCTCCTCCTCCTAAGAGTTAGAATCAACCTAACCCGGTGGCCACTATCACCTTCAAGGTGGTGCCGGCAGCGCTGGCAGCGGTATCCTTGCGGAGACGAACTGCCAATCTGGGCGAGCCGTTAATCCGGATGGGCTTGGTTAGGTAAATCGGGACATCCGTCAAGGTAGCAATGACCATAGCAGTAACACCTACCACTATTGAGCGAATAGGTATAATCGCCAGGTCCACCTCAGCTGCCGCAGCGCCAGAAGCGATAGCGTAATCACCATAGAAGGTCTCCACAGCGTTGGTGTGGACATGAATCCCCACCAGCCAGCACGGGTTGGGTATCGTTGCCGCTGCCACGATCTGGACATAAGCAGACCATGCCCAGGCAGCCGCGGCAGCATCACTAACCGCCGCCACCCCTGCGCCGACAGGGTATGTGGCGTAGCGTATCCCTGTGGAGTTTACCTCAGTCTGGAACAGAGATTTAACAAATGCTGCTAAGCTCATTTTGCCTCCTTTCCTCCTTATGAGCTCTTAGTCCTTCGACCTTTAGCTTTCCTCAGCTTATCGTTCCACCGACAGGCTCAATGATGAAGCAGCCAAATGACAGCTCTTCGCCTCCGGCCGGCGTTGCCACCCTGCCGTAGAACTCAATGAACAGCCAGTCAGTGGGGTTGTAGACAATAGGCTCGCTTAGCCAGACTTCCGGCTCAAGCTTAATGTCTATGAAAGCCTGGATGAAGAACGAACCCAGGGTCGTGGCTCCGGTTAGTCCCTTCCTGAACCTTACCCCGGTAACGACCGGGTTGGGCGAGGCATCGGCAATCTTGTAGAATACAGCTATCTGGTTGTTGCCGAGCTGCGGGACAGCAGCCGTGTCAGGTGCCAGAGCCCAGACGAGGGCGCCAGCAGCTGCTGGCGTGACGTAGTACTCGTTCGTCCAGCCAGCACCGGCGGGGTTGGTAAAGTCAGTACCAGGATGGGCTTCTCTGGCCACCAACTGGCCTCTCGCACTGGCCAGACCCAGTTTGATGGCCCTGGCAATACCAGCCTCAATCGCCGCATCACGGAACGCCCTCATGTCCGACAAGGTCAATTCATTAGTTGGAATAGCGTAACTCATCAGTGTATACCTCCTTCAGAGTTATTTTGCCCGATACTCAGGTCAGTCTCAGGTCAGTTTGACGCCTTGGAACTCGTCTTCAGCGACGGGAGCAGGATAGCGGCCGATACGAGTCCTTGGCCTCATAGACAGCTTGGATTCCGAGTCTCCTTTGACAGCAAGGCTGCGGGTAGCCAGTCCCCTGGCCTCCACCATCTCCTTGATGGAACGAACGCCCCAGTCCATAGCTGCTATCCCCATGTTCTTAGTGTAGTCGCCACCGATTCCGAATCCGGTGAGGGCATACCCGGCGGCGAACATTATCGTGCCCACAATGGGGCTAATAGCCGTCTCACCACCGTATCCCTTCTGATCGGCATACTCGGTACCGAAGTGGGCTGCCACTACAGCTCCGGGGATGGCTACATCCTCAACCAATTTTATTCCCATGCAGCACCTCCCTAGATTTCCCTTGGCGGTATCCCTTGCCGAAAAGAAAGAGGGCGGTCCCCATACCTTTTCGGTAGGGATTACCGCCCTCTTGTATTGTCAGGCACTCTAAAAGGAAACGGGCACGTCAACCTTTAGAGTGCCCGTTTTTGCGCCCCTGTCGACCTCAAGAGCTTTATTCGATTAATTCTAACTTACTCTATAAATCAATAGTTGTCAAGTAGCTATGCTCTTTTGGCTGTCAAAATTACAAAATAGAGCTGCTGCCAGGCTATCAATGACGGCGCCGGCTTCACGGTTAGAATACCAGAGGCAAGCTGCTGCCAACCAACCAGTGGCGCTGACGGCTTCACGGTTAGAATACCAGAGGCAAGCTGCTGCCAGGCTATCAATGACGGCGCCGGCTTCACGGTTAGAACACCAGAGGCTAGTTGCTGCCAACCAGTTGGAGCTTCCTCCGGCGGAACCTCCGGCGGAACCTCCGGTGGCGCTTCTGGCGGCGCCTCTGGCTTCCGCGTGAGGAGGTAGACCGCGGCTCCAGTGGCAGCGGCTGCCCCGACACCAATAGCTACCTTCTGTTCCTTGGTTAATTTAGCCATTTAACGCTCACCAATCACTTTGGGGAGGAGTCTGGCCCTGAAGTAGCGACTGGTTCCCCCACAGCTTTACCCTCAAGTAAATGGTATGATCGGGCATCGGCTTCCAGAGGTCAATCGGCTGGACAACACCACTCCCGGAGGCACGTATCATGTTTGCATACTCCGCCCCATATACTGAACCGTCGGTGCTCATAACGGTGAAGGCCATGATCCACGCCTCACCGGGCCGGAGTACAAAGCCGGGGTTTTCATAATCATAGACAACGACCACCTCGAACTTCGCGCCTTCAGGAACCTGGGTAACCTTCTGCCCGCCGTATCTGACATAGGCATCGACAATCTTGCCTGTAATCACACCGACAGCGCCTACCGCGCCAATCTCTGCCTCACCCTGCTCATAAACAAGGTGAACCTTGTGAGCCGGCTTTGCCCCCTGCTCGACGGCTACCTCTTCCTCTCTGCGTTCTATACCCATATTCACCCTCCTTGGACTTTTTCTTTGGTTCTGCGGAACAAACTTATCAGCGGTATGGCCACCGCTGCCCCTATGATGGCCACCAGGGCCCACGCCAGCGGCTTGGCCTCTTCCGCGAACAGCCTTATCTCCTGGAACCACCGCCATCCAAAGTAGACAATAGCGGCTATAATTCCAGCAACGATAATAGGAACCCATGTGCCAGTAGCCCTCATGTGGACCACAATCTTATAGGCACCGACCCCCTCAACATCAACGACTTCGGCGCCGTAATCCTCTATTTCAGGAAACAGCCTGGTCACCACCCACTCTGCCCCCCACAGGTCGAAGAAGTAGCCAATGGGGTACTTGGTGACTATCTCCAGCTTCATTCGTGTCCCCTTGGCCAGGTCCACCTGAGGGACACCCTGCTGAAGCTCCTCAGAGGTTTTTCCTTCAGCTACTAAATACCAAGCCATTAACTACTCCTCACTTTTGGCACTCACAGTCGATTACTTTATCCAGCGATGAATGAAATACCTGCTCAGAAAGGGCATCAAGGCGCTCTCTAGCCTCAGAAAACTCTCTCCACTCAATCGCATGGATTACCGTGTTCAAATCATCATTCAAGGCTTTAGCCTCACCCGGTGATAAGGAAGCTTCCTTTTCACAGTCATAAATAGCAGCTCTAGCATTGATGCTAGCCATTAACGCCTTTCCCTTTTCCTCAACTGCGGCATGCCTACGAGCACTATCTATAAATACCCAAGCACTCAATAAGCTTCCTGCCAACCCATAACATTTGTCAGATATAGACATCGCATGCCCCCCCTATCTCACTAATTCTCACTTATATAAAATATCATTTGAGAGTCTTCCAAAGCTCGCCTTAATTGGCGATTTTCTATCTCAAGCTGGCGAATTTTCTTCTTGAAAGGCTCGGTCTGGTGAATGTGCTCGCCGGCCTTCATCGCTACTAGATTCTCAGGTCTATTGTCATCCTTAATACCATTGAGGTGATGAATACAATAGCCTTTAGGTAACTGCTTCTGGTGATATTCTTCCCAAACCAAAATGTGCTCACGAACATAACCTTTAACAGCTCGTGGGTGTTCAGGAACCCACCTAAAAATGTAACCTGATGAGTCGAAGCCTTTCCCACCCTTCCAGCATGGATGCCTAGCCCCAGATAGGTGAGTTCCCCTCAACTGCCTACTTTCAGTGGCAGTCCGTATCTTACCTATAGAGCGTAAATATTTACCAATTGTGTATGGTTCAAAGTGGACACGCCTGCCAATCTCACCAAGGGTTAACCTCTGGTTATCGTATAAGTCCACAATTAGGTTAGATATCGCTTCTAACCTTTGCCTGTGCCAAAGTTTATGTGCTTCTGAATTCGACCTAATTTGGATATTTGCTTTACGCAGATGATACCCAATAGCTTTTCCTGTTAGATTAAGTTCCTTCGCAATTGAAGGAGTTGACCTACCCTTCTTGTAATGCTCAATTATAGTTTTCTGTACCTCGGGGGTAACTTTAATAATACCCACAGCACGCCTCTCTTTCTAAATATGACTCCAACCAAGGTATGCAAAAACAACTTCCAAAGGGTTCATGGATGCTCTTCTCGGGGAAATACTTTATATATCTATCGTTAAAATAGATTACAGGGTCATAAATCTCAGCTTTGCTTGCCTCTATGAAACAGGACGGCAGGTGGGGCGAGGTGGTCTCCAGGATGTAGTCTTGGTCAAGCCGCACCAAAACCCAGGCATGCCCCTCGCCCTGGATATTTCCCAGCACCACGTATACCTGGCTTGGGGAAAGCTCCTGCCTGAGCAGGGAACAAAGCAGGACGGAGCGATTCATACAGTTGGCTACCCCTGCCTGAATGACCTCCCCAGGGTCTAACCACGCATCCTTCTGGACAAAAGTTCTGCCATCGACTGAAACTCTGCTGGTGATAAAGTACCGGTAGCGGATTTCTTTAGCCACATAGCCCCAGCAGGAGATAATTCTGTCCTTGAGGGAGAGGTTGTCAGTGAGCGCCTTATACTTGCGCTGAACCTCCAGGTTTCCCGGCGTTATCCAGCTAGTCAGATACCTGCCCTCATGGAAAAGGGTTGCCCCCGATATGGGTTGGTCATCGCAGACTATTGCTCTCTCAATGCTCTCCATTTTTCTTCAGCCACCTTCTTCCTCCTCTTCCTTTCCCTCTCCCTCTCGCTTCTCACCTTCTACCTCTATCTCGGCATTAAGCAGGTTCTCAAGAGTGCCCTTTAGCGAGGTCAAGATATGGTTGGTGTCGAACTCTAAGGTTATTACCGGCTTCTCTCTGGGTACACCTATCTTGATTTTCACTTTCTGTATTTCTCCGTCCACTTAATTAGAGCCGGGCCCAGCACAGTGCCAAAGACAAAGCCAAGCGTACCGAAAAAGAGAGGCCCAGGTAGGGTGACAGCTTGGCCTACCTTGGCAAGGATACCGCTGGCTCCGCAGGACGGACAGCTGACCTGGTCACCCTCAGCCCCATTGGTGGCGATCGGGAAACCACACGAAGCGCATTTTACCTGTACCATAGCTCACCTCCTTAAAATAAAAAGCGGAGCCATAAGCTCCGCCCTCTTTAGATGACCTAATTATTTCCCCTAATTAACGGGCACACTCCTCCTTAAACAGGTCTATTTGTCGCCTTACCTCACTTGTAACATAATTTGAGGATAAAATCAAGAGGGCAATATCCGGGTGCTCAACCTGTATCTCGCTTATGAACCACTCCAGGGTGAGCCAGGAGACGTCTTCAGGTACCATCCCCATCAACTTCTGCCTTGAATTTGGCGGGAGGTAATTAACCAGGCTCTTACCCTCAATCTCCTTGACTTTCTGGAAAAATTCTTTAGATGTTACCCCTACCAGGTATTCGTTGATGAAACCACTCAGGACCTCGGGGAAAAACTCTTGGGCCACCGCCCCGACAACATTGGAGGTGTTTATCCTGCGGCTGATCTTATCAACCAGGCTCATGCTCAGCCTCCTTCTTTCCCCCCTTCTTAGCTGCTGCCGGCTTTGGTTTTCTGGTGATGCCGATTCCCTGGCCGCACTGATCGCAGACCACCTTGTCGGCATCGGGGGCAATGAAGATAGTGCTACCACATTCAGCATTAGGGCAGGTGACCTCACCCTCCTCACCCTCCCCGGCCTCGATGTGGTACGATTTCGGTGCTTCCGCCCCTGCCCCAGCTTCAGTTCCTGGCACAGCTTCTCCTTTCAGCATACTGCCGATTATTCTCCCCACCCTCTGGAGGCCTGTAGTCATGAATTGCATCCTATCCTTCTCTGAAGTGACCTTCTGGGCAATCTCTTCCCTCTTGATCGCCTTCTCCTCATCCCACCTCCGTAGCGTCAGCTCCCACTCCCTATCCCGCCGCTCCGACTCCACCTTCATCTCCGCCAGGCGAACCTGAAGATCCATATCCATCTTCTTTAGCTGAATCTGAACGTCGTAGGGAATCTCTGGGCCAGTACTCCTGGCATAGCCTAGTTTTTCAGCTACCTCTGTCGCCTCTTTTATGATCTCCTCGGCTGTCCTCCGGCCAGCTTCCCCCTCCTGTTTCTTCTTAAGCTCAGCCATGAGCTGGTCTAACCTATCAGATAGCCGCTGTACCTCTTTGGCATAGAGCTGGCCCTGCAGGTCCTTGTTCTCGCTCTCCGTCTTCTCCAGTCTCCTCCTTATCTCGTCCATCTGCTGCCTTGCTTGCTGCTCGCTCGCGGTAGGGTCAATTTTATCGATAATCTTCCGCAGCAGGGCGTCGGTGAGCGGTTCCCCCTCGACCTCCCGCATCGCTTTTCTGGCCTCAGCCGTTGCCTTGGCCATGTTCTTCTCGTGCTCCTTCTTCTCCAGCTCTCTCCGCTCCTTTAACCTCTCCTGCTCCGAGTCGCTCTGTGCCTGCCTCAACCCCTCCATGGCAGGGTCTGATGCCCCCTCTTCTCTCTTGTGAAAGGGTAACTGATATATCTTTGCCATCTGCTACCTCCTTTTTAGCTTCTCGGGTTTAACCCAAATGCAGGGTTAGCCCCCTCGCCTTAAAATAATCCTCGGTAACAATATCAAGGAAATCTCCCAGTGGGAGCTGACCATCGCTCTCTTTTCTCACTTGATTAGCAGCGAGCTGATAGTAAGTCATGGTCTTGACATTAACCTTTGCCTTTATCCATATAGCGGCACCCTCAACAAAGTCCTGAGATACCCCCTCTGTCCTCTCCTTCTCACTGGGTACCTCATCTGTCTCCGCAATGCCGCCCATGCTCTCACCCTCGGGCAGCATAGTCTCTAGTTCCTTAGCCCTGCCTGTCTGCCTGCTTCTTGGCTCTGCCTGCCCCTGTCTGCTCTCTCTGTCTGCTTTTCCTGCCTGCTCCCTCTTTCTCGGGATAAAGCCTTTTAGCTGGGCTTGCATTATATTAGTGGCAAGAATCTCACCGGTAGCCCTGTCCACCAAGACCAACTTCCTCTTCTTTGCTGCACAGGGATGGATCATTGCTTGAGAGTAACCCTTGCCATCAGGGGAGCTAGAGAAGCCACAAGCAAGACACCTCCATTCTCTGCCTGCTTCTGTCTGCTTAGTTTCTGTCTGCTTCTCTGTCTGCTGCCCCTGTCTGCTCTCTCTGTCTGCTTTTCCTGCCTGCTCCCTCTGTGAGGAATCCCCAGGGGGTTTCTCTCTTTTCTCAGAGGGCTTCTCTTTTGCTTCCTCAGATTCCTCTGAGGATTGACGTTTCCATTCTTTATAGTACTGCCAGCGGGTGGGATGGGTCAGTTTTAACGCCTTTACCTCAGGGTCAGTGGGGGACTTGCCCTGGTCAAAGAGCTTGAACGCTTTTTGCTTGTTGCTTTCTGCCTGAACCATAGCTTAGCCCCGTGCTCATTGAGTTATCGTTATACATTGAGTATACAGTGAGTTATCACTATACTATGAAATATCATTGACAAAGTCAACCCCAGTCGTTACACTAAAACCATGGACACAAGTCTGTTAACGGCATTGATGCGAGAGGGAGCCAGTTTTGTCCTGCAGCTTACCTCCAGAGTAAAGGAGCCCAAGATTACCCCTATGGAGTCCGAGCCCCCGGAACACGCCTTGGAGAGGCTCTATCCCAGGATAGAACTCAGCCCAGAGGAGACTGTCAAGCTGGAAGCAGCACACAAGGCTATGGAGGCGGTAGAGGCAGAGCTGGAGAGCCAGAAGGAAGTCAAGGAAGAGGCGGTGGCCAGAGGGACAGCATGCCTCCCTTGTACCACGGATCATCTGTCTACATGCGCCGGCCTTCTCTCAGACGAGGCAGTGAGGATGGCCCACAGGAACGGACTCAATGACCCCGAGGTCCAGCGAAGGATAATGGCCTGTTCCGACCAGCTCAACGCTTTAGAGAGAGAGGATCTCAGCATCGATAAGATAGCTGGCCTCCCCAAGGAGGAGAAGGAGATTGCCCTCTACGCCCAGAGCAAGAGTGCTGATATCAGACACATGATAAACGGGATAAAATCAGTAGAGGACCTAGAGAATATAGCCCTGGAGGTGAAGCAAACCCGAAACAAGGTTGGGGCTGACTACCTCAAAGTGAGGCTGAGAAAATGATAGGGACCGCTAGCTCAATCCGCTACACAGAACCAGTTATCGATAAGCCGATGATGCAAATTGGCTTGGCGATGGCCAATTTCATCCCCTCTATTCTTCTGTTCAGGGAGAGCCGTGGAGAGAAACCAGTTTACGCTTTTGCTGCCGGCTCGTTGCTCATATTCGGCTCTTATCATATTTTTAAGGCTATCGCCCTCCACAGGGGGGAGATAGCCTAGGAAGGAGGATGCTATGGAAGCCTTAACTGAGGAAAGGATAGGCGAGATCGCCCGAGCCGCGGCTAGGGAGGCGGTAGGAGAGGCACAGGTTAAAGGTGAACTCCTCTTCCACATCGCCGAGCACGAAGCTGTAGGGCACGGATTAGTTATTGACCCAGCTAGAGCAAGGGCTACTCCATGCACCTGTTTTACAGTAGAAGAAGACGGGTTTGAGTCGTGCTGGTCACCAGGTGTGTTAGGTCTAATAACTAGTAAGAAGAACCCAGAACAAATTGCCGAATTTTGTGCCAAAGGCAAGGTTTATGGTGGAGCTGGTGCTAAAGAACGTTTCCTAAAAGTTAGGGATGCTATCAAGAAAGCGCACGAACAGTGGGAGAAAAAAGGCGGTGGGCTTCCTGGATGGTGGCAAGAGGTAGGAAAGAGCATGAAGGAACATAGCATTGAACTCTAAAATAGAGATAACCTGTGATAGAAGTTGATAAAATACCTGCTAGGAAAGCAATAGCTGACTTATGGAGAGGAGCTCTTGCAAAGAGTTAAGAGAGCGAGGAATTGAAATCTAAGAAGGGAGGCTTCATGGATAAAATCACTATAATCAAGAACTTCGGGACCTCGATTGAGAAAAAGACCGAGCTAGATACCGAGGGTCATTTAATGCTCTACATGAATGGAGACAAAGCCGAGGTAGTCGGCAGCCTGAGTATCCACATGTTTGCCCCATTCATAAAGGACATAGCTCGTTTCTTCGCCAAAAGATTCAGCGGCGACTAACAGTTGTTCTTGCCACAGCTACTGCCACTGGTGGTCAGTAGCTCACCATCACAATATAGGTTGAGAAGCTCACAGCTGTTTTCACAGTCGTGGCAATGCCAAACCTCAGTGCGGTACTGTGAGCCCAAGATAGCTTTCCCCCTGAAGTTGGTCCTTCTACCGTTCATGCTCTCCTCAGTGAGGAGGGCAATGCCTATGGCTCCCATAAAAGCGCAGTTCCGGGGAACCAGAACCGGCTTCCCCAAGGTCTCCTCAAAACACCTTACTAGGGCTTTATTTAGGGCAGTTGCTCCCTGGAATACTATCGGCTCCAGCAGCTTCTTCCCCTTGGCAAGGGTGGCAAGATAGTTCCCTACCAGTGCCCGGCAGATGCCCATAAGGATATCCTCTACCGGCCTACCCTTAGAAAGTTCAGAAACCGCGGAGCTCTGAGCAAAGACTCCACACTTCCCGGCTATGATAGCCGGGTCCTTGCTTCTCAATGCCAACTCCCCGATATCCTCAGTCTTTACTCCAAGCCTAGAAGCAATGGCCTCAATCATGCTCCCCGTCCCCCCGGCACAGGCCCGGTTCATCTGGAAGTCTGAAAGGACACCGTGCTTGATTATGCACAGCTTGGAGTCCTCCCCTCCAATATCCATTATCGTCCTTGCCTTCGGGTACTCCTGTAAGGTTGCTACCATGTGGCTGATGATCTCAGTGTCCGCATAGTCAGCCCCTATCAAACTCTTCACGAATTCCTGCCCTGAACCAGTGACCCCAACCCCCTCAATATGAGATAGCTTGAGCTGGCTCAGCCCGCGTTGAATAACATCTATTAACCCCGTGTTGCGCAGGTAGAGCTTGGCAACCAAGGCATCGCCTTCAAGCAGGGCGAACTTCACCGATACCGAGCCGATATCGAGGCCTAAAATCACCTCTTCCTCCTCTTCAGCATGGAGACGAATGTCGAAAGCCTAGTCATAAATCCAACTTCGAACAGGTTCTCATCAATGGCAAATCTGTACACGGGGATATCGTGCTTATCAGCCACGTAGTCAATGAGCGGCTCGACGGTAGACTCGGGCATACAGTTATGGACAGCGAGGTAATTAGCAATATAGCTATTGTCTCCCTCAACCTGAAGATTATAGACCTTGCCGGAATAAGACCTTTCAGCAATCCCTTTAATCGGCACTAGGAAATAGCCGCTACGGCTAATGAAGCGTTCATTCCTAATTCTGGTTTCCACTGCTGTTCCAAGCCTTTTTATTCCATCCGAGTAGTTTATTCTAATAAAGTAGGCTGGCTTTTTCTTTTCGCTTTTCTGGAGTCTGAGCGATGCTTTAATGGCATTCCTGTTTAATATCCAAAAAAGCTGACTAGCTAAAGTAGGAGAAGTGGTCACTGCGGTATATCTAGTTTCTCCATATTTATCAACAAGGTGGCCATCTCCCCTGAAAAACCCCTTAGCTATTTCTAATTGAAGCTTAGGCTCAAGTAACATTATCTGGGGATGGATCGTCTTTTTGTCACAGTATTGTCCTCCGAGCTCAGCCAATGCATAGGCAAGACTCCGATTATAGATATTAAGATTCAGTGTATTTGAGCGGTGAGGGTGAGTATAGCGGTGAATACCAGCTTCAAGGTTTGACCTAACTATAGACTCAATATCCAAGGCAAGATTATCCTCATTCGCATTTAAGGTAAAGGTTATAGAGGTAAGATATTTTTTGCCCTTTCCCTTATCATAACCTAAAGAGCCCTCAGCTAAATAGTAGCCTAGGAGCCGTAGCATGTCTCTTTTATAAACAAAACTGCTCAAGTCAGCATACTTTGGCTTAGAAGGGTTAGTCAGGTTTAACTCAAACTCCTCCTTCCTCTCTACGACCCTAGTTTTAGGGATAGCGATAAAGTCCCCCCTCTTCAGCACTTTAGCATCATTGAATTTTGGGTTAAGCCATCCCCACTGCCTTTTCGCTGAGAAGATTGGATGTTCAGGGGTAACATCAAAGTTAATTAAGCCACCACAGTCTATATTTATAAGCTTTCCATCATATGGGTGGCAATAGGTTTCCACAACCTTTCTAAATCTACCTTTGTGAGTTAGCACTTTGTCGCCAGCTTTTAGTTCACTTATTTCCCTTTGGATAAACCCTTCCCCAGTAATATAGGTGCCCTGAGGAAAACATGATAAAGGCATAAGGTGGATAATGCCATCAAAGCCCAAGGATGAATACCAGAAAGTGTTGTAGATACTATGAAAGCCGTGGCCCCCGATCTCCTGCGAAAGGAGGCGCCTCGCCTTTTCCTTCTCCTCGCGCTTATCAAGAAAGTCAAGGCGAACCGCCTTGCCCACGAACTCGGATAGGGTTATAGACATGTGGACATTGGCCCCCATCTTCTGTAGTTTATCAACCACCTCAAAATTAATGTCCTTCTCAATCATGGTGTAGAACTCACCGATAATCCCTACCCTCACCGAGCCGCTATTCTTGCCGTATACCTTCTGTTCAACCTCATGAATGGCAATGGGCATCTTTACAAGAGCTTCCATTACCTTCTCCAGGGGAGCGCCGCTTACCTCGCTAAGCTTGGAGATAAAGTTGCCCATGGTGAGGGCGTGCATGGTGAATCTGTAGCCAAGGTTTCTAAGGATATGCTCCTGTATCTGATGGTAGTGCTTAAATCGGCAAAGCCCACAGGTGTCAAACATGATTAAATCGGTGGCGCCATTTTCCAAGGCCCAGATCTGCTGCCCCAGGGTGACCTTAAAGGGGTAACACATCATGTCTGAGCTGTTCATCACCCCCGGCTTTATTATTTCAGGGGTTACCTTAGCCGACATAACTACCTCAATACCCAGCTCCTCAAAGAAACTCCTCACCGTAGCGGAGTAAATGCCTAGCCTGGGGACGCCTAACTTCACCATCTTCCTCTCTAAAACAAATTTTAGCAGATTATGCAAATTAGTGCCAAAACTCTCTTGACAAACCGCCCTAAAGTGTGCTATGTTTAGCATGCTATGGCGAAATTGAAGTTTGAACTACCAATTTATCATTGCTGCCGATGCGGTTATAACTGGAAAGCAAGGAAGCTGAACATACCCCCGCAATGTCCAAAGTGCCGAAGCCCCTACTGGAATATAGCCCCAGAGGGCTTCCAGAAAAAGGAGCCCGTTAGTGAACCTACTAGCAGTTAGAGCTAAAGCCACCCAATTAGTTTTTGCTCTTAATGAGGTAGAGAGGCTAAGAAAGGAGAAGGCTACGGAGAATCCAGCTCCGTAGCCTCCCATGAGGGGCTCGGGTGGAACCTAACCTCGTTTCAATTCTACCACACCCTCACCCCCCCGGTCAAAAGGGGCAATATGGAAGGGAGGGGGAGAGAGTTTTTTTGATACCAGCCAGGCGGTAAAAGAGGCTGAGGCAATACTGAGGAGGGGAGCATGACCATAGACGAAGCTATAATAGACCTATCAATTCAAAGGGGAGTGAAGCAAGCACTTGGGAAAAAACGGGAAGCTGAGGCCATCAGGCTGGGCATCGAGGCCCTGGAACGCATCGTATATCTACGCAAAGATATGGATTGCCCACATTGGATGACACTGCCAGGAGAGACAGAGGAGTAAATGGGCAAGACAATAGAGGTGAGTGACCACAACATCTACAGAGAAGCCCACCGGTTGCTAGCCACCAAGAGCGGCCGGGACATGACCCAAGATGAGCTGGAGCTGGTGGCCACCGCCATCATACCCGCTATGGTTTTGCCCCAGTATAGTGACGTCCCGCTTGGGGATTGTCTGGAGGCAATAGCAAAGCTAGTAGAAGAGGCAAGGCAGGATTGACATTGGAGAAAAGCTGTTATATCTGTAGCTCAGCTCGATATGTTGATAACCACCACCTTGACTGTCGCAAAGGCAAGGTGAGCCCCGAGACAGTTCCTCTTTGCCGGCGGTGCCACAGGACATACCACGATTGGGGCATTGGCGCTTTCTCCCCTGACACCACCGATAAAGCCCTGGAGGTGGAGAACAAGCGAAGAGAGATATCGCACCTTCCGCCAATGAAGCCTGAGGATATTAAGCGGTCGAGGTATTGGTATCAAAAGCATGGTGTCCCCCCTCCGCCCCGCTTGGGAAGAAAGGAACCTTCTAGGGAGATACCCTTCAAGATACCTAGCAACCCTCTTTGCGGCCAGGACTGGCTAACCGCACACCTCACAGACTATACCCCAGAGGATATTGAGGCACTAACTATCGAGATAATTTCCAGCAACAAGGCTTTAGCGACGGTATCCCTAGCTGACAAAAGAGGCACAGTAAAAAACGCCGTTAAAGAATATTTAAGGAGGTAAGTAAATGGCGACTATTATGAGCTGGCGAAGCAGCGGGGGTAACCAGGGACGTTGTGATGCCAAATGCCATTCCGCTAGGCTTCCAAAATGCGTGTGTATGTGTGGCGGACGTTTCCATGGCGCAACCAGGAAGCCCGGCGGTGTCGAGCAAGCAGTGAAGGATTATTGGAAAGATGTCGTGGACGAGGCTGAGAAGAAAGCCGAGGAGGAAGGACTAGAGCTGGAAACAGAGAGGTGGACTAAGAACCGGCAACGTATCTTGGGAATAAAACCAAAGCACACTGAGATAGCCACTCAGGGGAAATTACCTTTGGAGGTGAGCTGATGCTACTACCAGGGCAGTTACCTCTACCGGGAATGAATCCCAAAAGATGGAAATCAAGTGGGCTTCGCACTTGCCCCGCATGTGGGCAACACGACGAGCAAGTAGGCGAAACCTTAAAATTTCTCTACTGCCAACAGAGGCTAAGCAGTATTGAACTTGCCAACCTATACGGAGTTACAAAGCATTTGAAGAGTGAAGAGAGATGTTCAGATGTGTAAAGGAATTCTGGCCAGGATATTTCACCGGCATGCTAAGTAACCAGCTATACAACAGGCTACACCTGTCAAGCACAAAACCTGGCTGGAGCGGACGCAGGAAAAATTCCCCAGCCTCCGTCTTATCAGTACTTATCGTGGTGGACCTAATATGCCCAGGTATCAACCCTGTCCTCAGTGCCACGCTGGGGCTAAGAGGCTTGAGAAAACCCTGGGGGGAGCCAAATATTACTGCCGGAGGTGCAACATAAAGTTTTTTGTTCGCAGGGCATAGATACATACATAGATACATAGAATGGAAGCTTGCGGGTGGTAAAAAGCGGGTCGAGTAGCCGGCATTCGGCAGGCGAGGGAGATACCTTAAAGAGGATGGGTGCCCGGAAGCTGAGAAAGCATAGATGTATATATCTAAGGGATAAATCTGGTAAGTGTTGGTGTTGGCAGAATGGTGGAGAGATTAAACGCTCGGAGTGCACAAGATGTTTGCTAGCCTACATAGTAAGCGGGCTCTATTCGAACCCCAAAATGAGATTAAGTGCTGACAGAAGGGATGTGAAATGAGCAATAAGGAAGTTAAGAAGATACGAAATGTTCTGGCAGACTCCCTAGCCCATTCATTAGCTAATTATTATCCGGAAGGCACTGCTGATGACTATATAGTTATGGCACACAAACTGGCAGACTATACAGTTGAGAATGATTTGCCAAAACTCCGCCAGCTATTTGAGCCAAAGCCTGATAAGAGCAGGTTGCTGGTGGATGAGGAGATAAAGGAATTCATCTCAGACCACGGGTGGATATTAAGTCCTGCGAGATTAGCTGATATGATAAGCCAATTTAAGGAGTTTGCCTTTATAGTAGATAAACGGGCACGGCAGGAGGAGCGGGAGAAGGTGTTGGAGGAGACAGAGGAACAGGAAGGAGAGAGTGGAGAGAAAGCTTACATTAGCGACAGGTAAGCCTATGTTTGCGTGCTTGGAATGGGACAGCCGGCTGAGGGGGTTTGTCCTAGGCTGGTGTGCCGAAACAGAAGTAGCCAATGTGCTGTGGATAAGGTTGATAACGATATCGTTCAGATGGCCACCAGTCAGATTTTATGAGTCATTCATGTGCGAGGAGGAGGATAATGCACCAAGTAGGATATGAGGAAGGGAAAAAGCTAGCTGAGACCTGCGTCTGCGGGGAGTGTGGTTCGCCCCTGGTCCTCTGCTGGGGAGGCAACTGGGGAATAGAAGGGCATGTCCTCCGCTGCGCCCAGGATGGGGACCACAAGGGGCTGGTGGAGGAGGCAACCTACACCCAGGCCCACCGCCGCGGCGAGGAGGTCTACCCCGCCATCAGGGACGCCATCGAGCGCAAGCTCATGCCCAAGGACGAGCTGGGCAGGGCGATCAATCTCCTCGCCCTGAGATACCCCAGGGCAATAGTGGACCCGGCCACCGCATCCCTATTCATCATTGACTGCGCCAGGCTAGACCTCGACCCGCTGATATCGCCGGCGGAGGCAATCCCTGTCCCCTTCAAGGGCAAGGATGAGAAGGTGACGGTGCAGATGATCATCACTGAGGACGGCTGGCTATCCATGGCGGCCCGGGGCTGCCCTGAGAGGTGGGCGGGCGCCCCCTCTGTGGAGCCGGTCGATGACCCCAAGCTGGCCGAGTCCCTGTGCGGTGACAAGGACGCCTGGCTATGGAAGGCAACCGGCAGAATCAAGGACATGCCCGAGGGGCAGAGCTCAATAGCCTACGGCTACTTCACCACCAGGGAGTTTAAGCTGGCCCAGCAGAGGGGCACCCCAGCGGCAACCCAGCCGGGCAACCAGGCCAGGGTCCGCGCCATCAAGCGCTGGGTCAGAGAGAACTTCCCCGAGTGCCGGCAGAGAATGATGGAGATAACCTCAGAATGGTATCAGAGGGCAGAGGGAATCAAGGCAGCTCAGGAATGTATAGACGCTGAGTATACCTTTATCAGCCTGCCAGAGGGTGAGGAAGGACGAGCTGGCCGAGCACGGGGGGAGGGGGAAACCAAGCGCAGGGCGGCGAAACCTTCCTCACCGAAGCAGGTAGTTAAAACCCAAGAAGCCGCGAGTGCGCCGCCCGCCGAGGCCGAGGGAGAGGGCTTCCATATTGACCTTGATTGGCTCAACGATGCCTTGAGGGAAATTAAATGGGCAACCGAGACAGCAAAGTCTTACTTGGTAGGCAAATACAAAGTTAGCTCCCAGGGCACCCTTGAGGAAGTCATTAAAAGGCTCACCCGAGAGCAGGCCGAGGAGTTCGTCAAGGAGATACAGGATAAGACGGCGGCAAAGCAGTCACAGCTATGGTGAAGAAGAGGGAAAATATGAAGCTCACTTTAGTTAAAGAGTCCGGCGAAATAATAGAGACCGTTGAAATCCCAGATGAAAAGTGGGAGTTGTTTGAATTTGTGCTGAGTGATTTCCTAAAGCGGAAGGGCTATTAAATACTTCTTATCTGGTAAGGGGGTAAATTATGGCAGGAAAGGCGAAGTGCGACGAGTGTCAAATTAAGTGGTTTATCATCATCAAAGACCAGACGCCTTTGCGCTTTTTGAAATGCCCGCGCTGTGGCGGCCCGGTGACGGAAATAAGGTCACCTTGCCATTATCCTTTGGTGGAAGGTGAGCCGGACTTAAATTTTAAATAACGAGGAGCAGAAAGGTGCCAGAAAATCAGGGCACTGAGAGCTGAAAAATAACCTTATCTTGATAAGGAACTGACCCTTTGGCCTTACTGAGAATAATATGGTTACAGTAGAAAAAATAAAAGCACACGCTGAGAAATGGCCGCTCTATGGTGAGTTGGGCACCCTCGCTTATGACCCCCTCGAGGATAAGGTTCAGTGTCATATCTGTGGCAGGTGGTTCAGGGGACTTAATATCCATGTGTTGCGATCTCATGGGTGGACTGTAGATGATTATCAAGAGGAATTTGGCCTGAACAGGGGCCAGAGTTTGATTTGCGAGGGCACCAGACAAAGATTAAGTGACTTAAATAAGGAGCTGGGAAACTGGAAACATTTAGCTTCACAGATAATAACGGAAGCTGAATTCTCGCAATTCCTCCGGAGCATCGCACCCAAACCTGGTTATAAGTTGAGGCTACAAGCATGCCTGCTAAAGTCAGAACTACTAAGAGAAAATAATCCTATGAATGAACCTGAGGCCCAAGAACGTGCTCTAGCTAAACTGCGAGGGTTATGGTATGGCTCTGAGAGGATGAGGAGCATATGCAGAACAAACTTGTTGAACACAATAGCCAAGCGCAGAGAAAAAACTCTAAGAGAAAGGCGATGGACTTGCCCCTGTGGAAAGGCGTTTCCTATCAGGAAAGAGGGGGAACATCACCGTCGGTATTGCCCTATCGCCCGAGCACAAAAAATTGAAAAAGCCGTTAAAGCACGTAAGGTCTGGTGGGAGAGCTTACCTCCAGACAAAAGAGAGCAATTCCAACAGCATGTCTCTGGAGGCCAGAAGAAGCGTCACGCGAGGAGATTGACAAAATAATAACTGTTATCTTGGAGATGGAAAGTGGCTGAGATAGAAGAGAGAAACTACACGTTGTCCGTCAATGCCTTTGAAAGCGGCGTGCTTATGGGCGTAATTATAAATCAGGAGGACCGAATAAAGGCAGCACTCTCGGGTGTTTGGAACCAGCTGGTCAAGCTAAAGAAGGATATTGGAGAGGGCATGGACAGATTAAGGCTGCGAATAACCAATAGCGATAGAGTTCTCTTACAGACAGCTCAAGCAATCATAGGGGGAACAATTACTTCTCACTATGACCATACCCCTAACCACCGTCCAAGCCTAGTAATAGATATCAAAACAAAAAGCCTACCTCAAGTTCTCCCCCAAATTATACCGTTCTTAATTTCCAACAAGAGGAAGATGGCTGAAATCCTGCTCAAAGCAGCATCACTACAACAAGGGCATAGCTGGCGAAACTGGCAGAAATATGTTTTGCCAGAGCTTGAGACCCTCTATAGACAAGCATTAAAATATCGGACTTTCAAATCAAGACCGCCCCGCAAAGAAATGAAAGAGTGGGGCTTCGAGGTCGACCCCGGCAAGGGCAGGAGGACCCTGTGAGAAGAGCTATTGCTCGGGGGAGAGTGTTTCCCCAAAGCTACTCAACGGATCGCCGATATGGGCGGCTCTCACTGAAAGCGTGTTCCCTTTTCCCCTTGATGTGGGCCAACGCTGATGATCAGGGCCGGCTCTGCGGGGATCCTGAAGAGGTCAAATATACCTGCTGCCCCAATATTGACCACATCACAAAGGCAGATGTTCCCAAAGTGCTCGAGGAGCTCGCCACGAATGAACTAATAAAGGTCTACAATACCTCAAAGACGCAGGCTATCCAGATACTCGACTGGTGGGAGGTACACCACAAAATGCAGTGGGCATGGCCATCACAGTACCCGGCCATGGACGGCTGGAAGGACCACCTGCGCTATAAAGGGGATTCTAAAACGGTGGTTGCTATAAACTGGCCCGTCTCAGGTGAGAGCTCAGGTGAGGGCTCAGGTGAGGACGCCTCTCGGTTTCCCTTAACAACCCTTCCTTCTGAAAAAGAAAGAGGAAAAGGAACTAGAAGAGGAAACCGAAACCGTAATTCACCTGAGAGCTCAGGTGAGAAGCACTCACCCCCACTTGCTGGTTTATCCACAGATAATTCAGAAATTCTACATACACTCACCCAATGCTTTAAGCAACAATGGGGTAGGGTCCCTGCTCATGCCCCTAATGAAGTTATTCCCCGCGAGCCTGATGCCAGAGAAGCGGCGCAGCTACGAGATTTAGCAAAAGAACTATCCGCGGTCGGCGGCTGCTCGCTTGATTATATTAAGCAGGCCTTCAGAGAAGCTGCCGGCCAGGGGAAATGCCACATCAGCTATGTCCGGGCGGTGCTCCTAGACTGGCTGGGCGTTGAAAGGATAAGGGCACCATGACACAACAGCACATTGAGGAGTTGTCGGCTAAGATATTCCAGATTTGCGCCCAATGCCCCCATTCAAAGTTTGTTACGGGACGGTTTGAGTGTAACCGAAAGCGTAGCCAGTGTCACTCAAAAAGAGTTAGGGCATGGCTGGATGAGATAGAAAGGTTAGTAAGGAGGCAAGATGAAAGCTACAGATGAGCAACTGAGAAAGCAGATCCAAGACCGTCCCAAAAGCAATGTTGGTAGGGCATACCAGTTAGCCTTGAGGGATGGAAAGGCGGAGCTTGCTGAGGCCCATTCTACCATCAGAGAGCTAGAGGGTGTTGTAAGGAAGCTAGAAGCCCCCCCGGAGACTAAGGGGATACTTAAGGTCTACTGGGCGAACGGTAGCACCTCTACGATAAAGCTATCGACTATGGGCCCTATTAAAGATCTCACGGGGGGTGGGGGATTTCTAGTTATACCTGAGGATGTCAATCCTAACCATGGAGAGGTAATTAACCTGAGTAAAGTCCTGATGATATCGGTGAAATGAGGTAGGAACGAGATGGCAAGAAAGAGAAAGAAGCAACAGCCGGTATTTGTCACCGAGGACAGGGGTATCAAGCAGCCATGTAAGTTGGACCCGACTGATATCGAGATACTCAGGTCTGCTGAGGGCGGTCGCGGCGTCGTGCTCAAGAGCACGCAGGAGCTCCAGGGGATGGCTGAGGCAGCCTGCGCTACCTTCGAGGACTTCAGAGAGCAGGCACGGCAGATGACGAAGGACCAGGTGGCTCTTGTAAGGAAGCTGAGGATTGAACTGGGCTACTCATGGCGGGCGGTGGCTAGAGCCTGCCATGAGCAGAAGTGGCCGGGCTGGGAGTGGAATCCGCCCTCCAATCAGATTATGGGCATGGCGCTCTGTGAGAGGGCAGCCCAGCTTTACGGTGAGGACTATATGAAACCACCCTGGAATTGAGGAGGGAAGTGATGGAATTAGAAAGAGCAAGGAAAATAGCAGGTGAAATCGTTGAGCGACTGTCCCCCTACTGCTCACGGATTGAGGTTGCTGGCTCAATCCGCCGGGAGAAGTCAATAGTCAGGGACATCGACATTGTCTTGATACCTTACGACCCCTGGAATCTATCTCTCATGGTTGCCGGGCTTGGACCAGCAAAAGTTATGGGCGATAAGCTGAAGCGGATTAACTACAACGGCGTCCAAGTTGACCTCTACTATGCAACTGAGAAGACGTGGGGAATGACTCTATTGGTGAGAACAGGAAGTGCCGCTCACAACATTAAATTAGCGGCGAGGGCAAAGAAGATGGGATTACATTTTAGCGTTGCACGAGGGATTGAAAATGAGAACGGTGTGGTCATAGCTAGTCTGACTGAGGAAGAAGTCTTAAATGCATTGGGACTAGATTATATTCCACCTGAGGAGAGAGAATGATGATTGAATTACCTGAAATAACAAAAGCTTGGATGGCTGGCTTTTTTGACGGTGAAGGGTCGATATGGATTAACAAGCGAAAGCCTAGGCGGTCAACGCGGGGTGTTTCACCAGTGTATATGCTGAGCGTTTCAGTTACGAATACCATGTATTCAGGGGTTGAATGTTTTCGCACGTATTTTGGCGGGTACATTAGGTTGGTTAGAACTAAGCACCGGCCAATCTATCGGGGGGAAGCTCAAACTAAGCACGCTATGCGATTCTTACAAACTCTTCTCCCCTACTTTCAGGTAAAGCAAAAACAGGCAGAATTGGCCATCCTCTTTCAGAAGAAGATACGCCCCCACGAAGGAAACGCTCCTATGCCTCAAGCTTATTTGGAGGAAAGGGAAAGAATACGCCAGGCTATTCAGGAACTTAATATGGGGTGGCCCACTCCTACAGTCATTGATGTTACTCCTAAAAAAGAGCAATTAGCACTCGGGCTAGAGTATCGAGAGCCGAAAGGAAGGTAATGTGGGGCTTCTGAATTACACCACCAAAATTGAAGCTGCCAAGACTGTCGGTGAGATCCAAACAATCCTGGCCAAGCATGGCGCCCGGCAGATGCTGGTCGGCTATGCTGGGGATGGTAGCGTGGAGAGCCTGGCGTTTCAGATTAAGACGCAGTATGGGGAGATGGGGTTCAAACTGCCGGTAGACCCCGAGTCTGTGCTGAAAGTATTGCTCCGTGAGTATTCGCTGGGCAAGCTGCGCCATGGTGGACAGCCTGACCGTGCCCAAGCTGTAAGGGTAGCCTGGCGGATATTGAAGGACTGGGTTGAGGCGCAGATGGCAATCCTAGAAACCGAGATGGTGAAGATGGAGCAGATATTCCTGCCGTATATGATGGTCGGTGAGAAGCACACGCTTTATCAGGTGATGGTTGAAGGTAAGTTTCAGCTTGGCCAGGGGAAAGAGGAGTGAATGACCTGGGAAGCCGAGGTGTATGAAAAGATGGCTCCGCTTAATCAGTGGGTTCGGGAGGCAGGTAACGTCCTGGTTGGCGCCGCCATGCTCGCTCGCCTGCATTGCTGGATTGCTGAGGATTGGAGCGGTGCTTGCTTGAAAGCAATAAAGAAGTCTGCCAAGTTGATAGAAAATGTGAGGCTCACTGCGTGGGCAGTTGCCAGGAGGAATTAGGTTGCAACAGGGAGAGGGGGGTGGTAGTCAAGGTGAAGGACAAAAAGGGCAGCGAAACAAAATAATCAGCGTTATATTGAGCAAAGGAAAGGAGTACCCCGATAAATATTTGTCCAAAGTGTAAGGTGGGAACAGGGTTCTATAAAGAGCCATCAGTCCTTGACCCTGGCTTTTTTATCTCGAAACCCTATCCACTTTACCAGCGGAGTTATCCTGGCAGCCCTGAATATATCTCGCCAAGATGTATTAGATGCTTTGATAAGGCAGTGAGAAATAAAAAGGGGGACACATGAAGGTTATAGAATCATACTGGTTTACGACAAACGATGGGTGCATGGGCATTGTGGTTATTGAGAATGATGTAGGAGAGCGTAAGGCATATGCCGGCACCGTTTCTGGGGAGGACGAGAAAGCTGATACTGACAAGCTCATCACTTGGGGGAATAAGCTTTCCCCAGCCGTTGCCCAGCGGCTTGCCAATCAGTTGCAGGCTCAGGTTTCTGTTCTGAAGCTGGACAATGGCAAGCAGGTCTACATCGATGGCAAAAGCATCAGTCAAGAGGAGGCTCAGGAAATCATTATATCCCTAACTAAGACATGGGGTACTGATTTTGAGAAGCAGGAGCTCAAGGATAAAGCTCTCATGCTCTGAGCTGAAAAATAATAAGTCTTATATTGGAGGTGAGCTATGGATGAGGAGCAAATAAAGAGGACAGCAAGGGAGGAAGCTAGGATGGCCTTAGGCTTACCAATAACACATATAGCGAGGAGCGAGAATATAGATAAGCCATGGGAACCATTTGACGTCATATCTGCTTTCCCCGTTGAGGATAATTCAGTGCTCACCGAAGTAGAGCGGGCTGCCGTTGATAAATTTATTGAGCAGCTCCCCGATAAGAATGACCCAGCGGAGATAAACTACTGGTTTGGTATTAACCACAGGCAGCTCTATCTCGAGGGGTGGGCCGATGAGTGTCTTGCTGGCACAGGCTTCCCAGATATAGGCGGTGGCGATTGGGAGAAGAAGATAGACTTTATGGTTGAAATGACAGAGAAAACACTGCCTGAGAAAGCGAAGGAGAAAGGGCTGAGGCTGGTTGAGGGCGGCTTCAGGGAGTTTCCCGGCGGTGACAGAGAATACCTTTATGGGGTGACCTGGGGTGTCTATGAATAAAAGAGATACCGGTTTGGGTAGTGACATCTATTCAAATATAAGGTATATTATATTGGGGGGGGGGGGGTGAAAAAAT
>DAOUMB010000019.1:0-5537 GCA_034414335.1 Dehalococcoidia bacterium
TGAGATTGTCGAGCCTATTGTCAGCCGCCGTACTGGCAAGGAGAGAATTTTCTCTATGCCCAGTCGCTGCCCCGTCTGTGGAAGCGAGGTGCTAAAGCCTGAAGGCGAGGCTATGCATCGCTGCACCAATACTGCCTGCCCCTCTCAAGCCCTGGAGAAAATCAAGCACTTTGTCAGCCGCGGGGCAATGGATATAGATGGCGTGGGAGACAAACTATGCACAGCCCTGTTCTATGCTGGACTGGTGAACGATGCAGGTGACCTTTATTCATTGACTGAGCAAAAACTTCAGGAGACAAAGAAAAAGGTAGAAAGAATCATTCCCAGAGTCCAAGAGGCGCTTGTTACATCCGAGGATCTCACCAAGACTCAGATTATTGCTTTGAAAAGGCTAACCAACGAAGTCCTGTCCAACAAACGAGAAATCGAGGATATTCGTGCTAAATACGCTCTTACCCCGGAAGTGACTTTGAATTTAAGGAAAAAGATAGATGAGCTTCTCCCTGAGATATTGAAAGAGCAAGAAGTCAGCCGCAACCTAATGTGGGATCATATCCTCACTCTAGAGAAACTGGCAGACAAAAGCATCTCCAATGTGCTTAATTCCATCCAGAGAAGCAAGAATAGACCATTAGCTAGGGTTATCTTTGCCCTGGGCATCCTGCATGTCGGTGAGCAGTACGCCGAACTGCTGGCAGAGCAATTCCATAGCACTGACCAACTAGCTGAGGCTAGCGAAGAAGAGCTTTCAACCCTCCCATCTATTGGGCCAAAGATAGCTGAAAGTATCGTCGCCTTTTTCAGACAGGAAGGGAATAAGCGAATCATTGAAAAGCTGAGAAAGGCCGGGGTGAGGCTGGAAAGAGAAAAAACTGAGGAGGCCAAGCTTGAGGAGCTACCCTTAGCAGGACTTGAATTTGTCTTAACAGGGAAGCTGGAAACCTTCCCCCGCTCAGAAGCAGAAGCGAAAATAAAGGCTTTAGGTGGTAAGGCAGGCTCGGATGTCACCAGGAATACTTCTTATGTGGTGGTTGGCGCTGACCCCGGCTCTAAACTGGGCAAAGCAGAGAAGCTGGGCATAAAGACGCTCAACGAAGCTGAGTTCCTGGACCTGCTGAATCAGACGCATGGAAATTAAGATCTCTGAGTTTGTTCGAGTGATAGCTTCCGTGCAAAACTACGTTGTATTACGAGAACAGATGCCCCTATGACTAATTTATATCTTCATAATCGTAAGGTTGATAGCGTTTTCCAATTACTGGGTCAACATGAAAATGACATCAGTTACAGTGTAGCTTGGGCGCTTGCCCAATGCCCAATATTTCTGAAAACACTCCTCCAGAAGGTGATTGACTATAAAAGGGACATCAATAACGTGTCAATCCGCTTACAGCATTATGAGGTCACTGGGGGCATTACTGACATAGAACTGGAATTGCCAAACCAGATTTACTTGGTTCTTGAAGCAAAGCGAGGCTGGAACTTACCAAACCGTAGGCAGCTAGAATTATATGCCGCCCGCCCTTCCTTTAGAGAGAGCAGAGCACCATTCAAACAGATCTTGGTCTTGAGTGAGTGTAGTCGAGAATATGCAGAACTCCATCTTGAAGTTCATAAGGCTGCTGGCGTGCCTGTCGAGCCGCTATCATGGAAGGACATAGCTATGCTTGCTGTTGAAGCACGCTATAAGGGCTCGCATGCAGAAAAGCGACTACTAACTGAGTTATTAATTTATCTAAGGAGGCTCATGACTATGCAAAATATTGATTCCAATTGGGTGTATGTTGTTGCTCTAGCTCAGGGGAAGCCACAAGGATGGGGCATTTCGTGGATTGACATTGTAAAAAAGCGCCAGTGTTATTTCCATCCTGTGGGAGGGGGACGTGGTGGTTGGCCCAAGGAGCCTCCCAACTATATTGCTTTCCGCTATTACGGCAAATTACAATCGATCCACCACATTGAAAGCTACGAGGTTGTCACTAATATGCATGAGCGAATTCCGGAAATTCGAAGTGAAGAGTGGAAGCCTCATTTTCTTTACAGACTTGGACAAGAGTTCAAACCCATCAAGGAAGTTAAGACTGGCAGCATTTATCCTAATGGACGAGTATGGTGTATGCTCGATACGTTGCTTACCTGTGATACCATTTCGGACGCTCGAAATCTGTCACAAAAGCGTGTAAAGCAAGAAATTTAAGTGAAACTCATTGTTGGCTTAGGTAATCCAGGCAAAGTTTATGCCCATAATCGCCATAATATTGGCTTCCGCTGCCTGAATTACTTTGCCAGGCTTCACTCCATCCATTTTGACCACAGGCAATGCCGGGCTAGAATAGGCATCGGCGAAGCGGGGAGCGAGAAGTTGCTGCTGGCCAAGCCCGTGACATTTGTGAATCTCAGCGGCAACCCAGTGGCTTGCCTGGTGCATAAGCATGACATCCCTTTGAGCAACCTCTTGATAATCTATGATGACCTCGATTTGCCTCTGGGCAAAATTCGCCTGCGGCAGAACGGAGGCTCGGGAGGACACAAGGGGATGAACTCCATTATTTCAGCCCTGGGAAGCGAGGACTTCCCTCGAATCAGGGTGGGAATCGGGCGCCCTCAAGTGGAATGCCAATCCATTAGCGAGGATGCCATAGTCCATTATGTGCTCAGCGATTTTTCCCGTCAGGAAGAAAAGATAATTAAACCCAAAATTGCCACAGTATCCGAAGCCATTGAGTGTTTTCTCAACCGAGGAATAGAAGCAGCAATGAGCAAGTTCAATTAGTCCGAAAATATTCCATTTGAACTCTTTAGCTGATAGTATAGTATAATCCGTAGGTACATTGGGAAATGGTTATCGCAGTCATTGGAGATTCAGCTTGTTCTGCAGAGGAAACCAAGCTGGCTGAAAGTGCAGGTGAATTATTAGCCCAGCAAGGTGTCACCGTAATATGCGGTGGCTTGACTGGTGTGATGGAAGCTGTTTGTCGGGGAGTCAAGTCAAAGGGTGGCTTGACCATCGGCATTTTGCCTGGGGGAGATGCAAGCTTGGCAAACCCCTGGGTGGATATTCCCGTGGTTACTGGCCTAGGCGAGGCCAGAAATGTAGTGGTGGTGAAGTCAGCCCAGGCGGTAATTGCCATTGGCGGAAGCTATGGAACATTAAGCGAAATTGCTTATGCTCTGAAAAGTGGTATCCCGGTCATCGGCTTGAATACCTGGTCACTGTCACGAAAAGGTCGAGAAGATGATTCAATAATCAGAGTTCAGAGTGCTACAGAGGCGGTGGCTAAAGCAATAGCTCTATCCAGGAAACACAAAGTTCAGGGAGGTGCCTCAGCCATTTCACCCTCACCTTCATCATCTCCCATCAAGAGGGATGAAATTGGGCTTGCCATAGCGGAGGATGAGTCAATATTGTCATGAAATCAGAAATGGCAAGTATTGAAAGTGTAAAAGCTAGAGAAATTCTCGATTCTCGAGGCAATCCTACTATAGAGGTGGAGGTGGTATTGGTCGATGGCACCACGGGCGTCGCTACTGTTCCCTCAGGAGCGAGCACCGGAAAATATGAGGCTGTGGAGCTTCGGGATGGTGATAAGAGCAGATATGTGGGGCTCGGTGTTCTGAAAGCCGTAGAACACGTTAACAGTGAGATTGCCTCAGCAATAGCAGGCATGTCTGCCCTGGAGCAGACGGCCATTGACCGGAGCCTGATTGACCTTGACGGCAGTCCTAATAAAGCCCGCCTCGGGGCTAATGCCATCCTGGGGGCATCTCTTGCAGTAGCCAAGGCTGGAGCTAACTTTCAGGATATTCCTTTGTACCGCTATTTAGGAGGGGCAGGTGCTAACATGTTGCCTGTCCCTATGTTGAATATCCTGAATGGTGGTAAGCATGCCCTGGGCTCTACCGATTTTCAGGAGTTTATGATAATGCCTGCGGGCGCTGCTGATTTCAAGAAAGCCATGCAGATGAGCAGCGAAGTGTACCATTCCCTACGTAAAGTGCTTCAAGATAAGGGATTAAGCACCAATGTGGGAGACGAAGGTGGTTTTGCTCCCCATCTCTCCTCCAATAGAGATGCACTGGAACTTATACTAGCAGCCATTGATATGGCTGGCTACATAGCAGGTCAAGACTTGTTTATCGCCTTGGACCCAGCAGCCAGCACTTTCTATCAAGACGGAAAATATGTTCTCTCCCGAGAAGCTGTTACCCTCAATTCCACAGAAATGATTGACTATTATGTCAAGTTAATCTCGGATTGCCCTATCGTTAGCATTGAGGACGGACTGGCCGAGGATGATTGGGCAGGCTGGTTGTTACTGACTGCTCAGCTAGGAAAGCAGATTCAACTTGTGGGCGATGACCTTTATGCCACCAACTTGGAGCGCCTGGAAAAGGGCATTGCCCAAAAGGCCTCTAACTCCATACTAATTAAGCCAAATCAGATAGGCACACTCAGTGAGACTCTAGCTGTTATTAAAAGGGCACAGCAGGCCGGCTGGACAACCATTATCAGCCACAGGTCTGGCGAGACCGAGGATACTACTATTGCTGACTTAGCGGTAGCTAGCAATGCTGGACTCATTAAGGCTGGTGCCCCTTGTCGCAGTGAGAGATTAGCCAAATACAACCGCCTCCTCAGAATAGAAGAGGAATTAGGAGACGCCGCGCAATACTCTGGTAAAAGGGCGTTATACAATTTGGACAGGATGAAATAATGCAGGTATTAAACGGTGTTCATCAAATAAAAACTCCCTGCCCCGGGGGTCTCTTGTGGTATACCAATGTTTATGTAATTGAAGGCAGTGACGGTCATATACTGGTCGATAGCGGCTGGGATAGCCAAGAATCCCTCTGGGCTCTCCAGGAAGGGATAAAATCCGCAAACCTCAGACTTCGAGATATCAGAAAAGTGGTCATCACCCATATACATCCCGACCATTATGGGTTGACAGCCAAGATAAAACAAATTTGCGGGGCCGAAGTAGCTATTCACAGGATTGATACGGAGCTTATCTTTCCCAGGTATAAAGATTATACTGGCCTGCTTAAGAAGACTGAAACGATACTTCGGCAGAACGGTGTTCCTGGGGATGAGTTGCCTCAGTTAAAAGAGGCTTCCTTATGGATGAATAAATACGTTACTCCTGATCTGCCTGAAGTGAAGCTAGAGGATGGCGACATAATTTCCAACGGGTCTTTTGAACTGGAAGTGTTATGGACACCGGGACATTCACCAGGCCATATCTGTCTTTATGAACGAGATGGAAGATTTATTCTCACCGGTGACCACGTTCTGTACGATACTACACCCCACATTAGCTTCAATCCCCAATCTGGTGATAACCCCCTGGGCGACTATATTTCTTCTCTTAAGAAGCTAGAGCGTCTTAAGGCTAGCTTCGTCCTCCCTGGACATGGTCCTGTATTCAATGCTTTGGGACTGAGGATAGAAAAGATACTCCTGCATCACCAGGATAGGAAGAGCGCTATTATGAGGTCTCTACACAGCGGCCTGAAGACAGCTTATGAGATAGCTC
>DAOUMB010000020.1:0-13735 GCA_034414335.1 Dehalococcoidia bacterium
CCGGCAAAGCCTATCATAAAGACGGTGTGAAGCACACGAGCCTTATTGTTCAGGGCGTACCTGACTCTCCCTACCCCACCTGGCTCAGCTTTCCAAAGCATTTGCACGACAAATTTGAAGAGATAGAGAAAAACGAAGTCAGATACGAAGCTATTGCTCTGGAAGACGCTGACCTGGTCATAATTGCCTTTGGCTATATGGCCCGCATCTCTAAGGGAGCAATTAAAACATTGCGGGCTCAAGGTCTGAAAGTCGGCTTGATTCGTCCCATTACATTGTGGCCATTCCCAAAGGAAGTTATCAGGAAGGCTGGTGAGCGAGGTGTCGATTTTCTCGTAGCGGAAGACAATATTGGGCAAATGATTGATGATGTCAAGGCTACTTTATATGGTCATAGCCAAAAGGAAATCCATCTTCTAAGCATTCTGGACCGATCCGGAACCGCTGATGGTGCTCTTATCGTTCCCAGGAGAATTGTGGAGGAATGTCAAAGGATACTCGAAGGAGGCAAGCAATGAGCCAGACGGAAGAGAAAAGGGTCTGGGTTAGTGGTACACCGAGACTGTGGCGTTACTATGCTATAGCTGCCCGGCAATGCGCAGGGTGCCATAGCCCCATTGTGGAGCGCATTATCTGTGAGGTAGTAGATGAAATGGGCATCGAGGGCAATGTTATATGCGTTACTGGCATTGGCTGTAGTGCGTTGGCAAATTTTCTCTTTGATTTCGACTCCCTCAAGGTAGCTCACGGACGGCCAGTAGATGCCGCCACCGGGGTAAAGCGTGCCCTCCATGGGCGGCCGGTGGTCTTCACTTTGCAGGGTGATGGGGACTGTGTTGGCATCGGGGGTGGTGCTTTGATTGCTGCTGCCAGCAGAGCTGAAAAAATTACCGTAATCATGGCGAACAATGCTGTCTATGGGCAGACGGCAGGTCAGATGGCACCTACTACCTTGCTCAATCAGGTCACCACTACCTCTCCCCTAGGCAGGGATCCGGGGATACAGGGTTATCCCATACACGCGGCCGAGTTGGTAGCTTCAATAAAAGGTACTGCCTATTCGGTACGGACGGCTGTGAATAGCCCAAGCAATTATCAACGCACCAAGAAATCTCTAAAGACCGCCTTTCAGAAACAGATGGACAACGTCGGTTTCGGATTTATTGAGATTTTGGAGGCTTGTCCCACCTTGTGGAAAATGAGTCCCCTGGAAAGCCTGCAATGGCTGGAAAACGAGATGATGGCTGAATTTCCCTTGGGTGAATTTAAGAACGTCGATAAGATATAGGAAGGAGAGCGTCATGGGAACTAATCAGGACAACACACATGAGGTAGTAGTGGTGGGTGTTGGAGGCAGGGGAGCTTTAGCTACAGGACAGATACTTGCCCACGCCAGCGTTTCTTCCTATAAGCATGTTCTGTGGAGTGCCTCTTACTTTGCCGCAGTAAGAGGGGGCGCCAGTGATTGCATAGTGGTCCTTTCCGACGAAGAAATCTATTGCCCCTGGCCGGAGGATGTCGAGGCTCTAATTGTGCTCGAGCCACAGCGATGGAAGGATTTTGAGGCATCGGTTCGTCCTGGGGGGGTGGTTGTTATGGAAAGCGAAGGCGAGGTAAAAGGGGAAAGACAAGATATTAAAGTTTATTCGGTTCCAAGCCGGGAGATAGCCAGGCGTATTGGCAACCCTGTGGGCGCGAATTTCGTTTCACTGGGGGCGTATGTTGGCATTACCAAGGTGCTGGCAGCAGAGCCCTGCGAACAAGCGATTAAAGAAAGATTTTCGGGTGAGCGTCAGGAACTCAATCTAGCGGCCCTGAGGGAAGGTTTCCTGGCCGCAAGCAAATTCTAGCTGTCTGAAAACTCGGATTTGAGCGGCAGGATTAAGGAGGTATAACGGAATGGCTACGCCACTTGAAGGGATAAGGGTTCTGGACTGGACTCAATGGCAAATGGGGACGGTGGCTTCGGCCATGCTTGCTGATTTAGGAGCCGAGGTAATCCATATAGAGGATCGCGAACGGGGAGACCCCGGACGGGGTATGAGAGCAGCAGGGGGGGCAGGCTTGGACCTGCCGGCGGGGAGAAATGCCTATTTCGAGTATGTCAATCATAACAAGAAGGGAATCGCGGTGAACTTCAAGAAGAACGAAGGGAAAGAAATTATCTACCGGCTGGTACGTAATTCGGACATTTTTGTCCACAATTTTCGCCAGGGTGTGCCTGAGAGGTTAGGCTTGGACTATGACACTTTATCTCAACATAATCCCAAACTCATTTATGCCGCTCTCTCCGGTTACGGGCCGAAAGGCCCTGAAGCTCAAGAACCGGCTTTCGATTATTTGGGATTGGCGAGATCGGGAATGATGACCCTTGTCGGGGCCCCCGATACGCCTCCGCCTGGTTTTTCCGGGGGAAT
Organism: Dehalococcoidia bacterium; assembly: GCA_034414335.1. Classification (GTDB taxonomy): domain Bacteria; phylum Chloroflexota; class Dehalococcoidia; order GIF9; family AB-539-J10; genus RBG-13-51-36. The sequence continues at coordinate 2,418 of DAOUMB010000020.1, forward strand.
AGCCGACCAAATGGGAGCGATAATGGCTGCCTATGGGATGCTGGCAGCCCTGTTTGCTCGGGAAAGACTTGGCATCGGACAAAAAATCGATGTATCTCACTTGGGCAGCATGATGGCCCTGGAAGGGTTAGCCATTTCTTTTAGGCTTTTTACCGGCGGGGACATTCCGCGAAAGAACAGGCCCAAGGAAGCCAATCCTCTCTGGAATCATTATCTCTGTGCTGATGGGAAATGGATTGTTTTGGGCATGTTGCAGGCAGATAGATACTGGCCTGCTGTATGTAAGGGCTTGGGTATTGAGCACCTGGAAAAAGACCCCAGATTTGAAAATATGGGCAAGCGGAGAGAGAACAGCGAAGAACTTATTTCCATAATGGATAAAGTTTTTATTGCCAGGTCCAGCAAGGAATGGATGAAAAGGCTTAAGGAAGCAGGAGATGTTGTTTGCACCCCAGTTCAGACCGTTTCTGACCTGATTAATGACCCTCAAGTTTGGGCAAATGAATACCTTATTGAATATGACCACAGTGTTTTGGGCTCGATGAAGTTTATGGGCCTCCCAATCCAATTCAGCGGGACTCCGGGAGTAGCCAGGCCTGAAGCGCCTGAATTTGGGCAGCATACCGAAGAGGTTCTTATCGAAATAGGCGGCTACAGCTGGGACGAGATTGTTGCCCTGAAAGAGAAGGAGGCAATTTAGACAGCGAGAGCCAGTGCCGGCGAGGCAAAGCCGCTGATGTTTCCCAACGCCGCAACGTGTCCTAGGAGGAATTTATGGTTCAGGAAAAGAAAAGAGCGATAAATAGACTGGAGGCAATGCGACCCATCCGGGCTGAAATAGATGAAACTTACAAGGCAAATGTTGAAGCCTCGAAAGCGGGAAACCCTATCGCTTGGGCTATGCTTACTGTCTGGCTGGGTGATGCCATTTTCCATGCCATGGATATAGGGGCAGCATATCCTGAAAGCTATGGCGCTGTTTGTGCTGCTTCGGGAGCGGCTCAATCCTATCTTGACCGCTGTGATGAAGAAGGTTTCCCCACTCACATGTGTGGCTACGCTAGAAACTGCATCGGTTACACGGCGAGGATGATGAAGGATTGTGGGGGAGAAATACCGCCAGAAGCGCCTATGGGAGGTATGCCTAAGCCAGCGGTGTTGTTGAGTCGAGGTATGTCATGTGATGCGGGATTTAAATGGTTTGAGGCTTTGGGACGCTATATGGATGTCCCATTGTGGACGTTAGAAATGCCCGTACCGGGGGTAAAAGAAGGGCTCTCGGAAGGGGTTCGGGAGCGGAATGTGGAGTTCATGGCTAAGGAACTGAGGGGTTTCGTCAGTTTTCTGGAGGGTATATTCGGCAGAAAGATGGACTGGGACAAGCTGAGTCAAACAGTTCACGATCTAGAGGCAATCGGTCGAGTATGGCATGAGACCAGTGAACTACGTAAGGCGATACCATGCCCCATGCATTCTCGAGATTTCTGGACCTGTATGAATGGGCCTAGCACGCCGACAGGAGACCTCAAGAAGAAGTTAAAGCTGTATCAAGACCTCTATGATGAGGTTAAGGATAGAGTGGAGAATAAAGTGAGCGCGGTTGCCCAAGAGAAGTATCGGGTGGGGTTTACTGAGCTTCCGCCATGGCATAGCCTAAAGCTCTTTGATACGTTGGCAGAACGGGGCTGGAATTTTGTGGTTGAGACCTGGGGTTATCACCCCGCTGTACCTATAGATTTGACAGGGGTCAACGACCCCCTGGAACGTTTGGCCAGGATTTCTTACAGTGGGCTCACGACCAGTTGCTTCCAGGGAGCAGCACAGGCCGGAGAATATATGGGATTTCTGGGCTATCCCAATTTGAAATATGCTGAGGAATATAAACTCGATGGCTTCTTCCTCCATCCTCTCCTCAGCTGTCGTGCTGCCTCAGCCCACTTATGGTATGTGCAGGATAGATTGATGCAGAAATTAAAGGTCCCCTCTTTAATGGTAGAAGGTGATATTGTGGACGTAAGAATGTTTGATCTCGCTGATGCCTTGAAGAAGGCCGAGGCATTCGAAGAGATCATGGACCACCATAAAGAAGTGAGGAAAAAAGAGGGGATGGAGTGGTAAGAGAACGAATTTAGGTTATTGGAGGATACTTTGCCAGTAGCAGAAGAAACTAAAGGACTTAGTAGAGTAAAGGAACTGTATCAGGACCGACCTCAAAGGGTTAAGGAGCTTAAGGCAGAAGGCAGGAAGATTATAGGCTACCTATGCATCTATCCCGTGTTAGAAATGATGACTGCTCTTGACTTAGTCCCATACCGGCTATTCGGAGATATGAGAGAGCCGATAACTAAGGCGGATGCCTGTTTGCCCCCTATGGTTTGTCCCTTTCTCCGTAGTTCCCTTGACCTGGCATTAAAGGATAAATACCCCTTCTTAGATGGTATGGTCATGGCACACATCTGCGATGTTGGAGAGAGAATGGCCCACATCTGGAGAACTTACATAGATTATCCTTACTTCTACTTTATGGATGTGCCTCATACGACTCATAAGGCATCCCTGGAGATGTTTAAGGAAGAAATAAAGGGGTTTCAGAAGTCGCTTGAGTCTTTCACTGGGAAGGAACTTAGTTCGGGGAAGCTCAAGCAGGCTATCAAGGTTCATAATGACCAGCGGAGCTTGGTGAAGGAACTCTACGACTTGAGAAAACCTGATCCACCACTTATCACAGGAACAGAGGTTCTCCAGGTAATGGTGGCTCTGGTGAGTATCCCTGTTGGGGAGGGGAATGAGCTATTGAGGGAAGTTATCAATGAGATTAAACAGCGTGAAGAAAGGCCCCAAAAACAAGCAGCTCGGCTTCTTGTCTGGGGCAGCATAATAGACGATGTGTCTCTTATCGAGATTATCGAGAACGCTGGCGCTAGTGTGGTGATGGACGATATCTGTGTCGGCACCAGGTCCCACTGGTCAGAGGTGGAAATTACTCCAGACCCATTGGACGGGCTAGCTTACCGTTATCTGGTAGGGATTAGGTGTCCTCGGACCTTCAGGGAGGCGGCCCTTGACCCAAAGGGGAAGAATTACATGGCGGATTTGGAAAACAGGTTTGGTTATCTAAAAGACTATGTTAGAGAATGGAATGTTAATGGCGTGATTCTTCAATCCGTCAGGTATTGTGATACCCATGGCTATGAAGTGCCCGCGGTCAGGGATTATCTTAGTAGCCTTGGTTTGCCCAGTATATATCTGGAACACGACTATAGCGAAAGCTCCCTGGCACCATTAAGGACGAGGATTCAGGCCTTCCTAGAGATTCTTGGTTAAGAAGTGCCTCTGGTTAGGGAAATTCACCATGTATTTTGCTGGAGTTGATATCGGCTCGACTATGACTAAGGTCGTGATCGTGGATGAGGATGAGGAGGTTTGCTCCAGGATTGTAGGTCCCACCGGGGCTGAGCATCGTCGGCTAGCCAACAAGGTAATGGAGGAGGCGCTAAAGCAAGCTAATTTGCCCTTTGATGAAATATCCTATGTAGTGGCTACCGGATATGGGAGAGTCAATGTCCCCTTCGCTGACCGACAGATCACGGAATTAAGCTGCCATGCTAAAGGAGTGTCCAGCCTCTTCCCCGATGTTAGAATAGCTATTGATATCGGGGGACAAGATGCCAAGGGGATGAAGATAATTGATGGCAATTTGGTGGACTTTGTTATGAATGACAAGTGTGCCGCGGGGACAGGTCGATTTCTGGAAGTCATCTCCGACGCTCTGGGCATCAAAGTGGAGGACTTAGGAAGCATTTCCTTAAAGTCCACTAACAAGGTAAAGATTAGCAGCGTGTGCACTATTTTTGCCCAGCAGGAAGTGGTATCTTACCTCTCTGAAGGGACGCCGTTGGAAGATATCGTGGCCGGGCTCCACGATGCTATAGCTGGCAGAGTGGTCAGGATGGTAAAGAGGCTGAAAGTAGAACCCGATGTGGTGCTCACTGGTGGGGTGGCCAAGAACATCGGGGTTGTTAAGGCTGTTAGGGAGAATATAGGATGTGAAGTCCTTGTCCCTGAGGACCCGCTGCTCAGCGGAGCATTAGGTGCTGCCATATTGGGAAAGGAGACTGTCTTGAAGGCCTTGGCAAAGAGCGAACCTATTCTGAAGAAGGAGCGTCGCCTGGAAGAAGCTACTTTCTTCACATAAAGGTGGTCAGTTGTGGCTTGGTTTGTGGGCATTGACATTGGTTCAGCAACCAGCAAAGGAGTCATAACTAAGGATGGTGACCTTGTGGTTCACCACTTGCTTCCTTCCGGGACCGATTACAAAATGACGGCGGAAAAGTTGCGAGAGGAACTTTTGTCAAAGGCAAGCTTATCTCAAAAAGAAATAGCTTGTACCATAGCCACGGGTCGCGGGGCAAATAATGTCCTTTTCGCTGGCCAGCAGGTTGCCGATATCATCTGCTGCGCTAGAGGGATCAACAGCATTTTCCCCTCGGTGAGGACAGTTATTGATGTCGAAGACCAATCTAGCCAAGTGATACGGATAGGGGAGGAGGGACGGGTGGTTAATTTTACCACCAGCGAGAAGTGTGCCGCTGGCAGTGGACGATTTCTCCAGGTTATTGCCAATGTCCTTCGCATGGACCTTAAGGACATTGGGCCTCTTTCGCTGAAGTCTGGGAACCCCGTTACCTTCACCACAGGGTGTGCCGTTTTTGGAGAGACAGAGGCTATTTCCAGGGTAGCTGAAGGCAATAGCAAGGAGGATATCCTGGCCGGAGTTCATAAGGCTCTAGCAGAGAAAATCTTTGCTCTTGCAGAAAGGCTTGGTTTAGAGGAGCAGTATGCTATTACTGGTGGTGGAGGCCTTGACATTGGGCTTATCAAAGCTATAGAGGGGAAGCTGGGCATCCAGTTGCTAGTGCCCCCTTATCCCCAGCTCGTTACTGCCTTAGGTGCCGCTATAATAGCTGCCGAAAAATGCCCACCCAAAGAGAGGTAGCCCCCTTGTTATTTGTTGCTGCAAATAAGAGGCTGATTACCTGAACAAAAAGGTCGCTGCCGCCAGCATTGGTATTGTGGATGGTAGTATGCTGCTCGCATTTTGTCACAACAATAATTACCAAGCTGAAGTTGATTAATCAAGCCATAAGGCAATCTCTGTGAACTATTTCTTGAGGATATTTCTCCTGGGGCTCCTTGCATCATTCGGAGGAGTCTTTGTTTTCTCTTGCTCAAATCTTCCAGAATCCCCGGTCCCTACCAGTCCAGATGTCATTCCAGTCTATACGTACAATGTACTCAACACTTATCCTCATGACCGCAGTGCTTTCACCCAGGGGCCCGTTTTTGAAAATGGCGTTTTATATGAAGGAACAGGGCGTTTTGGGCGCTCCACATTGCGTAGAGTGGAATTGGAAACAGGAGAAGTTTTACAAATTTATGAGCTAGCAGCTCAATTTTTTGGTGAAGGCATAACCATTTATGGCAACAAGATCATCCAGTTGACCTGGCAATCCAATATCGGGTTTGTCTATGATAAGGACAGTTTTGAGCTACTGCAAGAGTTCAATTATTCAACTAAAGGCTGGGGCATTACGCATGATGGAAAGCGATTAATCATGAGCGATGGCACGTCGACATTGCATTTCTTAGACCCTCAGACCTTCGAGGAAATTGGTCAGCTTAGAGTATTTGACAACGATGGCCCCGTAAAAAGGCTAAATGAATTGGAATATATTCAGGGGGAAATCTATGCCAATGTCTGGCAAACAAACCGCATCGCAAGGATTGCACCTGGGACGGGGCAAGTGACTGGGTGGATAAAGCTGGGAGGACTTTTAAGTGAGGAAGACCGTAGTGAACGGGTTGATGTCCTCAACGGTATTGCGTACGATGCAGAAAACGACCGGTTGTTTGTGACGGGAAAGTTGTGGCCCAAACTGTTTGAGATTGAACGGGTCCCTGCGGAGTAATTGCTGATTCCCTCTTTTCGAGCCAGGTCGTTGCCTGAATGGTGCCGGCGCTAAATGACAAGAGGCGCTAGGGGCGTACCTGTCCGCTGCCGAAGATAATCCACTTATAGCTGGTTAGCTCTTTTAAGGCCATGGGACCGCGGGCGTGAAATTTCTGGGTGCTTATGCCTATCTCAGCACCTAAACCAAACTGCCCTCCATCGGTGAAACGAGTGCTGGCGTTGGCGTAGACGCAGGCAGCATCCACTTCGTTAAGAAAGCGCATTGCTGCTGAGTAGTCCTCGGTGACTATAGCTTCGGAGTGCCCCGAGCCGTATTTCTCAATGTGCTCTAGAGCTTCATCCAGGGAGTCAACCACCTTGATGGCTGCGGTCAGGGACAGGAATTCCTTTCCCCAATCCTCGTCTGCCGCCGGGACCAATTTTAGAGACGGGACAGCCTTGAGTATAGCCATGGCTTGCTCGTCGCAGTGCATTTCCACCCCGGCCTTGGCCCACTCTTTGGCAATGGAAGGCAGGTAAGTCTTTGCCGCCTGACTATGGACTAAGAGTCATTCTAAAGCGGTGCACACGGTGGGACGCTGGACTTTGGCGTTGTAGGCGATGGCTACGGCCTTATTCAGGTCAGCGCTCTTGTCCATATAGGTGTGGCAGACACCTATCCCACCGGTAACTACAGGCATGCAGGCATTCTCAGAGACAAGCTGTATCAGACCAGCGCCACCACGGGGAATTATCAAGTCAATTATTCCCTTCATCTTGAGCATATGGTTAACCAGAGCCCGTTCTGTGGACTCGATAAGTTGAATGGCTCCCTGGGGCACTCCGGCCTGCTGGCAGGCATCCCGGGCTACTTTGGCCAGGGCAGTGTTGGAATTTATGCTTTCTCTGCCGCCGCGGAGGAGGACGGCATTGCCTGATTTAAGGCACAGGCTTGATATGTCTATGGTGACATTGGGGCGGCTCTCATATATCGCACCAATGACCCCCAAAGGGACCCGCTTCCTGCCTATCTGTAAACCATTGGGCAAAGTTCGCATGTCGAACATCTCGCCCACGGGGTCGGGCAGCGCGGCCACGGTTTTTGTGTCTTGGGCTATGCCCTCCAGGCGAGATGGCGACAGCATAAGCCTGTCAAGCATGGCCTCGCTCATCCCTGAAGCCTTAGCCTCCTCATAATCAATCTTGTTGGCAGCTAAGATTTCGTCCTTTTTGTCTCCCAGAGCTTCAGCAATATTGAGCAAAGCCTTGTTCTTGACCTCGGTGGAAAGGAAAGCCAGCCTCCTCGAAGCCGCCTTGGCAGCTTTCCCCTTTTCTTCCAGTTCTTTTATCGCTGATTCCATAGTTCACCTCCCTTTGGTGACCACTAGCTAGGATATATATTTACTACTCCATCCTCATTACCTATATCAACGAGGTAAATGCAATCGATATGAGAAATAAGGTCATGGTCTAAATGATTCTGTACATAATCCCTTGTGAGACCTTCATCAACACCGATGCCTGCCAGTAAAAGGATGGTCTTCCTTGCCCCCTTTTCTTTCGCCAGTTTAAGCTGCCTGTCTGGCTGTATAAGACCATTGTTCAGCTTAAACACTTCATTGAGAGCTTCTTTGTGCTCTTCTACTACGTCAAATTCGATTAACGGGCTAATGGCCACACTTATCTTGCATCCTGAATCTGAGACCTTTGTAATCTCTAGCTTAGACGGACGGTCTCGCCCCCATTTATCCCATTCGTCCACATCACTTCTCTGTTTAGGCCAGCTGGGAAATTCACTCCAGACATCAGGGCCAATATCTTTTGATTCGCCTACCCGCCAGCCTGGTTGTTTGTTAATTAAGACTCGGCTGAGGGCCTTTAGGAATTCTTGGCGCTTTTTACGCGGTAAATCAAAGACTGGTGGGAGGATAATATTGAATTCTCCTTGAATTCCCGTGCCTTCCAAATTTCGGGACAATTCTAGGCACAAGTCCTGCCAGAACTCGAACCGTGTAGAAGTTTCAATTACAATAGGTGGCTCTTTCACCTCGATTCCAATCCACTCCTTTGAGTTGGCAAGCTCGTAAACTATGAAGTCCCAGTTCAACTTGCCCTTCAGGTCAGGACAAAGATCCGTTGCTTTCTCACAAGTATAGTTTCTGTTGTGTCGTCTGTTGTACCAATTCAAGAAACGCTCGACGCAGATTGTTTCCTGAATTTCTTTACCCTCCCTCTTCATACCAGCACCATATTATTCCTGTGAACCACCTCGTCGCCGTAGTCGTAGCCGAGGAGGCTGAGGATTTTATCGGAATGCTTCCCTCCGATGATAGCTAAATCAGCAGAGCTATAATTAGAAATGCCACAGCCGATGCGCTTGCCCTTCTCGTCCAGGATATCCACAATATCGCCGCGGTGAAACTTCCCCTCCGCTTTTATAACCCCCGCAGGGAGTAAGCTCTTGTTTTGCTCCTTAAGGGCTGAGACAGCGCCTTTGTCCACCGTAACCTTACCTTTAGAAGCCAGCCCGCTGAGCATCCACCTCTTTTTGCTCTCCATCTTATTCACCTGCGCAGGGAAGAAAGTGCCTATGTCTTCTCCCTGGCTAATCCTCACCAGTATGTCAGGTTCTTGCCCATCAGCAATGATTACGTTCACTCCTGAAGAGGTAGCAAGCCTGGCTGCGTCAACCTTGGCGGCCATACCGCCAATTCCCTGGCGACTGGCAGTATCGCTGGCCATGCGTTCAATCTCAGCGTCAATCTTGTCCACCCGGCGGATAAGTTGAGCTTCAGGGTTGTGGTGGGGGTCGGCAGTGTACAAGCCGCCGATGTCGGTGAGCAGCGCCAGAAGGTCGGCATCAACCAGGTTGGCCACCATGGCTGAAAGATTATCGTTGTCTCCGAATTTGAGCTCTTCAATCTCATCGATGGCGACAACGTCATTCTCATTGACAATGCAGATTATGCCAAGCTCGATGAGGGCCAGCAGGGTATTACGAGCATTAAGATAGCCACCGCGGTCGGAGAGGTCCCCCTTCGTAAGCAATGCCTGGGCTATGGTTATATCATACTGGCTGAAAAGTTGTTCATACGTGTGCATAAGGTGGCTTTGTCCCACGGAAGCCAGGACTTGTTTAAAAGGAGTGTTTTTACGTTCCTGAACTTCCCTGAGCCTCTGCCTTCCCGAGGCGATAGCCCCTGAAGAAATTATTACTATCTCCTTTCCCTGGCGGTGGAGCCGGGCTATCTGCCCCACCAAAGTTGACATAACTTGCAGGTCAAGATGGTCGGTGCCTGAAGTCAGGAGACTTGTACCGAATTTGGCCACTATTCGATGGTAAGCCATTGTGTGGAATTATAGCAGTGGTAGTGGGGGTCAACAACCTTGTAATTGCGAGCCAAGCAAAGCAATCTCACTCCTTCCTTGGATTGCTTTGACGCAAAGCTCCTCGCAACGACATTGTGCTAAAATTTCCTGGTGATGAATCTCTCTCCTTTGCTTTCTTTGCTCAGGGAGATGCCTGCCCTCAGACAATTGGTGGGAGAGCTGTCCACAGCCAAAGATGAGCACAAGGCATTTGTACTTGATGCGGCCAAGCCCTTTTTTATAGCTGCACTCTATGAGGAGCTTAATTTACCCCTCATGGTGGTGACTGCTCAGCCCGAGAGCGCCAGGAAGCTCTATGAGCAGCTTCGAGCTTGGTGTTCCCCTTCGGCAGAGTTACATCGTCTACCTGAGCTCGACTTCCTGCCTTATGATAGCTATCGGCTATCGGCTATCAGCTATCAGATGCTGGAGAGATTGCGGGGATTAGCCACCTTAGCCCTTCATAAGAATGGCAATCACCCTCCCTTGATAGTGACCTCAGCCCTGGCAATTATGAGTAAAACTATCCCCCAGAGGGATTTTGTGGCTGCTTGCCATGTTCTGAAGCCAGGCATGACTGCTGACCCTCTGGAGCTGATAGGCAAATGGCAGAGCACGGGCTATGAAGTGGAGGATGTTGTCGAAATGCCCGGGCAGTTAGGCAAACGGGGTGGCATTATTGATGTGTTTCCCCCTTGTAGCCAATTGCCAGTTCGAATAGAGTTCTCTGGCAACCGGATAGAGAGCATGAGGTGGTTCGACCCGGAGAGCCAACGCTCAAGCGGAACTATATCCTCGTTGATTGTCACCCCAGCCAAAGAGTTTATTATGCCATTGGGGAAAATAAGCAACTCCCCGGATTTAGATGGCTGCACCGCTGAGGTGAGACAACGCTTTCAGGCAGATATGGCGAGATTGCAGCAAGGTGAATGGTTTCCGGGGGCCGGGTTTTATTTCCCAATATTCAATACTGGGAGCGTCTTTGATTATCTTGGTGACAGTGCTTTGCTTGTTTTCGATGAGCCTGGAGAGATTGAGCTTGCCATCACGAGGCTGAACGAGGAGGCTCAAGAATTAAGAGCCACAAAGATGGAAAGAGGCGAACTACCTCGGGGCTTTCCCACTCCTTACCTTGCATGGGAGGAATTGGGGCCGGAGATGAAGGAAAGGCATTACCTGGCGCTGGAAACCTGGGATGCCACCCGGAGCGATAAACAGGTTTTGCCCTTCATCAGAGCTCAGAGTTATGGAGGACAATTGGAAAGGTTTCTCAAAACAGCTAAGCAGATGGTGGAACAGAGACAGCGCGTGTTCCTGGTGAGCCATCAGGCAAATCGTTTAGCTGAGCTTCTTCAGGAAGAAGACATTCATACTTCGCCGGCATCACAGATAGAAGAGATGCCTCCGCCTGGTTCAATCACCGTTCTTAAGGGCTCACTAGATGGAGGCTGGGTAATGGGTGACAGGCTGACCATTATCACCGATGCTGAACTCTTTGGCTTTGTAAAGCAGGCACGCCCAAGCAAGGGTAGGCCAGTGCCTCACCAGTTGTTTCTTCCCCAGCTGGCTCCTGGTGACTACGTGGTCCATGTCGACCATGGCATCGCCAGATTCCACGGTCTAACCAGGATGTCCTCCGATGGAATCGAGCGAGAATACCTTGTTTTAGAGTATGCTGCCGGTGATAGGCTCTATGTGCCCACTGAACGGATAGACCGCATCAGTCGCTATATCGGCGCTGGTGACCAGGCACCACCCTTAAGCCGGTTGAGAACCCCTGAATGGCAAAGGACAAAGAAGAAGGTTAAGGAATTAGTGGCAGAAATTGCTCAGGAGCTGCTTGAGCTTTATGCCGCCCGGGAGCTAGCTCCTGGCTTCGCTTTCTCTAGAGATTCGCTATGGCAACAAGAGCTAGAGGCATCATTTCCCTATATGGAAACACCAGACCAGGTTGAGGCAATCATGACGGTTAAAGAGGACATGGAAAAAGCTAAGCCCA
>DAOUMB010000021.1:0-4179 GCA_034414335.1 Dehalococcoidia bacterium
TAGGCTCTCAACCTCTTTTGAGACTGGTAAATTTAGCTTCAACCTTCCTTTACACTACTCTAATAGTGTCTAATTTAACCGTATCTGATATAATTATGCTTTACAAAAGAGCCTTTAGAAAAGAAAATGAAGTAACTACTTTTTTGATAAAAGATAAAATGGTAAAATTGGCTTGGAATTTGAGAATTGAGCCTCGCCCTTACCAAAGCGAGGCAACTTGGTACAGGCAGGATGCTGGTAACTGTGCTCTAGTTAAACTCCCTCGGTGAACACGGGGGTCAAAAGTGCTCTTATCCTTGGGCTAAGACTCCGCTGCAACAGGACTGACGCCCGCCCGAGATGGCTATCGTGGCAACGACAGCGAAAGGCTGAAGGTAGAGCTCCTAGATGGAGGGAACTATCCAGAATCGCAAGCCGTATGCCTCCAGCCGCCTTCTTTCATACACTTAATCAAAGCCTTATGGCTATCACTGTTTGGGGTTACGTTTATTCTCTTACCGCACACATCGCAATAGTACCAGATTTGGTATTCCTTCCTGCCTTCATCATAGCCTTTTGCCCATGCCTCGTTGTGTTCCGCTTCTTGCATATCAAGGTTTTCTTTGATAAGGGTTGCCAGGCTCTTGCCAGATTCCTTTGCCAGGTCTTTCAGTCTTTCGGCCGTTTCCTTATCAACTCTAATGGCAATAACCGGATGGGTTTGTTCATATCTTATTCTGGATGGTGGCCTATTCTTACCCTTTACCATAGGTTAACCCTCCCCTTTACCATGTGGTTTACCCTCCCTTTACCATGTCGTTTACCCTGACGTTTACCATGTAGGTTTACCATGGCCATCCACTCCGTCCTCCTCATCGCTGTTTTATACACTGCCGCACATGGGTTACACAGGCTCAGTTAGTAATAGATTTCACTGTAGCAGTGCTGTGACCAGCCAACTGCAACACCGCAAGACACCGAAACAGTCATAACAACTCTGTGCTGCTAGAGTGCAGGATGATTGTTCTCTCCCCCCATTGCTGGACCAAGTCGGAATCTTGGCAAATTGCCTGATTTAATTAACCAAACTCGGGGTGCACTGCTCTCACCGGGTCTCCCCATGGGTCTTTTTCAGCTCTCCCTTTGTCAGTCAACCTGTAGAAGACACGCTTCTGCAAGAAATCGTAGATGGCCGACTCCCGTTTGTCGGTCCGATCTATGAGTCCTAGTATCAGGAACCAGTGCATATACCTGCTGAAACTGGAGTAGTTCGGTCTCCGGAATGGCTTTTCGCCTATCTCAATTCTTTCCTTGTTTAAGCGCTCAATCTCTTGGCTTAGAGCATAGTAGATATCGGCCGCGCATGCCTCACCATGCTTTTCAAAATACTGTCTTGTAAACAGCCCAGGACGATACTCCGAAGCACCCCTTCCCCAGGGAATGGTTATCTGAGGAGGGTCCCTCAGTTTTTTCTCCGAGGATGGCTTTTTCCGAGCTTTTTTAATCCTTGGCCTACGTTGTTTCATCCTCTTTGATTTCCCAAAGTTTCGCGTATTCGGACCTTAGCTGCTCAAAATTAGAATCGACATACTCCATGGTGGTGGCTATGCTGGCGTGGCCGAGTAGTACCTGGAGCTTCTTCACGTCAAGACCTTTAGCTACCCACGTCGTAGCCAGCAAATGACGGAGGCTGTGGGGATGGAGCCCTGCTATCCCTGCATGCCGGCCAATTCTTTCAACCAGTTGCCAGCCGCGTTGACGGGTGAACGGAAATACCAGCGGACCGCGATAAGGGAATTTACGCCGCCATCGGAGATATTCATCGAGAAGCCGCAAGGTATTACGGTCAACAGGGATCACCCTTTGTCGCCGTTGCTCGACCTTCTCCCGTATAGCCTGGTCTACCTTGTTTCCACACGCTGGGCAGAAAAGATGCCGTTTACCTAAAAGCTCTGCACAGTTAGGGCATTTCAACCTCACGCGCTCTTTTAGATGTATGATTGTTAAAGTTTCCCTCTTGAAGTCAATATCACTTACCGTCAATTGGATGGCTTCAGAAATACGTATTCCGGTCTTCCCCAGCGTGGAAATAAAAGCCTTATCCCTGCGGTTAGTAGCAGCGCCAATAAGCCGATCCACATGCTCGGACTGGGGGTATCCTTTGAGGTCGCGAATGCGGGTAACTTGTGTCATTTTGATACCTTATCCTCGCTTTTTCCCACTGACGCGAGATAGTCTTGAGTCTGTCTTCCGCCATAGTTTTTGATACCACTCCCTGTGCTCCTCTCCAGAGACCTTTCTATACCTGGCAGTAGTATTGAAGCTGGCATGCCCCAGGTGCTCTTGGAGGAGCCTGAGCCCATCGCCAGAATCATTGAGCTTTACCGCATGAACAGCAAAGGCGTCCCTCAGTCGGTGAGGGCTTACCCCGTGTATCTTGCCAGTCTCAGGATTAATCAACTTTGGCAGTTCAGCTTTCTCAGCGCACTCTCTTATAATCTGCCAAGCCCGATGCCTGTTAATGCGAAAGATGAGACCTCTTGTCTTATCCCTTCTAATGAAGTCAGCCAGCGTTTCTAAGGTGTCGTTATCAACAGGCAAAGTCCTCAACCGGCAATGCTCTTTTTCTTCAGCGACTACTCTTTCCACTTTTACCCCACACTTAGGACAATAGGTGTGGCTCTTGCCAAGCCTAGCGGCACAGCGGGGGCAGGATAACTTCATACGCGTCTTAAGATGCTCTATAGTAACCGTGCCCTCGGCAAAGTCTATATCTTCTACCTTCAGGGCTAAGGCCTCACTAATACGGCAGCCCAATCGGAAAAGGAGCCTGATCAGTAACCTGTCTCTGAAGCAGGTGGCTGCTTTCTCCACAAGCTTGACCTCTTCCGCATCAAGATAAGCCTTCATTTCTTGTTCTCGGCATTCAATTAAAAAACAAACCGAGACCGCTACACTAACATCACGGTCTCGGTCTTAACTTCGTTCCTTTCGATTAAGGCTTCAATAAGTATACTTAGATGCTCATCGTGTTCACGTCTCTGTAGAGGCAATCAAGGCGGTCAATTCACTCAAAGCATTATCCGACAGCAAAGCCTACCCGATAGACTTAACTATCGGCGACGGTAAGATAGTCTTGGCTAATACCGATGATAAGGGGCAAGCCGAGCTATCAGCCGACACCGATGGTCAAGGCTTTGTGAGGATAGACGGTCAATACTTTGCCGACGCTCTCAAGGCTTGCGGGGGTATGGCAGAGCTTAAGCTCAACAATGCCTACAGCCCAATGCTCTTTACCGCCGACGGTTATCAACTGGTGGTAATGCCGATGATGACCGACAAGGCTAATGAGCAAGCCAAAGCCGACAGAGAGGCAAGGGGAGAAGCCAAGCCTACCGAGCCAGAAGCCGAGCCAGAGGCTACCAAGCCAAAGGCAAAGCGCAGCCGAGCCAAACAGCCAGTAAAAGCCGAATAGAACGCTTACAGCCCAACCCAAAGCAAAGGACGGGAGTTCTTAAGTGAACTCCCGTTTTTTGTTTTTACAGCCAAATGTGCCCAGAAAGGAGGTGAAACTATGCCCATCAAGTGGAGTGCCGTCAAGGTGAGCGAGGCTATGGACGAGGTAGAGCACCAGGTTAACCTGGCAGATGCGTTTCTGAGCGAAGCTAAAGCCAGGGCGGAGGCTGTCAGAAGGATAGCCGACTTGCCGCAGTACGTTAACCAGCGCCTTATCCGTCTAATCTGCGACATCGAGCGGATAGACAACGTGAGAAGCGCCATAGAGGCCGTGCGTATGTCCATTCCCGACGGGGCGATAGAAGCCCCAGAGCGGGAGCGCCTCTACGAGAGAAGGAACAGAAGGGCAAGAAGGAATTTAGCCCCGGCCGCCCTCGTTCTCTCCTAGCTGATGGTATAAAACATCGAGCTCTCAGAAAGGTTAGGGGGCCGGGGTCGAAGGTTATTGTGTGGAGGCTTTGCCTCGACGGATAGGAGGATGACTGAAAAGAGAAAATAATGCCGAAAGGAAATTTAAACAGACAAATGGTCGATAAAGAGTTGCACTATGCTTTCGTAGGAGGTATACCCTAGGCATAAAACATTGACCACCCTCAAAAAACGCCTACATTTGGCTCTCAGTGTGCTAGCCATAATAAAGTGAGCGGCCCCCCCTCTCTGTCGTAAGAGAGGGGCCGGGCCTGC
>DAOUMB010000022.1:0-28346 GCA_034414335.1 Dehalococcoidia bacterium
CAATGGTACCATGTGTAACAGAATAGCGAAATAGTCAATGCCCCGCCAGCACTACATCTTTCCAAAAGAATATAATAAAAGCATCCTGCATCAGGGCAATGTCCTCTGAAGTGTCCACTATTTGCAAAGGTCTATCTGTCTTACTTTTGCTGACCACATACAGTTCCGGCAGAGTTTGCATGCTCCTATTAGAGGGTGATGCTACCTGTGCTTAACGACTAGTAATTTAACATGAAGCAGGACCTTCGGTAGTCTGACCCTCCTAGTACTATTTTCCACTATGAGTTGGTACTTTTGGGCGATTGTTTTCGCAGGTCATGCGAGTATAATCAATTATGTTAAGTTTAAGGTTACAACTTATCGAAGGATTCAAGGGATGCTCAGAATAGTAAACAATCAAAGATATTATAGAACCTCGGGAACCTGTGCAATGGCTGGGTATTAGTCGGATGACGTTTTTACGCTGGGTTAGGCCGGGCTTATTCATTGATGTGAGGTACAGGGATTGGAGATTGTTTACCGATGATGACCTAACCAGATTAAAGGCTAAGGTCAATCACATTCAAAAGATTGAACCACCATAGAATAAGTGTGAGAGATGGTTAGCGCCAGTATAGATAGACAAAAATTGATTTCAGAAGTGGAAACTCTGCGTCAGCGCGTAGCAGAACTTGAAAAGAAAGAAACCGAGTACAAGCTGGCGGAGGAAAGGCATCGAACAGTTTTTGAGTCGGCTAACGATATCCTGATATTGATTGATAGGAGAGGCAAAATACTAGATGTTAACGAAAAGATCAAAGACATCGGTGGCTATGAAAGGGAAGAATTACTAGGGAAGAATGTCAGGTCACTAACAAAAATGATGACTAAGAAAAGCTTGGCCATCATAGTAAAGAATTTCATGAAGAGGATGGTCGGTATTAATGTTCCACCGTATGAAGTCGAAATGATTAGAAAGGACAGGCAATTAGTAACCATTGAGATAAACGCGGTGGCCATGAAAAGGAATGGCAAAATAGTAGGAGATTTGGCTATCCTAAGAGACACTACCGAGCGCAGGCAGGCAGAGGAACGGATGCACGAGAGCGAACAGCGGTATCGCTCTTTATTTCAGAGTGCTCACGATATGATTCAAAGCGTGGCTCCCGATGGTAGCATTATCTTCGCTAATCGTGCCTGGATGGATACCCTCGGGTATACTGAATCAGAGTTGCCCGGATTGAACCTTTTCAATATCATTCATCCCGACTCGCAAGCACATTGCATGGAACTGTTCTCTAAGGTTATGAGTGGCGAATCCGTAGATAATGTTCAAGCGACCTTTGTTGCCAAGGATGGCCGGTCTATTCACATAGAGGGAACAGCAGCACCGCGTCGCTTGGGTGACAAGATAATCTCCAGTCAGGGTATTTTCCGTGATGTCACGGAGCGCAGGGCGGCGGAGGAAGCATTGCGCAAGACTGAAGAACAGCTACGTCAAGCGCAGAAGATGGAAGCCATCGGTCGCTTGGCTGGAGGTGTAGCCCATGATTTCAATAACCTGCTGACGGTGATTACTGTTTCCACCGATATGTTGCTTCGAGAAATGAGAGAGGACGATACCAAGCTCCAGGATATCCAGGAGATAAAGAAAGCCGCGGAACGGGCAGCCTCGCTGACAAGACAACTCCTTGTTTTTAGCCGTCGCCAGGTGGTGGAACCAGAAGTACTGGATTTAAATACCGTAATCAGTGACATGGACAAGATGTTGCCCCGTATTCTCGGCGAGGATATTCGGCTCGAAACGGTTCTTGAGCCGCAACTACAGGCTGTCAAAGTAGACCGGGCGAATATGGAGCAGGTTATTATGAACCTAATCGTGAACGCCCGCGATGCCATGCCCGATGGAGGTAGTCTTGTTGTCAGAACAGAGAACGTAGTTTTCGGTGAGGGAGATAATCCTGGTATTCCTGAAGCCAAAGCCGGCAGGTTTGTTCGTCTTTCCGTTACAGACAATGGTACTGGTATGAGCAAAGAGATCGTGGAGCATATTTTTGAACCGTTTTTCACTACCAAGGCTAAGGGCAAGGGTACCGGCCTCGGATTATCTACTGTCTATGGTATTATAAAGCAGAGCAAAGGCTGGATAAATGTTTACAGCGAGCCGGGGCGAGGTTCCACATTTAAGATTTACCTGCCAGTCTTCTCTTCTGGGTTTGAGGGTAAACACAGAATTGAAGCCGAAGTCTCTACCGTGGAGGGACTGAATGGTGATGGCGAACGGATTCTCCTTGTAGAGGATGAGGAGCCAATCCGAGTCAGTGCCCAGAGGCTTCTCAGTGAACACGGCTATCTTGTGTCCAGTGTAGAATCTGCAGAAGCAGCACTAACTATCTTCGACACGGAAAATGGTAATTTCAAACTTCTGATCAGCGATGTGGTTCTTCCAGGGAAATCAGGCGTTGAACTTGTCGAACAGCTTCTTACTCTCCAACCGGAACTTCAAGTGGTGTTGAGCAGTGGCTATGCTGATGAGAAATCGCGGTGGTCTGCGATAAGCGACAGAGGGTATCCATTTCTACAGAAACCTTATACTGCCGAAAAACTGCTCCGCATTGTCAAAGAAACTATAGCGAGATCAAGGACAGGATCAAAAATAGGAGACTAACTACGCTCACGAATTGAATGAAGGAGGTGACTACAGTGGCTGACGAATCAGCATTGAAAAAAAAGAAGGTGCTTGTTGCCGATGACGAGTCATCGGTGCTCTATTCTGTAAGGAGGATCTTGGGGAATGAACACTCTATTATAGAGGCAAGCAATGGAGAGCAAGCAGTAAGGCTTGCTCAAACCCATAAGCCAGATATCATATTCATGGACACGATGATGCCGGAAAAGGATGGTTTAACTGCTTTGTCTGAGATTAGAGCGAACGATGATACCAAGACAATCCCGGTGATAATGCTAACTGGAGCTGGTTACGAACTCAACAAGAAACTGGCAGAAAGTCTAGGGGCAAACGGCTATATAACTAAGCCCTTCACAGCACAGGATATACTGGACACCATAAGTAATCTCCCACGGAATTGAGACTAGTTCATTGGGCGAAGAGCTACTGCTACGGAACTAATCAAGAGAATCCTTGCTGAAATTTAGGTTTTTAACCGACTTACTAGTGGTAGTTTTGTAATGGTGAAGCCCTATTGAGCTTGAAACAGGTAGAATTACTCTCGTCCGGTGGTTTTGATTCTCACCGATAATAAACGACCTGCCACCAATCCATTATTATTCACAACATCTCTCCTACCATATTTCATTTTCTCCGTAAGCCCCTTCTACTGAAACATATGGAACGACTGATCGAACAATAGTCTACAATATTTAATCGTGGGTAACATTTGCCTGCATTGTGCAATCCAGAGTAAAAAGGCTGCATATCCGCACATAGATGCTCAGCCCTCTTAGTGTGGATTAAACAATCGAGGCTTTTGTTATCAATAATACACAAAGCGCCCTTTTGTTACCTTGCGGGAGAAGATGTTGAAGTGCCGCTCGGGCTTACCTTGACCTGCGGCGCAGGATGGGAGTTAAAGTCAGGTTGGCTACTAAGGTTGCGGAGGCAAGGCGCTGATTCGCCACCCAATTAGCGGCAGTTACTCATAAACCTGCGGAATTCTTCCATTAACTTGGGATGGGGGTGGCCATCGCCGGTCTTAAGCAACAGCTCTTCCGCTGGGCCGTGCCTGTACCAACGGCGCAGCAACTCTGCGGTGACCTCCGGCATTGCATCTATTACGTCCGTGCCAAACCCGATCTCCGAGCCGGCTCGGTCAGCAGGCAATCTAGCACGCCGCGGATAGATATGCATATGCCAGCGATAGTACTTTCGCGCCGCTTCCATTTCGGCAAAGGTAGCCATGTGAACGGCTATATTGAGGTCAGTCACGCCACGGCAGAAAAACAGGGCTGGGAAGATGCCTAGCACGGGCTGGATGATCCGCCTTCGGTCGTATTCGTTTGTCTGGACAACGTGGGCAATATCTTCCTTGGGAAAAATCAATATTTCATCAGGGCAGGTCGGCGCAAATGCCGAGACGATGAAGACATCATCATCGTGAATCAGTCTCCGACCATCGCTACGTTCCTCCTGCTCCAGCAAAAAGAAGGGGTTCTTGCCGTAGCGCTCCATAAGGTGCTGACAGCGTTCCATCTCGTTACGCACGGTGGGGCTGGGGACTCGGGTGGCGCTCTTGCGCTGCGAGTGGGGGTGTTGTTGAGACGCTCCAGCAAACACTCCCCAGTTAGTGAAATCCATAAAGGAGATGACCTCGGGGTCTTTGGCACAGACCATTGCCAGGTCAAAGGACGAGTGTATCATCCGTTCCAGGTCATCAAAATACAGGTCGGAGAGAAGCAGCTTGTGGGGCGTAAAAGGAGGGTATATGGTGATCCAGTCGTACCTTTCCCAAGGATATCGGTTGGGCACCGATACGGCGCCGCAGGCATGCTCGATACGTCCCGTTGGGGTTCGCTCACTATAGGCGCAGAAGTCGCAGTTCTCAACTGGCCGCACATGTAGATCAACGGAAATGCCAATGCTTCTCTTCGCCCTTACCTCTGAGATCTTGGCTACGTTACCAGAGAAGGGGTCAAGTCTGGTAAGGTAGCTGACCATTTGCGATTTACCATCCAGGCTGAAAGGCTGCGTCTCTCCAATATGTTCCTCTAGAAGCGTAATCCTATTCTCCAAGACAAAATCATTTCATTCTATAAGCCGGGACTGTTGAGCCAGTAGCTCTTCAGGAGAGACGCCGAGTGCTCCGGCAAGCTTGCGCACCGTTCTGGGTATAGGTTTGCGCTGGCTGACTTCAATTCGATTGACCGTGGTCACACTTAAACCAGCACGAGCGGCTAGCTCCCTTTGTGACAGTGCCCTTAGCTCTCTCAGCCGACGGACATTAGTATTCATGGCTATGGTCTTTCATTTATAATTATAGACCGTTTTTATAGCGTTGTCAATCTGTTTTAGTTTTGTTTCATCCACTTCCGAGTGCCTTCTTCCCGTACCTTAGTCACTACTAGCTGGAACTGAAGAGGGCGAAGGCGGCTTACAGCCTCATACTTTGCAGAGGTCAGCGATGCCACTATACGCCACGGCTCGCTCCACTTCTGCTGGGTCGCTTGGCTAAGGAAGACAATTTATCACTGCACTAACCGCTCCTTATTGCCCTTCCCCACCACCTTGAGATAGCCCTCCTCAATGTGTGCGTCCTGCAAACGCAATGCGTATAGCTCACTGCATCTCAAGCCAGTGTCGAGGAGAGTGATCAGAATGGCAATGTCACGACTGCCAATGGCAGTCAGCGGATTCTGAGCGCCTATCAGCTGCTCAATCTCGACGGTGGTCAGGGGCTCCACCATCTTTTTCGGAGTTTTGGGCAACTTGAGTCCGGCGAGCAGGTTGTTGGGGAGATAGCCTTCGGCATGGAGCCAAGAGTTGAAGGCCTTGAGAGCCCGAACTTTGCCTTGGACGGTATATGGAGAGACCTGTCTCTCCTGCTCACGGATGATGAACTCTCTGATAGTTGCCCCACGTGGAATTTGGCGAGGATAGCGTGTTTACCGTTTGGCGTCATGAATCTGACAAAATCCGAGAGCATCTCGGAATACCAACTGACAGTCTTTGGTGATTTTCCCTCGGCCGTGTTCGAGTGCGCGAAGTGAATTATAAGCTTGGCCAAATCGAGTTCCGGCATTTTGATTTCCACCCATTTGAGGTTTATTTCCCCTAGTTTCATGATAGTCCTGCCTGCCCTCTTTTACAATTGTCCAGCAGGCAAGTAGGAGGCTCAAATTTCCGCCGAATTCCAGGGCCAATCAGGGTGTCGCTTTTTGGCAAAAAAGAAAACCACCCTGGTCTTCGGGTGGTTTTGCCCAGCTAGGGCTTAGCTATGGGTCAGTTCTTTTTGGTAGCCCGCATTGGAAGCATTCCGAACTTTCCTTTGAGAAGAAGGGGTTGATTCTAGCCTTGCAGCATTTGCTTCTGTCCTGTCCCAGACCCGCAGTATGAGTCTATTGTGTCTGGAGTTAATCAAAGCGATGAAAAGTCTAATATCCTTACACGATAAGATATTAACGTTTAAAAAACTTGGCGCCAATGTTTGGATTCCTCGATAGTATACGCTAACGACTTTGACGCTGCTCCCTCAATTTCTTTACCATTTCGTTGGTCTCTCGGGTGTCTTCATAAATATTCAGTAGCAGTTTTTCCATTCTGTTCTTTTTGAACTCGATAAAATCAAAACTTCCCATTTGACCACTTGTTGTGACCCTGTTGGCCAATTCATCTGCCCAATCCAGATATGCTAACTTCCTAACAATTCCAAACCTAAGTCTAGCACGCGCCTGTATGTCAACATGGAACACGACTTTTCTAAGTGAGGGGAGCTTCGCTAAGAGTTCTTTCTCCCAATAATTCCTGATATACATGGCGTCGAAAACTGGCGCAGCACCTGATTTCAGAGTCTGAATCATAGACATGGAAATCATCGAAGCAGTGATACGCACATCAATATACCTTCCGGCGAGACCAATATGAAAACTGTCGATAAACCCAGCTTGCGTCGGAGCAGGCGAGCAATAGTCGACTCTCACGTCCTTGGGCAAATTAGGCTCCACATGCTGCATTGAAGAGTCCACGATATTAGCCGGTTTCAGGTCTCTAAAGAATGCAACAAATATATTCTTCTCGATAGCATCAGGAAGTTTCCGTGGAGTTTCATCAGTCGCTGGATTAGTCCTGGTGGGGAAGTATAATTCGCTACGTAGTTGCAGTAGAAGCAAGTATTCAAATAGGTCAGTGAGTATGTGCCTGTGTCTCCCTTGGGCTACGGCGCCGATGTCAGCTTTGATCCCTTCCGTTGCCATTCCCGTATTGCTGGACTTGAATCTGACAAATGCTTGCCAGGCTAATTGCTGCGGATAATAACCGTCAAAGGGGTCAGGTATTACTTCAGCATCTTGTATATCGTAAATAATCTGAACTATCGCTTCTTTCCTAATCCAGGAATACGGGACAAAGACATAACGATAGTACAAGAAGTAACAAAGGCAAATTGTAGCCAAAGTAGGCAGCAGAAATGACAGGGTTTTTCCTAAAGAAGATGTATCGGTCATGAAATGATTAACCACTAAGTTCCCCAGCATACCCATGAGGAACGCGAAGACAATCGCACCAACTAGCAGGAGCAATAAGGTCTTCTGTTGCTCCTGCATTTTTTCACTTGGGCTTGCATAGTGCTCTTGATGATTCACGTTGTCCTCTGTGTCATCACTAGATCAGCTACTCGGGTGCCATTTCTCCATCCAGCGCCTGGATGACTTCCTTCGCTGCATAAGCCTTGTCGCGTTTGCGACCAGTAACCTCTGTCAGAATACCAGCTTCTACGAGCGCCTTTATCGCCTTCCGAGCGCCCTGAGGTGTGACTTTCAGATGTTCCTGGACTGTTCTTGAATTCAACACTGGTTTCATGAGAACAAGCTCTACCAGTTGTACCGCTGTCGGCGCCAAACGGTTCTCCATTGCGAGCTGCATATACCCATGTTGAAGCTCCTGTAGACGGCGAGACCTTGATACCGCGTCCCCGGACTGCTCCATGACCGCACTCAAGAAGAACTCTATCCAATCCCGCCATGCACCGGTACTGCTTACCTTAAGGAGAAGATCGTAATACTCTTGGCGGTGTTGCTCGAAGAATGCACTCAGATAAAGCAACGGTTTGCTGAGGACATTTCTTTGGCACAAGAACAAGGTGACCAGTAGCCGGCCGATACGCCCGTTACCATCCAAGAAAGGATGAATCGCCTCGAACTGGTAATGTACGAGTGCCGCCTCGACCAACGTAGGAAGCCTGGTTTCGGCGTGGAGGAACTTCTCCATCTGGTCGAGACATTCCTGCATCTCCGGAACTGGCGGTGGTACATAGATCGCTTCGTTAAGAACCGCACCGGGACTGCCGATCCAATTCTGCGACTGACGAAACTCCCCGGGAGTAGCATGTTGTCCATGTACCCCTTCCATCAAAACACTATGCAGCTCACGGATAAACCTCAGGCTTAGTGGAAGCTCATTCAGCCGTTTCAATCCGTATTCCATAGCGCTCACATAATTCTGGACTTCTCTGACATCACCCCTTTTTTCGATCTGTGTCGCCTCAAACAGCAAGAGGTCAGATAGCGATGACTGCGTGCCCTCGATGCGCGAGGATAGGACCGCCTCTCTCCTGATGAAGGGGTAGATAAGCAGGTGCGGATTGGGAAGCGTTTCGCCCAGGCCGGAAAGGGTTCCCAGAGCTATGTCAGCTTTGGACATGGCCGTTACCAGAGCGTCATCCCATTCTAGCTTTGGAGGCAGAGAACCCGGAACAAAAGCCCAGTATCCTCCGGTTGCCCGGACCAGCTTACCGGATGGGCTCTTTTTGAATAGCGCGGTGTCCATTAAGAAACTCCCGTTTCCTATTGTCTATTGTTAGGAAACAAAATATTGATTTTGTTTAATAATAACTTATCCACTGCGCCTTGTAAAGGTTTCTTTCTGATTTTCTTCGCGGCGATGTTTGTCCTGGTGGTGAGTGTCTGGGGCTCCGGGTGCTTCCAAAACTTGATTGCTGACCTGCGCCTCAATCTCCATTCCGTCGGTATAATTATGGGGGTAAGTATTGCGCTAAGCCAGTTAATATCAAATGTCCCGCTAGTAGCACACTACCGGCCTGTGCTGAGTCATCTGGGTACAGCGACTAAGGAAATGCTGGCCCTGGCGGCAGACAGCACCATTGCCGGCAACCTCTTCATCCTCGGCGCACCGAGCAACGTCATCGTTATCCAAAACGCTGAAAGGAAGGCAAGACAAACCTTGACCTTCTGGGAGTTTGTCAAGATAGGTATTCCCCTGACGACAGTTAATGCACGGGCCTACTGGTTGTTCTTTCAGCTTCTCTGATAGTTTCCGAAAAGGTAGTTGCAAACAGTACGTTCAACATGAGTGAGGAATGCCTGTCTATCTCTCCCTGGAATTAGGGAATATAGATAAATGTAACGGTTATGGTTTCAATTGGCCTAACTGCTGGTTGAAATACACAGGGAAGGGGATTGGTTAACCCGGCATGGTTGAAAAAGGTAACAAAATTACCCATCAATCAATTCAAACTACGAAACGCTTTTAAGGGGAAAAGTACTATTTGAAGCTGAAGTAAGGTAATATTATTACCTATGGTAGGCCGTGAGGGATTCGAACCCACGACACCCTGATTAAAAGTCAGGTGCTGTATCTGCGATTGTGTCAGCTTTGAGATAACAGCATCGCAAAGCTGGTCTAGTAGTCTGGAATCTGTTAAGTCAGGTGCTCTTTGTTTCATATAACCTCCTATATTCGTTTAATCGCCTTGATACAAAATCCCTCTAAGGTTTGAGAGTTTTTCTATTAGTTGACACTCCCCAAGACTAAGTCTAGGAATTCTTATGACGCCATTCAGTTAATGGCCCCTTAACTTGGCTCTTTGAACAAGTTCACATGCTATACCTACTCCCAATAAGATGAGGCCCCCAATTATGCAAATGAGTAGGCCTACGTTCCCATAAGCTTTCAATAAGGGTATATCCTCTGTAGAGGCGAGGGGAGCTAACAAAGGGATGATTACTGAACGAAAAATTCCACCGCCTACAAAGAACATTATACCGATGCCAATCCCTATACCATTGCCCAAAGCGTCGCTCCGCATTTTCCTCAGTTCCCTCTCAGGCGCTATGTCCAAAGGCTGTACTAGAACTCGCCCGCACTGTGCGCAATACTTGGCATCGTCTTGATTTTCAGTATTGCAAGACAAACATTTTTTCATATTCTTACCTCCCTTGAAATTACCTCAGTCAATTGGGCCATCCGTGCTTTCATTATACCCCTTTTTGTTCACTTCCCGAACTCATGGGAATTTAGTGACAGTATCAAATGGCTTCTCAATTTGTTTCATATCACCTCCTTTCCAGTTTCAACGTTTTCTCCATTGCTTTTGCCTCTAAAGCCCGAGAAACCAGTCTAAGCACTATTAGGATGGCGACTTCACATTCCGCCGTTATCTCCTCAATTAGCACGGCGTTATCTGTAACCGCTGCCGCTGCAATTTCGCTGGTGGCTCGGACAACGTGAGCTAATTTGGGATTGACTCTATCTAGTTCGGTTAGTAGGTCATCGTAATGAATAACGACTTCAGTGACACCCTCCTCACCGAATCCGTCAATGGAGTCCTGTGTTACTTCTGGTAGATGCCAAAACATCGAACCTCCTCTTTCGGTATCCCCGTATCAAAAAGAACGTGCCAAAGGGAAGACCTTCTGTCTTCCTTTGGCTTGAGAGCGACTAGCTCTGCGGTGTGCTGCTCAACCGCTTTTTGAGGTCAGCTAAGACCAGTTCTCGGACATATCCGGCGACGCTGGAAATGCCAAGCTTCTCAAAGGTTTGCCGCATGACCTTGCCATCTTCGCCATCTAGCGTGAAGCCGATATGGAGATATTGATGCTTGAGCTGGCGGCTGTTACGCTTGGGACTGAGGATAGTCTCTACAGACTTCTCGATTTCCTTCGCTGTCATTGTTATCACCTCCTTTCCTTGTTTTAATTTTTTTTGCGGGGCCAACGTAGCAAACGGCGTTTTTGTTGTCAATATTTTTTGCGAATTTGAAGCTGAAAGAAATTGTCTTTCTTCTTTCTCTCTCTTACTCTCGCTTCTTTTTTGCGTTTTGCGCTAGGAACTAAGAGCAGAAAGACTCTGAAATCTTGGTCTTCCCCGGTTGGATGGCAGTAATGCCCGCCTTTGTCTCCATTTAATTAGATATTCTTTTTTCCACTCAGAGCCAAACTGCGGATACAAAGCAGTTATGGGATTAGACCATGACCTTAAGTGTTTCGTGTCGTTAATTCCGCCGTCTTCCGTAATCCGGTAAAACTTCTTATCCTTCAAGACACGTTTGCCAGCTATCCTTCTTGCTCGCTTTGTTTTCCCCGTGGGCTCAATAAATCCAAGCAGACGGTAATTATTAACATATCGCCAGAATGACGAATAGGTGGCATTCGTTTTATCTTCCTGGCGGAATTTCTTAAAGAGGTCGGCGACGATTAAACCTTTGTCGCCAGCGTTGATGAATTCATCCCTGACGAAGATTCCCACTGTTTTTGGCATTTCTCCTCCTAAAAAAGAGTTGTCTCCGAGGCTCAGTTCGACCTCTGACCCTCGGAGACATTGGGACTTGGGTGCTGGGTCTCCAACCCCCTTGAGCGGTAACCAGAGAGAATTTAAACCCGCTCAAGGCATTTTCCTATTTTCTCGCTGGCACATAAAGCGGCCTGTAGCCGGATAACGCCTCCACAGCGGCGTGTGTGCTGATGGCTGCCATCTGTTGCTCGTGAATCTTCTTCTGTTCTGCTTTATATTGTTTTTTCTGCTCAATCTGCCGTTGCTGAGACTGCCAAATATCAAGCAGTTCTGCCTTTGTTGCCCATGGATGTCCCTTTACCAACTTTCTTAATTCAGCTTCAGAAAGGGACTGAGGGGATGCGGGTTGCACAACAGTCTGGGCAGGGGTTGCCGTTCTAGTTGCCTTGATAATTATCGGTGCAGCTTTAGTCGTGGCTAAAGCTGTACTTCCCCCTCCCCACGTTACGCCAAGAGCACGAGGCAAAGGCGGGCCTTCGTTGGGCATCATAGGTAATAGATTGTTAACGTCGTTGTTACTCATGTATCTCACCTCCAATCGTTGAAGTCTGAATGAGCGGTTCACCTAGATATGCTCGAACCAAGCGGTTAATCTCAATCGTA
Source organism: Dehalococcoidia bacterium (assembly GCA_034414335.1). Lineage (GTDB taxonomy): Bacteria > Chloroflexota > Dehalococcoidia > GIF9 > AB-539-J10 > RBG-13-51-36. The sequence continues at coordinate 11,843 of DAOUMB010000022.1, forward strand.
TAACCGCAGAGTCTGCACTCGCCGGTGATTTCAGTCCCTTGGTTTGCTACCTCGATTATGTTGAGAGACTGCTTGTTGTTACACCGAGGGCAGGGAAACTCGATAATCGGGTCCTTTGCTAGAAGCTGTCGTTCTTCCAATGTCAGTGGCTCGCCGCTGAAAAGCTTTTCCTTAACACTCAAAAGTCGAGCCAGTGCGTTAGCCTGGAAGTCAGTGATTGGCTGTGGAGCTCCCATCATCATGCCTGGCATCGGTGGCGGATTTGTCATTGCCCTGACAACTATCTCCCGAAGACCTCTGAGTTCAGACCAAAAACCTGGCAAAGCCTCTTGTAAGAAAGATTTCCCCTCTTTTATCGCCGAGTCGATTACATCATATTGAGTTTTGCCAGTTTGACCAATCTTTTCAATCTCGTGCTTCAGCGTCTCAATCTGACCAGCAACAATTCGGCTCTCAAGCTCACGCCTGGTCTCGTCTCTAGACTCTCGAAGCTCGGCGATTTCTTCTCGCAAGCTACTTACCTCAAGCTGAACCATATCGTTGTTATTGCCTCCGACTTTTACTTGAGCTAACAGAGTCTTTAACTCTGACTCTTTGGCTCGTGCCAACCTCTCAGCAGCCACAGCTTGTCTCTCCAGCAATCTAGTTTCCTCCGCTTCTCTCAGCATCCGCTTCCGATAGTCAATCTCCACTTGAGCCAGTTCGTCGAGGGCCTCACGGCCTTTTTGGCCTAATTCACTAGCTTTAGGTTTGGGAAGGATACTTGGAATCCCTTCGGTTTCAGGTTCGGTGACTGGTTCTTCTACTTCTTCTTCCGTCCCCAGGACGTTCGTCCCTTGGACATCCTCCTCAACCTCTTTTTCCGCTGCCTCCGTAGCTATTTTGTGGAGAACGCTAAAGACAAAGGACTTGGACTTGCCGACTTCTTTAGCTATGGAACGGATAGACAGTCCTTCCTCTCGTAGCTTTAGAATTTTGGCGATTAATTCGTCGTCCATCTTGGCTGGCCAGGGTAGAGGTACCTTCCAAAAATGTCAAGGGTATTCCTACCCCTGGGGAGGTATCAATATAGAAAGCAATTTGTTACCATTAAGGTAGATGTTTACTGAATACTACGTCAAAGCTGATAGAGGACGTGTCTTTGTTCCGCCTAAATTCAGACACCACTTTGTGAATGGCCTGGAATTATCACTAGACACAGAGAACCGATTCATTGCAGTCTATCCTTGCCAAGAGCCAGAATTGAGACTAGATGCACGGGGACGCTTTGTGGTTCCAAAGCATCTGAGGGATAGAGTTGGCATCAAGAATGTTGCGGTGGTCGTTGGCTCGGATGATTTCATTGAGATTTGGAGCGAGTCAAGCTGGGAGGAGGAGAAGAGGCAGGCACAGCAGCAATCATAACCTACCACACACTTTCACTCATCGTTGATTGCAACCAATAGTCGAGTTCCGGGAGGCTTAAATTTTAGCAGCCTCCTCCAATGTTCGGTTTTGCACCTTGTGAACAAACCGTCAGAACGTGCAATTACCATCGATGTCTATGTATTTCCGCCTACTCGTTCCGTGAGTTGAGCTAAAACAGCTTCCAAGCGGGACAAAACGTCTACCAGCCTCCCTAGCGTCTCAATCAGTGCTGCTTTTTCATCCTTCACGTCATCTCTCTTAAGCCTCTCAATTTGCTCTCTAGTCAGTGTTAGCCCCATCGCTTAACCCCCTTTTCATTCAATGATTCTACCCACCTTCATTTGGGACAAGGGCGCCCAGCTTCGACCTGCTGAGCGCCCATTCCCAATAAAGGAGGTGGGCAGTAATCAGTTTTCTTTTTTCTCAAGGAATTCTAGTCTCCGCTCGAAATCAGTGAACTTTTTCTCTAATGCAGCCATTCTTTCACTTAGAGTCGGCTTGCCTGACTTAGCCCGAGGTCTCCGTTTTGTGACCTTTTTAGCAGCGATAGGTCTTTCCTCATCAGGACGATATAAAGGCGGCAAGCCTAAGTTTTTCTCGATTAATTCATGTCGTAAGCGGTCTAGCATTTCTCCTCCCTGTAACATAACCTGTAACATTTTCTATGTAACAAACATGAAAAAAGCGAAATGTTACGTACCAAGTGTTACAAAAAGTGTTACAGTCAATCAACAGGTTTTTCCTCAATTCCCAGAATTTTGTAGAGCTTCTCGACATCAATGCCCCAACATCTCGTCACCTTGTTTCCAAACCTCTGCGAGAGTGAGACAACGCCGACCTGTCTAAGAGCCTGCCAAATGGTGGACCTTTTCACAGGAAACCCAAGACGGAATCGTGGGTCCACGTCCCGACCGTGCGCTACTATTCCCCTCACCAATCGATAAGGCCACAGCCACCAATATCTCCGTCCGGCGTATTCTCTCTCGATAAAGCAACCCGCCATGAGGTCGGAAAACTCACTCCCCCTACCTCGGCTCGTTATTGAGCTTTCAACCGCTTCCAAGATTTGAAAGCTCAAGGACATATCGGGGCCCTCCACAATTTCAACCTCACCACGGTCGGCTTTACGAGCGATTGTTGTTAACCACTTCTCTTGGTTTAATCCTGGGAATGGGATGATGCCGCAAGCGTGGAAGACCTTGGCACGGACCCGATGCAGGTTTAAATATGTGTCCCCTGGCAATCTCACGGTGGGATAAATACGGGGATTTCTTGTATCTCGAAGTTCATAATCTGGGGAGTCCGGGTCGCCTTCAAGCTTGACCAGTTCTATCTCATTCCTAACGAATGAGTCGGAGAAATCCTTAGCTGATGCTTGGATAGACAATCGTATGCTAGTCACCATTGCACGAACTCCTCTATCTGTAGTTTCGGTTTCCTTTTAGCCCTCTTTGGCCCCTCTCTGTGACCATTACCATCAACACGGCATGGCACAGTGCTTTGGCTGACGTTGTAAATGAAAACTTCAAGGTTTTCGTTGAGCTTCTGAAACTGATTGGCAACATCCGACGTAGCCTCAGCGAGTGTGTGAATGTCGTCCTTGATGTCACTTAGCTCAGCGAGTTGCAGAGAAATGTCGGGGAGGGACTTTATCCCTTCGTATAAGACCGAACCAAGAGAGTTGCGGTCATCCTCTGCAGCGCGGTCCATATCCTCGATTGCGTCATGGACATAAGGAATGAACGCACGAAGGAACTTGAGAATCTCGTATGTGGTTTGACATTCCTTAGTGGGGGCTTTATTATGGTCTTCAAGGAAATCGTTCATACAATCCCCTCCTTACGCAAGCCTCAGCAAGGGTCGAAGCTGGGGCTACTTCCTTTTATTCATCTTCTCCAAGTTCTATCCTATGTTTGATTTCAGCCATGACCAGCTCCAGTGATTTGGCAACGTCAGTAAGCTTGGTTCCAGGACGGATTAATGTGAACGTCCGAGCATTGGGGAGACCCTCTACCGCTCCGATGAACCCTTCCTTTCTTATCTCTTTCGGAAAGTAAGTGACCCCGGTTCTGTCATCAACTTTAATCACGAATTTTGCCATGTTTGCGTTCCCTCACTTTTTTTGTTACTTTAAAAGATATAGGTTTTTTAAAGAGGCGTCACGCATTTAGGAGAACATTACGCTCATTTCGGGAGGGAAAATGGATATAGCTTTAAAACAGGAACGAGAAGACGAATTAAGCAGACAGGGGAAATGCAGTTTGGAGATATTTGCCAAGCATTATGCCTTCAAGTCACCAGCCCAGTGTAAGCGCTACTGCAAATACTGGATGGAGGGGAGGAAGGACTTAATACCGGAGTATATAAGAAAGCGAATTCATAATATTGAGAAATGTGGACGAGACTGGATTATAACCCTGGAAACGGACCTCACAAGGCCTTTTCATACGCTGAAGGGCAATGAGTTCAAGTCAGAAGTCCTAAATATGAAGCTGGACCTAAATTATGAACACTTCCACGGCAGTGTTCGAGTCCGTAGAGGCACTCCTTGATTTAAACCTAGACTTTCAACCTATCAGCCACGCCGTGCTTGAGATGTGCTGCTCGTACGTCATTATCAGCTAATTCGCAGTAATGCCGTGTCATCGTCAAACTGCTATGTCCCAATCGCTTCTGCAAGCTAAATGGGTCGCCTTGATTTCGGATATAGAGCACGGCACTTGAACTCCTGAACGTGTGAGGACTACACCTAGTCGTTATGTTCATCTTACTCCCGTATTCTCTGATTAAGGATTGGACTCGCCTTTTCACAAGTGGTCTACCATCTTTAGTCAGGAAGAAGTTATCGTAGCCGCTATCGTTGGGCCTGCACGTCATCCTATATTTGAGCAGCGCCTTTGATAACTTCATACCGACAGGTACGTAGCGCTCCTTGGCACCTTTGCCCATAACTCGGAGATAACCATTGCTCAAATCAACATCTTCAAGCTTGAGGCCACATAGCTCTGATACTCGAACCCCCGTATCAAGCAATGTAAGCATAAACACATAATCTCTATATCCTTGAGTTGTCTTCTTATCCGGTGCTGCCAGGAGTCTTTCCAAGTCGCTTTCACTGAAGCAAGGCATAATCTTTTTTGGGATTTTTGGTATTCGCACCTTCCTAACTGGATTAGTATGAAGGAGTTCTTCGCGTTCTAAGAAGCTGAAGAAGGTTTTGATTGCCCTGGTATAGCTTGCTACCGAAGCTGGCGATAACATTTTAGTTTGTGGTCTAGTGAAACGATGATTGCTAAATGTTTTTTTCTGCTGACAGGCAGAAATAAAACCACGCAGCTCGTTGCTAGTTATCTTCTCAAGGTCAACGTCACCACCCAGGTATTCACTGAAGTAACGCACAGCATCGCTTATCCAGCCAATTGTCCGCGGTGATTTCCCTTCGGCTTTTGCACAGATGCGGTAAGCTGCTGAAGCATCGGAGAGAGTAGTCAATGCAAACTCCTTACTCTTACAGCTTAAATCACAATTAGCAGATAGTCTACGATTTAGCGTAACATTACGCTCATTCTGAAAGTCAGGTGCTGTATCTAGCTTTGAGATAGGCCGTGGGAGACTCGAACTCCCGACACCCTGATTAAAAGTCAGGTGCTCTGCCAACTGAGCTAACGGCCCATAACCCTGTAGTAATGCGCAGCTTATTTTTCTGAGGTCAAAAGGTTGGAAATGTAGCAAGCGAAAGCGGGGTGAATGTCACAGATAAACCCACCGTCAACTGCATCCACAGAGAACGTTACTCTATTTGGCTTTCTGAGGGGATCGCCAAATTTGTTAAGCCCCATATCATCCCAAGGCATATTATGGCCTAATATTTCCAGTAAACCCTTAACATCTCTCGGGTCTTCCAATACCACCTCGAAAGGAAGGTGATGTGATAACCCCGCTAATTGCTTGTTATTTAGCTTTATCCGCATTTTCTAATTATATTTTTGCTGGCTGCTGAGTGTCAACACAAGCGGGCGATGGGATTCGAACCCACGACGTCTTGCTTGGGAAGCAAGCACTCTACCGCTGAGTTACACCCGCACAACTCATATCTATTTTAAGCCCAAAAATCAACCTTGTCAAAGGGGTGTCCTCGTTCAGTACCTTAGTGACACAAGACCTCCTTTCTATCATTTGGCTCATAGCACTCAAGAAACTCTTTTGGGCGTAAGGTAGCCTTAGTGCATATGTAATACTCGGGTTTCTCGAGAGTTCTCGTTAAACTCGCTTTGACCAGCTAATGAAAAATACTGCACCACGGATCGATGGCGTAGTTGCTTGTTGCGACAGCAGAGGTTAAAGGATGCCCCTGGCTACCAGTTTGCTGATGATACTGCTGATACGCAGAGAATAGTCTTGGTTCGTGAGTCTGTAGGTAAGAAGTATCTAAATTATACGTGATTTCACCAAGATTGAAGGGCTCTCCACTTTTGGTAAGCCCTGCGATATACTGAAAAATTCGGGCCGCAAAACTTAGCCTATTATGTTTAAGATGTTTTTGTTGGAATTAAGAGCAGGCTGCAAGGATTATCTACCACCCCTGTCAAAGAGGTAAGTCTGAACTGTTTTAATAGCCCCAACCAATCCGCAAGTTATTACTTTTCTGCGCTTCAGCCCTCCACGAACTGGTCTATAGCATGTCCCATGCCACCCCCCTTGTGCTAGCAGTAAACAACACTGACGATTGTTAAGCCCACAGGGATACTACTTCAGGTCTCCGGGACGCTTGGGATGGGGATAAGGGTGGGCCCAATCATATTTAACGGCAGGAGCTTCCTCGCGAAGTCGCTCCCAGGTAGTGGTCAATAGCCTGATGAGTCGGTCCTCTGTGGCGTAGTCAAAGGGGTCCCCAATGTTTCTCTCTTCTGCTCCACCAGGCTCGGGCCGGTTCTCCAGCAGCCATTCTACCGATTTCTCTATCGCCTTCTCTGTAGGCACTTTGTCTCGGTGTCCCAGCTGTTCTTTGACCTTGGTTATGTCCATTATCTGGTGATAGGGATACATAAGAGCGGGAGGATTGGCATAGCTATAGCCGGGGCGGACTATGCTCAGGGGCATATCCACAAATTCAAACTCGTGGTTCATAACAGCGGCAACAGCCTTCACCCACTCGCGGTTGGTCATTTTGGTTTCATCGCTTATATTGTATATCTGCCCCGCGGAGGCATCGGGGTTGTCGATAGCCAGCAGCAAAGCATGGGCCTCATTCTCACCATAGCCCTTGCACACAATGACCTGGCCACCTTGGGGAAGAATGAACTGTTTCCTTCCCTCGAGTATCCGCCTTATTATGGACCACTCTGCGGGGGCAAGGTGCCGGGGGCCATATCCCATAGCATAGCGAAAATGGGTAACATTGTAATGGCCCTCCTTGTGAGGCTGCATTATCAGCTGCTCTGTCTCAAGCATACGATCGACGAAGTGGTCCACCCCCAGCTCCTCGAGAAACCCCTCCTCGGGTACAGGTATCGGCGATGGCTCCTGGTTTTGGAACACGTTAGGGTCGTGGACTCTCAGCCATCCCTTGAACACTGCTTCTCCCCCAACCGAGACCAGACGCTGGGTATGGCCCTTGATGACCTCTGCCACATGCCTCAGCCTGCCATAGGTTGATACCACCACATCGAAGGTCCTGCCTTCAAGAGCCTTCTTCAAGGGTTGCAGCCAGTGAGGGTCAGTGTGGATGCGTTCTACCTCAGGGGGCAAATCATCACGGTGGACGCCACGATTGAGCACAGTCACCTGATAGCCTCTCTCAAGAAGCCCGTCCACTATGTATGGTCCTGTAAATCCCGTTCCGCCTATTATGAGCGCCTTCATTTCCTGTCCTGCCTTTCTTTCTAGTTTTTGTGCATCCTCACAATATGGGCATAATTGTCTGATGTAGGCATTACATTAGGATGACTTAAAGCCACGGTCTCGACTCCGACTCTTGGAGACCCTTCCTGCTAATGCTACTTCTCCAGCTTCCATTCCCATATACAGGCTGGCTCATCTGGACTTTTCCGCGGTGGCAGCTTCAGAGGCGTTCCCTTAACCTTGGGATTAATAGCGTATAGATTATCGATTGCCGGCGCCGCCACATGACACATCGGATATATCCTCTCAGGAGCTTCCCTCTCCCAGTACTCAAGGCCGGGGCACTTCTTTACAGTTATTATGACATGGTTCTCATTTTTAATATCATACTCGACGGGGAATACCTGACCTACGGTATTATCCAGAGGCAACTGCATGGCTTTCATGGAATCGAGCACAGTATTCAGCTCTATGTTTGCTATCTGAGCGTACCTGGGGTTAACGCGCTTGGCTACGTTTACCCAGGCATCATAGTGGCATTCGTTGGCTGCCTCAGAGCCGAACCTCTTATCGACTGCGTTGTACCACTGTGCAGCCATCTCAAGCCATGCATACTGCCATACCTTCATTAGCTTGATGAGGAAATCCTTGGAAAAGTCCTCCCACTTCAGGTCGGGCTTAAACGGGCTGCTATAATCGTCCATCTCTGACATCTTAATCTCCCTTCTATTACCTTACTGCCTGTAAGGATCGGAACGCAGTCTATACCTTCTCCACGGTAGGCAAGGAGAACTTTCTCCTCTTTCACAGTGCTGTATCACATCCAGGGCACTAGTATAGGAACCTCTCGCCAGTCGGTCACGCGGACTAAATTCCCGCTCTGCACCTCATATACTGCATAGTCACGGGTGCCCCTGCGGTCTTCCGGTCCAAAGTTGATCTTCACCATTCCATCAATATCGAAGTCTTTCATGCTCTCCAGAGCCCTCTTCACCGCAGGCCCATCGATGTTCTCGTAACCAACATCCTCCACAGCTCGCCTTAGGGCTTCACATACTATGGCTCCGTAAACCCAGCCGCCCATATACTCGGGCCGCAGCTCTACCTTCCCGTGGTACTTCATCTGTTCGTCTAGCATCGTCTTTATGCCTGGAATTTCCGTCTCATCAAACCAGGGTAGGGCCCTTGCCGCAAGAAAACCCTCAGCACCAACTGGAGCCATCTCAATCAGCGGTTCTCCCACGCTCCACTCAGTGCCAGCAAACTGCATAATCTCTTGGAGCCCCAACCTCTCGGCATCCCTCATGATGGGCCCGGCTCCTGTAATAATGTTCTGAATGTAAACCAAGTCTGCCTCCCGCTCTCGTATCCTCAGCAATTGGGTAGTCGCGTCAATCACCACGTAACCACAGAGTTCAAGTGGCAGTACTTCGAAGCCTATACTTTCAGCGTACCTTGTGGCTTCCTCTGCGGGACCTCTCCCGAATGAACCGTCTACGACGAAAAATTGTAACTTGGGAGGCCTTTCCTCATTCCAGTTTTCCATAAAATAGTCCAACACGGCTGTAGCTGCCTCGCCCTGCGTGGCCCAGGCACAGTAAACCCAGCCCGGTGGATAAACCAGCGGCCCCGTCGAGCCTCCCGCAACAGCGGGTAACTGGTCTTTCTCAAATCGTGACTTGGTCGCTTCTAATCCATTAGTCGAACTTGAGTAAACAAGTGGTACCCCGCTGTCGGCAAGTATGCGGTAGCCGCTTATGAAAGCGGCGTTATCTGTTGCCGTGTCCCTCCACACTAGTTCGATGGTTACCCCAGGAATACCTTTCTCCTCATTAAAGTATTTGACATAATCCTGGACGGCCATGAAGCAAGGTTGGTCAGCGCTGGCACCACCGCCAGTAAGTTGAGCCAGATCGCCAAATTCCAACACCTTCTCTCCTGTGGAGGGGGTTGATGGTTGTGCACAGGCGGGAACCAGAAGCAGGGCTGCCAGTACTACTACCAGCACACAATACCATTTTCCTTTTGCTATCTCCTTTATCATCTCTTTGTTACCTCCTTTCCCATGCCTTCTTTAGTCTTGCTGAAGATGTTTGTTCTTGGGCTAGTTATAGCCATATTTTATTTCTCTGGACCCTTTGGGGACAGTCATATTCCGCATTGTGGCATACTGCAATGCAGTAGAGGTCTGCTTGCGGACAAATTCAACTATATCCAACAGGGACGTCCCGTGAGCTAAGATTTCAGCCACCCCGCATTTTTTTAGTGCACGAAATGTGTCCTCCCTGATAATTCCCCCCACTAAGACCAATATCTCTCCTTTGCTCGTTACAACTGAAATCTCTCTCGAATATTTTGTATCTAGCTTGGATATATCGAGCTTCGATATTTAATCGAGGTAGTGTACCACACGAGTCCCGGCACTGTCAATAGGGTGTGGCACGCCTCGACGCACATTGAGCCATATGTTAGAATGATTTCACATCGGTCTTATTATGTACGATTTTGTATCTGATGATGTTGTTGCCAAGACGTGGGTGCTCTTGAATCAAGCGTTCAACGCCGCCTATACGGTCACGTCGAAGAAGTTGCGGCCATGGGGCATCAGTAGCCAACAGGCTCACGTGTTACTCGTCCTGAGTGGGTCGTCCTCACCACCTACCTGCACTGAGATAAGTCGAATTGTAATGAGAAAGCCTCACACCGTGACGGCTTTGCTAAATGGGATGCAGAGAACGGGTTTGATAAGAAGGATTAAGGACGACCATAACCAGAAGTTGGTGAGAGTAGTAATGACCAAGAAGGGGAAGAAAATGTGGAAACAGCTAGTGCAAACTCAGCTTGCAATAAGCATGCTCTCTTTCCTGTCCAGTGAGGAGATCCACCAGTTGAATAGTACTCTGGAGAGGTTACGTGATGCGGCGTTTAGGCAGCTAGAAGTGGGGTCACTCTGAATTCGCGTAGTCGAGCTATCCTATAGTGGGGCCTAGTGTGTGTATGTTCACCCAGACGTGATACTGGCATTTATTGGCTGCTTCAAAGCCGAATCTTTTCTCTACTGCGTTGTACCACTGTCCGGTCATCTCAAGCCACGCATACTGCCAGACCTTCATCAGCTTGCTTTAATCATTCACCATTGGCGGCAAGGCATGTTTCTGTAGCAGAATGGCCTCCTATTACTCGCATGGAGTCCCAAGCGGCCATCGTTGTTACGCTGAATTCTCACCGGATGGCTGGTCTGGCGGCGACTCTACCAGGTTCATACTGAGCTTTGGGGGCAGAAGCTCTGCTATTTCACCAATCGTCCACGAGCCATACTTCTTGTAGTTCTTATAGAGCAGGGTCACCTCCTTCGGTTCCGGGAACAATCCCACGTGACCACCGGCAACTGTAAACACATGGCCAGTTATATTGGCTGCCTCGTCACTTGCCAGGTACAGGATAAGTGGTGGCACAAAGCGAGGGTCGGGAGGATTAAGCGCATACTTTTCTTGCTCTTCGGTTAGCAATCCCCTGGTATGCAACGCCCTAATATACTCTTCATACCACTGCCCTGACGCCAGCCTGGTTTTTGCTCCTGGACAGAAGGCATTACAAGTTACTCCATACTCTTCCATATCCCTGGCTATAGCCCTGGTAAGACTTATTATTCCTCCCTTTGCTGCAGCATAGCCTGTCCCACCGTAGATGCCCAAGAAGGCATGAGAACCAACGTTTATTATCCGACCACTCCTTTGCTGGGCCATCAGGGGGCAAGCGTGTCTACAGCAATTAAATGTTCCATTGAGATGAACATCAACCACATGCTGCCACACCTCTGAAGGCACATCTATTATCGTGCCTACCTCTCCAATGCCAGCACAGTTCACCAGGATATCAATACTGCCAAAGTTGTCCATGCACGTCTTGATCAGCCTCACAGCAAAGGCAAAATCAGCCACTGAACCGCAACTGGCGATAGCCACTCCTCCCTTAGTCCTGATTTCATCCACCACATCATTAAGTGGCTTTAAATAGGTGCCCGGGCCTTCGGGGCTCGACCCGGAGCTATTAACCACCACACTCGCTCCTTCGGCAGCCAGGGCTAAAGCTATCGCTTTACCAATCCCATGGCTGGAACCAGTAACCACCGCATTTTTGCCCTTTAATATCTGACTCATTTACCTATCTCCTTGTCTGCTTTGCGAGCACAGGCTCTGACAATCTGCACCAAAGTTCTAGGGCTGGCATTTCCCGCTCCATAAGGATTTTGTTAACAATTTCGGTCGTCTTGCCAAAGTCGCCTCTGGCTTCCTCCATTGCTCTCCCAGCCTGGACGCCGTCCAAATTTAGGCCCTGTCGTCAATTGGCTAACAGCTTTCTACAATTCTTAGCACGTTGCGAGCAAAAAAGCATCTTAGCTACTCCCCCTGGGGAAAATTGTCCTAACTCCTTGCCACAGGCATTGCAGACCATCATCTACTTCCTTGAAACTAGGTTGTTCCGCGGCTGTAATCTGTACGATAATCATATTTTACACTAGCTGTTGACTGATAGTAAGGGTGCCCGTGGTTTGCTTGGTGAACATCCTCTATTTTGCTTCGTTTGGTTGGTACGGTCGCTTGAAATTGGAAAGGAGTCTGAAGATGTGACCGCAGAGCTTACTATGAAGTGGGGTAGTGAGGATTAGCGTTTCAGAATTGGCTTGGTCGTGCTAGAATAAAATAGGGAAAGGAGGAGAAAATGGAACAGTTTTCGGGAGTTTGGAACTACACAAACCAGCAGGAGTGGCTCAAGCGGGTAGCGAGGGCAGATTTCCCGCCACTTATTATCTCGGTAGCCATCACTGGCGGCTTCACGGGTAAGGAGCTTAATCCCAACCACCCAGTTACGCCTGAGGAGCAAGCTGTCCAGACCTACGACTGCTATAATGCAGGTGCCTCTATGGTACACATACACGGCAGGGACCCTAATAATCTTGCCATGCCTAGCAATGATGTGGCAGTCTATCGGAAGATTGACGCCCTAATCAGGGAGAAGTGCCCGGATATAATTATCAACAATACCACCTCAGCTGGGGGTGCTACTATTGAAGACCGCTTGGCATCCATACATGCGCCAGCTGAGGTAGCCAGCCTGGATATGGGACCGCTGGTTATAAGGGCCGCCATAAAGGACTTTCAGATTGACATGGTCTACCCCCCCAACGCTACTTTTGGGGAAACCGAGAAGTTCGCTAGGGCTATGTTGGAGAAAGGGGTGAAGCCAGAACTGGAGGTCTGGCACACAGGTCAGTTTTGGCTGGTACACAACCTGATTGAGAAAGGGCTGGTAACCCCTCCCTACCTTATCCAGTTTGTCATGGGCTCTGAGAGCGGTGCATACGCTACTCCCAAGGAGCTCCTCCACATGCTGGACAGTGCCCCTATGCCTTCTGTGTTCTTCGTCATTGGCGTTGGGTCCCTCCAAACGACTATGATCACCATGGGTATCCTGTTGGGACTCCATGTGCGCACCGGCATGGAGGACAATGTATACTATCGGCGGCATGAACTCTGCAAGGACAACGCCCAGCTAGTTGAGAAGGTGGTCAGGATTGCCAGGGAACTGGGCCGGGAGATAGCGACTCCGAAGCAAGCCAGGCAAATTCTCGGTCTGTCGGAAAAACCGAGTCAGTACTGATCAACTTAGGCGGGTGAAGAGTTAGGGAACAGGGCATAATTGATTGTTTGGGTAGCTGGTGGGGATTAGGTCTTCACTTTAAGTCCATAGCAGCCAAACTGCAAGGAGGCAAATGAAATGGAAGTGTTACAGGAAGGTGAAGGAGAGCTTATAGGTTGGCATGATCCAGATGAAGCAAGGGAATGGGTGCTTAAGAATAAGTCCCGTGACTTGAAAGACAAGACTATGTCAGTTGAGAAGGCTGTGTCCGAATTCGTTCATGACGGAGATTTCATTGCCTCTGGAGGCTTTGGGCACGTAAGGGTTTCAATGGCTGTCGTCTACGAGATAATTAGGCAAAAGAAGCGCAACTTGATTATGGCTGGCAAGACAGCAGTCCATGATCTGGATATATTGGTGGCCTCAGGGTGCGTTAACAAGGTGGAGGTAGCGTATTCCTTTGGTCATGAACTAAGAGGATTATCCCCTGGCTCAAGGAGGATGGTAGAATCCGGCCAGTGTAAAGTAGTTGGGGAAACAAGCAATGCCGGATATCAATGGCGTTGGCTGGCTGCGATGATGGGTCTTCCGTTTATACCTAGTCGCAACTTGCTCGGCAGCGATACTGGTAAGCACAGCTCCTATAAAGTAGTTAAAGACCCTTTTGGAGGCAAGCCAGTTGCACTTATTCCTGCAGCTTATCCAGATGTAGCATTTATTCATGTCCACCGCTGCGATGTCTACGGTAATGCTCAAGTAGATGGTATCCTTGTGGAAGACTTCGAACTCTCCAGGTGTGCTCGGCGGTTAATAATGACTACGGAGGAAATAGTGGACAATGAATTTATCCGGAGAGAACCCTGGAGAACATGTATACCCTTCTTGTTTGTAGATGCCGTAGTTGAAACCCCGTATGGCTCACATCCGTGTCAGATGCCCGGCATGTATTATTTTGACGAAGACCATATAGCTGAATGGCTAAGCCTTTCTAGAACCTCAGAAGGCGTAAATGAGTACATGGAGAGATATGTTTTCGGCGTCGATTCCTTTGAAGATTACTTAGAACTATGTGGTGGTGTTAAGAGGTTGAACTATCTAAAAAGGAGAGAGTCTCTTAGAGAACCGATGACCGCTCCTTGGCGGAAAGAGAGTTGAATCTGTCCAGGGAGGAGTCTTGAGATTGTTCACCAACCTCCGCTCACGTGTTGAGGCTGTCCGAAAACTCCTGTGGATGATAAGTTCCCCGCCTACGAGGGCACCATTAGGACAGCCTGGGTAAGGTTAATAAAGGCTCTCGAGTCTAAGGAGGAGAGATGGCAATAGAAACGAGCCGGTATAATTTGAGAGAGTTCCTGGCATTTAGCGGAGCCAAAGTGCTAGAGGACAAGAAGTCTGTTTTTGTGGGTACGGGGCTTCCCATAATAGCTGCCACACTGGCTCAGAGAACACACGCCCCAAATCTACTCATAGTATTTGAAGCTGGTGGGATAGGACCTCAGTTGCCTGAATTGGCTATATCAGTTGGTGAATCTAGAACCTTTTACAGAGCCCTAGCTGCCTCGAGCATGCACGACGTCATGTCATTTTCCCAAGCAGGATATATAGATTACGGTTTCTTGGGTGCTGCCCAAATGGATATGTATGGTAACATTAATACTACAGTCATAGGTGATTATGATCTGCCTCAGGTTCGCTTGCCCGGTAGCGGTGGTGCCAGTGATGTGGGCGCTTTCTCCCAAAGACTTATAACAATCGTTGCCAATCAATCGAAGAGGACTTTCGTTAATAAGCCTGATTTCTTAACGACCCCAGGTTACTTAGACGGACCGGGAGCTAGGGAGAGAGTTGGATTGCCTCAGGGCACTGGACCATACAGGGTGCTGACCAATTTAGGTATCTATGGCTTTGATGAGGAAACAAAAAGGCTTAAATTAATCTCACTGCATCCTGGCGTAGGCGTGGAGGAAGTAAAGGAGAACAGCAGCTTTGAAATTATCATCTCTACTAAAGTCGAAGTGAGCCCTGAACCAACGGAGGAAGACTTAAGAATATTGCGCGAGGAAGTGGACCCAGCGGGGATAGTGTTGGGGAAATAGGCTGCTTAGGCACCAAGACTGGCAATGGTCTTTACGGTTGGACACCTGAGTCTATAGCCAAAGTTCAGCAGGCCAGAGGGAAAGGGATAATCGAGTCTCTTAAAAAAGACAAGAATCTTGTGCCTTTTAAAGTCGTAAGACAGACGGGTACCGTCTGAAGAGGTTCGATATTTTAGCCCTAGAAAATAGGGAAGCGCTGAACCCCACCCACCCTACCAATTCTTAGAACCCGATGGCACTGATTAGATACTTTAACGGGCATCTTCCGTATGGCCGGATTCCTGTTATGATAGAGTCTCGGAAGGCAATTGCTGAGGGGGGATAACCTCATCAGCATCTATTTCTACCTCTGGCATGCCGTCAGTAAAGTGTGGTGTCGGAGGCGTCAGTTCTTCCTCTCGATTGTAGACAATTCTTTCGGTGATTGTGTTTAGCACGCTATAGCCTAGCTGCCGGCTGCCTTCATGGGTTCCTTTGTGCCCCCAAGGTAGTGAGCAAGTCAGAATTTCCCACTCATTGTAGACGTCTCGCGTCCAAGTTATTTGAAAGCCAGGGCGAGCTTCTCCCGCCTTTTTATCAGCTGGTGGCAAAGTTATGTTCTTGACTTCTGTCTGTCTCCAGCTACTGACAGCTGTCCTCAGCAGTTTTTTAGCGGTGAAGGTGCACAGTGACCCTTCTGGTTTGCCAGTGTCCTGCGCATAAGGTGTAGGCGATGGCGGTAGCATACGGTCTTCGTCAAGAGCTTCGCCTTTGCGCAGCTGTCTTTGTTTCCCTGTTTCTACTGAGGCTTTGATCTCCTCCTCATATTTCTCAAGGAGGTCACCGAGCGTCTGTAGAAGCTGCTCCCTCGTAGACCAAGGAGGCCTTTTGGATGCGTCGCCTATCATTACGACCGTAGTTTGTGGGGGAGGTAAAGATGGAGGAGTCATGCCAACCGGGACTGGCTCAGGTCGGGCAAATGGCCGGCGGCGATACAAAGCATAAGCCACAAGACCGATTACCACAACCAATAGGGATATGAGGATGGCTGGTTTTGTATACTGGGGATCCCAGTTTATGGCTATGGTCTTGGGACCATTCATAATCGTGGTGCCGCTGGGGTTAACAGCCTGGAACGTGCCTCCGAAGAAACCAAGTATGCCGGACATGGGGACCTCCTGAGGTTGGATGGCCCATCGAGCTTCACTACCGGTCTTGAACCAGGTGCTGTCCGTCGGCTCGCCGTAAGGGGAGGTCAGCGTTAGCAGGTAGTAGGTATCGTAATTAGCAATGATATCCCCTGGCATGCTGACTGTCAGGCTCAAATCCTGGTTCCTGCTTGTCTCACCAGTGGGTAGCATCCAATGAGAAAAACGGTACTGCGTGCCCGGTGTGTTGTCGATCTCAGCCGGGGCGCTGGTCTTCAGTTGGTACCCTTCTTTATACCAGCCAGACCCTGTCAACTGAGCAACCTGGGGTGGATTGGTTCCGAATTCAATGGAATACTCGGCATAATAGTCAAAATAAGCGTCGGGTGAAAG
>DAOUMB010000023.1:0-2055 GCA_034414335.1 Dehalococcoidia bacterium
ATGTAGAAGGGGAATCCCTTGCTACACTGGTGGTTAACAAGCTGAGGGGCACCTTATCCCCCCTTGCCGTTAAAGCACCTGGCTTTGGTGACCGCAGGAAGGCAATGCTCCAGGATATAGCCGTTCTTACCGGAGGCAGTGTTATATCTGAAGAAATCGGCAGGAAACTTGATTCGGTGACCGTAGAGGATTTAGGACGAGCCAGAAGGGTTATTGCCGATAAGGATAATACCACCATTGTTGAAGGTAAGGGTAAGACTGATGATATTGAGGCTCGAATTAAACAGATCAGATCTGAGATTGATATAAGCACCTCGGATTATGATAAGGAGAAATTGCAGGAAAGACTAGCTAAATTGGCCGGTGGCGTGGCAGTAATTAAGGTGGGTGGAGCTACGGAAACAGAGCTCAAGGAGAAAAAACACCGCGTAGAGGACGCTTTATCAGCTACTCGAGCTGCTGTGGAGGAAGGTATCTTGTCTGGAGGTGGTGTTGCATTCGTGAACGCTTTACCAGCCTTGAAAAAGATTAAAGCCAAGGGTGATGAAGCGACTGGCATTGCTATATTGAAGCGAGCTTTGGAAGAACCGCTGAGGTGCATCGCTAATAATAGCGGCAGAGAAGCCTCAGTAGTAATAAATAGGGTGAAGGAAAGCAAGCCGGGCATTGGCTACGACGCCCTAAAAGATGAACTAGATGTAAATATGGTGGAAAGGGGCATTGTAGATCCTCTTAAAGTCGCTAGAAGCGCTCTGCAAAATGGTGCTAGCATTGCCGGTATGATTCTGACTACAGAATCCCTAGTAACTGATATTCCTGAGAAGGAAAAGATGCCGGCGATGCCACCAGGAGGGGGATATCCAGAGTACTAAACTGCCATTGATTTCTCTAGCAAGAACGGGAAGAACCGTCCATGAGACGGTTCTTCCTTTATGGCATTAAATCTTAAGCAATTGTCTTAAAGGTTTTTCTTCTTTGACAGGCCCTGTTATGGCTAAATTAAG
This sequence comes from Dehalococcoidia bacterium, assembly GCA_034414335.1. GTDB lineage: Bacteria > Chloroflexota > Dehalococcoidia > GIF9 > AB-539-J10 > RBG-13-51-36. Next base: position 1,005 of record DAOUMB010000023.1, read on the forward strand.
CCCGCTATCGGTTAGAATCCCTCCGGCTATCTCTTTCAACTCATCTAAGGTAATGGCATCTACAATGGAAATAACATCGTCTATGCCGAGGATTTGCTGCATCAACATTTCCTGACTGCCATACCATAAGGCCACATTTCGGCTATCTTCAAGCCGTAAATGTAATCTTCCTTTTGATAACTCCTTGGCCCTGGTGAGCTCATTTGTTGTGATTCCCTGTTTAATCTTGGACGTCTCTCCTAGGATGGCAGCCAAAGCAACTTCTATCTTCTTAGGGTCAACTCCAGCATAGATACCAAATGACCCTGATTCAAGAAAGTGATCGGTATAACTGTGAATATCATAGGCTAGTGCCCGGCGCTCTCGTATCTCCATAAATAGGCGGCTGCTCATCCCACCGCCAAGTGCTGTATTAAGCAAGTCAAGGGTAAAACGTTGGGGATGAGAGTGAGAAAACCCGTGAACTGCAAGGCAAAGATGCGCCTGCTCAATGTCTTTGGGCTCAATACACAACCTGGCTTCTGTCTGTTTATCGTTGGTCATATAGCCGGTCGATAACTCTCCGGCGGCCCATTTATTAAGCAGGGGCTCGATTTGGGTCATTGCCTCTTCATGTCGTATGTCGCCAGCAATGCTAAGCACTGCGTTGTTGGGTACATATCTGCGAGCAACGTAGTCTAATAGTTGCCCCCTTGTTATTGAAGACACAGTTTCTTTGTATCCGATGACTTCGCGTCCCAGAGGCTGCTCTGGCCATAATAGTTCATCTATGAGTATATTTACCCTCTGTTGGGGAAGGTCTAGGTTCATATTGATTTCCTCGTTGATAATTCGACGCTCTCGCTCTATCTCTTTGCTATCAAAGCGGGAATTAAGTAACAGGTCGGATAGCACGTCCAGAGCGATGGCGAAGTGGGGGCTAGCAACCTTAGACCAGAAGATAGTTACCTCCTTGTCCGTGCCACCATTGATTATGCCGCCAACGCCTTCAATATCCTGGCTTATCTCTTTAGATGTTGGCCGCCGCTGTGTGCCTTTGAAGAATAAATGC
>DAOUMB010000024.1:0-33427 GCA_034414335.1 Dehalococcoidia bacterium
ATATGGAAACACCGGACCAGATCGAGGCGATCATGACGGTTAAAGAGGACATGGAAAAAGCTAAGCCCATGGACCGGCTCATCTGTGGAGATGTGGGCTATGGCAAAACTGAGATAGCACTGCGTGCCGCCTTTAAAGCGGTTATGGATAATAAACAAGTGGCTATCCTTGTCCCAACCACCGTGCTGGCTCAGCAACATTTCATTACCTTTAGTGAGAGGTTGCAGACTTTTCCTTTAAGAGTGGAAATGCTGAGCCGCTTTTGTCCCCCGGAAAAAGAAAGGGGAATCCTCGAAGGCTTAGCCAATGGCACTGTGGATATTTGCATTGGCACTCATCGCCTGTTGCAAAAAGACGTGACACTTAAAGACCTGGGAGTGGTAATAATCGATGAGGAACAACAGTTTGGCGTGGTGCAGAAGGAGAAACTCAAGCAGCTGAGGAAGGAAGTAGACACCCTGGCTCTTAGTGCTACTCCTATCCCGCGCACCCTTCATATGTCTTTAACTGGAATCAGGGATATGAGTATAGTGGAAACGCCTCCTGAAGAACGCCTATCTATCAAGACCTACGTTGGGGCTTACGATGACACTCTGGTCAGGCAGGTGGTATTGCGTGAACTGGAGAGAAACGGTCAGGTCTTTTTTGTCCATAACCGAGTTCAGAGCATTGCTTTAGCTGCCAGCAAGTTACAAGGTTTAGTGCCTGAAGCCAGAATAGCCATAGCTCATGGGCAAATGCCTGAAGAACAACTGGAAAAGGTGATGACAGACTTTATCGCTGGCAAGTACGATATCCTGGTGACTACCACTATTATCCAATTAGGTTTAGATATGCCTAATGTCAATACGCTGATTATCGACCGGGCTGACAGGTTTGGCCTGGCTCAGCTTTATCAGTTAAGGGGCAGAGTGGGTCGTGGCGTCAACCAGGCTTACGCTTATTTCTTCTTTGACGAAGGGAAGCGGCTGACTCCCCAGGCTTATAAGAGGCTCAGGACTATCTTTGAAGCTACCGGACTGGGTTCAGGATTTGCCATCGCAATGAAGGACTTAGAAATTCGGGGAGCAGGCAATCTTTTAGGCGTCAAGCAAAGCGGACACATAGCTGCCCTAGGCTTTGACCTTTATTGCCAGCTGCTTGCTGAGGCAGTGGAGGAGTTAAAAGCAAAACAAGCCGGTGAAGTCAGGAAGAAGGAAGTCGAGTTCATTCCTAGCATATCCCTGCCCCTAACCGCCCATATACCGGAGGGCTATGTTTCCAATTTAAATACTCGATTAAGCCTTTACCACAAACTGGCGAGAGCAGAGCATATCGAGGAAGTAGCAGACATAGCTCAAGAACTCAAGGATAGATTCGGTGCGTTGCCCCAGCCTGTGGAAAACCTTCTTTACATGGTGAGGGTCAAGGCTTTGGCTATTAGGGCTAAGGTAAGCTCCATTTCCACACAGGGAAGGCAAATTGTAATAAAACCCCAGGGAGCTGTCATTACAAGCGAGGCCAGGCAATCTCTAAGCAGAAGCTACAATGGCGCAGTGAGAATAGGCGCCACCCAGATAAAGCTGGACACCAGGCTTCTCGGGGACAGGTGGACAGATGTCCTGGAAGATATACTAAGCTCCGGTAGTAGGCAAAACCAGGTTGAAAACTGATGTATACGGCTGGCGATCCTGTGGCAATAAGTTACCCACGCCATCGCTCCAGACACCGCCAGGGGCGGCAGCAAAATGATGATTTGTTCAGCTTCGTCTTGCCGTAAATCAACTTTGCTTCCTGAAATATCAAGGTTAGAATCGCACCATAGTGGAATTGAAAACTCCGCTAAACTATGTATCAATCGATTAGGCGAAATAGTAACACGGACTCTTGTTCGTAGCCGTTCAATCAATGGAATTAGCTGCTCGTGCGCATGCCCTCCGCGCTGTCAACGCCGCCGCGGACGAACTTGTTAGAGGTGTAAGCCAGCGTGAAGGTTCACATAGGACAGAATTTACACCAATCCAAGGAGTCTTATGGCGTTTTCTTCCTTTATCTTTCTCTCGAAATCGCCAGGGAGATTGAGGGCCTTCAAAGCGCTCAACCCTTCCTTGAAATTGGCTATGGGATAGTCCGCAGCAAAGAGTATTTTGTCTTCTAGCCCGTACTTAACGTAGGCGTCCCACGGGAAATGATTGTATAGTTTGGGGTAGGCAGAAATATCGACGTACACATTCGGGTGCCTCGCTACCAGTGACCAAGCCTCCCATGGCCATGGGAAACCGCAGTGCCCCAGGATAATCCTTAGGCCCGGATAGCGCAGGGCGACTGGCTCCAGAAGCATGGGGTGGCCTAACCTGGCATCAGAATCGGGGTGGGAGATCTGATGAGCGGTGTGCGTCCAGATCGGAATATTCAATTCAAGCGCAGTCTCCCAGAGTGGAAAATGCTTCGGGTCAGAAAAGTCGAAATGTTGGACGGGAGGAACCAGCTTCAATCCCCGGCATCCCAGATTTTCCGCAGCATGAATTAATTTATCCACCGCAAGCCGGCCCATGGAAGGATCAACGCTGGCAAATGGGATAAATCGGTCTGGATAAGCTGAAGCGATTTGTGCCACATCTTCATTGGTTACCACCTCAACGCCGTAATGGGTGGAAAGGTCCATGGACACGATGCAAGCCTTTTCCACCCCTGCCTCCTCCATATCACGAATTATATCCTGGATAGTGCGCTGCGTGAACATGTAAGTAAACGCAGCCTCCATTGTCTCTTGGCGTTTCGGCTCATGACCGCTGAACATCCGCTTCACTGCTTCCTGCAAATTGGGTGTTACCGTGGCTTCTTTACAAAATGGATGAATGTGAATATCAACTACCATAGGAGTAACCTCCAGTTAAGCTATCCGCTATTTAGTTACCTGACTATCAAGGAAAAAACAAATTTAGTCACTACCAAATAATGTTAACGATATGTCTATCAGAGGGGTTCCCATTTCCATGCTTTCCCCCTGGATATGATGTGTCCTAATCCTGGAAACGGGAAGTGGTAAGCCATCACCAGGGTTTTTTCAGCAGTCAGTTTTGATAGTATCTTGCGCCTGGTCAGCACCGTTTGGTCTGGAAGGATATCAACCGCCGCACACCATTCCGGCTTAGCCAGATGGAGAGGATGCAGCACAATATCGGAGACATACATCAGGCGCTTTCCCTGAGAAGAAATGTCTAAAGCCATTTGACCGGGTGTATGTCCTGGCGCAGTAATAGCTCTGATACCGGGGACTATTTCCGTATCCTTACCTATAAGGTCAAGCTGTTTCCCGAGCGGCAAGAGATTCTGGCGGGCAAGGGCATAAATATCTCTCTGTAACGTTCAGGCAACTGCTTTTCAGCCAAACTGGAGGTCCAAAATTCCCATTCGTCTTTAATAACCCAGCGGGCTTTGGGAAAGGTCGGTTTTCCGTCATTATTTAAGTTACCTCCGATATGGTCCCCATGCGCGTGGGTGAGGATAACCAGGTCAATATCTTCCGGAGCGATACCTTCTTTCTGTAGATTGGAGAAGAGTTTGCCCGTGTTAGGTCCTAATCCGTCCGCATCGGTATCTACTAGTATCCTTTGTTTGGCAGTTTCGACCAGCAAACAATTATACGGACTATCCTATTCTGCCCAGCTCTGTATCGTTAGTCCTATTCCGCTAAGCGCTTTAGCAAGCTGCACTTTGGGGGCATTTGCAAAGAGGAGATCCGCAGGAGGTGAGAAAATAGGTGGAGCATAGGTCATAGTGCCATCGCAAATAGCCATGCAATTAAACTCACCCAGTTTGAAGCGAAGTGTTCCTGCATTCATGTTCCCCTCCTTGATAAATTACGAACCCTTTATGCCATTTTTAAAAGTGTCTTATGTCTTGAAATTTAAGTCTAGTCCCCTAAAGGTACGGCTGTCAATATCATTGGGAATAGTTGTTCTGTAACCTTAAGTTCTTGATTGGGAGACAAATGGTTACAGTTCCCGGCTTCTAGCAAAGCTGCACACGAAGGGAACAAACTGGTTAGTGGTCAGCGAACTGACTTCTCTGCCGTGGTGCCAGGATGATGCCTATTGAGGTTCCGGACGGCTGTCTCAAGCGTTTCCCGACCAGATTCGTCTTGATTTATATCTTGGCACACCGCTTTTAACTGCCATTGCCTCTACTACATCCCTCTCCAATAGATATTCTAAGTGTGCCTTTATCTCCTCTAGGGCCAGGACCTTATTACTACCTGTAAACTCCTCCCCAAACTCCCCCTGTATGAACTCTGGGTGGCGTGTATAGTATGCAGACGTTATTTCTTCGAGGTTCTTCTCTTCTATGCAAATCTCGGTGATTTCTCTAAGGCGCTCGTGGTGGAACGCTTTAATCTCCTGAGCTCTACCCGCAATGGAATAAATTACCTCCTCGTGTGCAGGTAGCCCGAGTTTATACCCTATACTAGACGCCTTTGCCAATGAATCTAAGTAGGCCTCCAACCCAGCCCCTCTCAAACTGCTTTTTGGCGTTTGGTGTGGCGTGGTAGAAGAAAGGATGTGGTCTCCAAGTAGCAGGAATGCGCCAACCCCAATGCAAATATGACCTAGTGAATGCCCTGGACAGTGATGGATTTTGTAGCCGTTAATGATTTGCTGGCCATCCGTCACTGCTACTATCTCATAGTCACCTGGGTAGATACACCACTCGGGATTACCTAGGTTAGCAAAAGTGGCATCGGAGCCCGCCTCTCTAACTAGTTCAAGTTGGTCCTCCATCCAAGCAGCGTACACTTTTCGGTGATTTGTCAATACATCGCTGTCTAGTGGGTGCACATAGACTCTCCTGCCTCTCAGCTTCTCGTAAGATAGCAGTCCGAAATGGTCACCATGTCCGTGTGTGATAACGATATTCTCTACGTCGTTGAGCTTAACACCTTCCCCAAATTCTACCGCAACCGTGTTGAAGCCCCTTTCTAAGAACGCACTTGAATTCGCTCCCTCATAACCTACATCTACTAGAGTTACTGCTCCATCCAAGATTAGATAAGCATTAGTGAGATGGCCAGGCCAATTCTCCACAGCGATCTTGTATATCCGTACAGTACCGTGAGAATACTGCACAACCCCGTTTAGCTTTGTCTCTGTTATCTCCAGGGAATCCCTTTGTCTTTTCATGTCAATGTCTTCATCATTTGCTACTGGCTTTAATGGAGTGAAGCCTTCCAGACTGTAGTGCAGCCGTAGCCCTCCCCAAATTCACTGAGGGTGAGACCCCGTACTCTATCGGCTCAACTCAACAGTATGTCATCTGTACCCTATCCATGTCAATTCTTTGTCCTCATTTACTATCTTAGTGACACATTGTCTGCTTGCGTTGTCATTGCGAGGAACGGAAGTGACGAAGCAATCTAGGTGGGACTGCTGAGGATAGAGATTGCCACGCTGCGCTCGCAATGACACAAGGAACTATTACAAGTGACAGGAAAATATATGTACATCTTGGAGTGTCACCCATCTATGTGAACTAGAACATTCTTACTTCACCCGGAATTTCCCATTTCAGCACAAATTATCTGCCATGCAGAGGTGTTTTCTTGCACTCGTTTTTTTCTCCTTTTCGCATCACGCCTCCACAGGAACGCTTAAAACAATGCTCTCCTCGCTAGCGTCAGGCTTTCCAATCATTCACAGGTACACGATGAATTGATGGTTGGCGAAGGCAGGGCATATCGAGGAAGTAAAGGACATAGCTCAAGAATTCAGGGAGAGATTTGGCGCTTTGCCCCAGCCTGTTGAAAATCTTCTTTATATATTGGGAATAGAGATTCTGGCTATGGGGGCTAAGGTAATCTCCGTTTCCACACAGGGAAAGCAAATTGTAATGAAGGCCCTGGAAATTGTCGTTGCGAGCGAGGCGAAGCAATCTTTAGGCGAAAGCCACGATGGCACAGTCAAAATAGGCGCCACACAAATTAGACACCAAGCTTCTGGGGGATAGGTAGACAGAGGTTCTGCAAGGAATACTAAGCTGCCACGATATGGCATAGGATAACGGTGTCTCATAGCAGTAGGGCGAAATTGCCTCTCCCGCCAAGGGAGAGGCAACTAAGGTGAGGGTGATAGGCAGAGAGAGGCGTTCTTCACAACCAGGGATAGGAAATTATGCAGCACTGCTAATATGGATATAGTACTTTAGGACATTGATTTTGGTCGAGGCAAAGGCGTATATTATACAGGCCTTTGCCTATAATAAATAAGCGCTAAATTGAGGAGGTAGAAATGTCAGCAGAGATAATCGACGGAAGAAAAATTGCGGAAGAGATTCGTGGGGAGTTAAAGCAAAGGGTAGAGAAATTGAAGGGGAAAGGAGTAACCCCGGGTCTCATGGCGGTTTTGGTTGGGGAAGACCCTGCTTCGTTATCTTATCTTCGCGGTATTGCTAAGGGCTGTGAGGCTGTGGGCATATTTACTGATACGGTCAAGCTGCCGGAAAATGTTACTCAAGAGGAATTGGAGAGGAAAATCGAGGAGCTTAACAAGGACCCCAAAAGTCACGGCATTATCCTTCAACTGCCCTTGCCCAAGCATCTTGATACCCTTAAGGCAGAGAGCGCTGTCTCTCCTGATAAAGATGTCGATGGCACCAATCCGGTGAATACCGGCAAATTGCTTCTGGGAGAGGAAACCTTCTTTCCTTCGACTCCCTATGGGGTTCAGGAGCTGCTGATTCGCAGCGGGCATAGCCCTGAGGGCAAACATGTGGTTATCTGCGGGCGGAGCAACATAGTAGGTAAGCCACTGATGGGTATCCTGGTGCAGAAGCAGAAAGGGGCTAATGCCACTGTAACCGTCTGCCATACCGGAACCAAGGATCTTCCCTCAATTACCAGACAGGCGGATATTTTAGTGGCTGCTATGGGGAAGGCTAAGGCCATCACTGCAGATATGGTGAAAGAGGGAGCAATAGTGATGGATGTGGGAGTGAACCAGATAGAGGACCCGGATAATCCTGGGAAGTTCAAGCTGGTAGGGGATGTGGATTTCGAGGCAGTGAAGGAGAAAGCAGGGGCGATAACTCCAGTTCCAGGTGGTACCGGTCCGGTGACTTCAGCACTGCTGGTGGCTAATACCGTCAAAGCCGCTGAAAAGCTGCTTGGCTCATAAGCAAAATTATCTTTTGGGAGGTGATTATATGCCAGGCAATGTACTTGATGGAAGGAAATTATCAACTGAAATAAGAGAGGAGCTCAAAGGAAGAGTAGCAAAGCTTAAGGAAAAGGGCATAACCCCTGGGCTTGCGGGCATCCTTGTTGGTGAAGATCCAGGCTCGGCATCTTATATTGGGCTTAAAGAAAAGGCAAGCGGGGAGCTGGGCATCAACTCACAGATGGTTAGATTACCTCAGGATACAAAAGAGGAGAATTTGCTCAAGGAGATCGAGCGACTTAATAAGGATGCGGGAATCCATGGTATTTTCATTCAACTCCCCCTGCCTGGGCATCTGGATGAAAATAAGGCCTTAACTACCGTTCTACCTGAGAAAGATGTGGACGGATTTCATCCTATGAATGTGGGCAAGGCCTGGATGGGGCAAGAGGCGTTTCTTCCGGCCACCCCCATCGGTATTTGGGAGATGCTAGTTCGCTATGGATATGGCAAACTCCAAGGTAAAGAAGTTGTGATTGTAAATGTGGATAATCTTGTGGGAAAGCCTTTAGCATCTATATTGGCTCAAGAAAAAGTGGGGGCTAACGTGACTCTTTGTCAGCCCTCCACGCCGAACCTATCCACTTACACTCGTCGAGCGGATGTGGTAGTAGTTGCTGTGGATAAGCCAAAGTTTCTCACCGCCGATATGGTGCAGGAGGGCGTGATTGCCATAGACTTTGGCTCTAACTGGATCGATGACCCGACAACCAAAACGGGAAAGAGAACTGTAGGGGACATAGATTTTGAACCTGTGAAGGAGAAGGCTGAGGCAATTACTCCTGTCCCTGGTGGACTTGGGCCCATGACTGTTACCATGCTTTTGTTCAATACCGTGACAGCAGCGGAGAGGCGAGCAGGGAGCTGAAAGAGGAGATCCAAGTTTTGAACGAGCACTTGATTTTCGCTGTTAATGCAGGATATAATTTGCCGTTTGTGGCATGAAAATTGCTGTTAGTGGTAAAGGGGGGGTAGGCAAAACAATGCTAGTATCCCTCCTTTCAACTATACTTAGCCAGTCCGGTTACTCTGTTCTGGCAATAGATGCCGACCCAAATGCTACCCTGGCAAACGCTCTCGGCTTTCCCCACCCAGAGAAGATAACCCCTATATCTGAGATGGCAGACCTAATTGAAGAGAGGACAGGGGCACGTCCCGGCCAGGCAACGCCTTACTTCAAATTAAATCCCAAGGTTGATGATATACCGGAAAAGTATTGGGTGGAGCATGGCGGACTCAAATTAATGGTGATGGGGCGGCTGAAAGGGGGTGGTAGTGGGTGTTATTGTCCCGAAAATGCCTTACTGGAAGCTTTGGTTGCTCATTTACTCCTGCAGAGGGATGAGGTAGTCATAATGGATATGGAGGCTGGGGTAGAGCATTTGGGGCGGGCGACAGCGAGGGCAGTGGATAAGATGATTATTGTGGTGGAACCAGGCAAGGGAAGTATTGAGACAGCCTATAGGATAAGAGAGCTAGCAAAAGATATAGGTTTAGAGAATATCAAAGTGGTGGCTAATAAGATTCGAAGTGAACAGGACAGGGGTTTTCTTGTTTCCGCCATGCCAGATTTTGAATTTCTTGGCTTCATCCCCTACGACCAGAGCATAATAGAAGCTGACCTCGCCGGTTCACCTCTGGTTAATTTAAGTCAGAAAGTTATGGAAGAGGTGAAAAGCATTGCTGCCCGACTTAATAATAGTGAGGTAAAGTTCATTGGCGCACCAATAATTTGATTTAAGAAAGGAGGCTATCATGGCTTATGATGCGACAAAACTAAAAGATTGGCAGATTTCTGAAGCATCTGAGGAAAACATGCCAACCCCCGATGAGTGGCGGGAAAGACTGAACTTGCAGAAGGATGAGGTCATTCCTCAGGGGAGACTATGCAAACTCGATTTCCTGAAGATTATCGAGCGCCTCAAGGACAGGCCAGACGGCAAATATATTGAGGTAACTGCTATTACCCCTACGCCACTGGGTGAGGGGAAAACGACGACCACTATGGGCATCCTGGAAGGTATGGGGAAACGCGGTAAGAATGTAGGCGGCTGTATACGCCAGCCCTCGGGTGGGCCCACCATGAATATTAAGGGAACCGCTGCTGGCGGAGGCAACGCGCTGCTTATTCCCATGACCGAGTTTTCTATGGGTCTTACCGGTGACATCAATGATATTACCAACGCCCACAACCTGGCTATGGTGGCACTTACTGCCAGGATGCAGCATGAGCGCAATTACAGCGACGAGGAACTGGCCAAGCGCAGCAGGATGCGCCGCCTGAACGTTGACCCTACCCGGGTGGAGATGGGTTGGGTCATGGATTTCTGTGCCCAGGGCCTCAGGAACATTGTCATAGGGCTTGGCGGTCGCATGGATGGCTACGCTATGCAATCCAGGTTCGGCATCGCTGTGAGTTCTGAGCTTATGGCTATGCTATCTATAGTCAGGGATTTGGCAGACCTGCGTCAAAGAATGGATGAGATTACCGTGGCTTTTGACAGGGATGGCAATATTATTACCACCAAAGACCTTGAGGTGGGTGGGGCTATGACCGCCTGGATGCGCAACACCATTAACCCCACGCTTATGTGCACGGTGGAGTATCAGCCTTGTATGGTGCATGCTGGTCCCTTTGCCAACATCGCCGTGGGGCAATCCTCCATCATCGGCGACCGCATCGGGCTGAAGATGTTTGACTATCATGTTACCGAGAGTGGCTTTGCCGCAGACATAGGGTTCGAGAAGTTCTGGAACGTAAAATGCCGATTCAGCGGTCTCAAGCCGCATGTGTCGGTACTCACCACCACCATCAGGGCACTGAAGATGCATGGCGGTGGCCCCAAGGTAGTGGCTGGATTGCCCCTGCCTGATTCCTATACCAAGGAGGATTTGGGCTTATTGGAGAAAGGTCTCCCTAACATGCTACACCACATCAACACCATCAGGACAGCAGGCATCAATCCGGTGGTGTGCATCAATAGCTTCTACACCGACACTAAGGATGAGATTGCCATGGTGCGCAGGGCAGCCGAGGCGGCCGGGGCACGTTGTGCGCTCAGCGAGCACTGGCTCAAGGGTGGCGATGGTGCCCTGGAGTTGGCCGATGTGGTTATGGAAGCCTGCGAGGAGAAGAACGATTTCAACTTCCTCTATCCCGCGGAAATGAAGCTGCGGGAGCGGGTTGATAAAATCGCCAAGGTGGTCTATGGAGCTGATGGCGTATCCTGGACTCCTGACGCTGAGGCCAAGGCCAAGATGCTGGAAAGCGACTCAAAATATGATGAATATGCTACCATGATGGTGAAGACCCACCTCAGCCTGACACATGACCCGGCCATTAAGGGTGTCCCCAAGGGGTGGACCCTGCCTATCCGCGATGTGTTGATTTATTCCGGGGCGAAGTTCCTCTGTCCCTGTGCCGGGACGATCAGCCTGATGCCGGGAACCAGCTCCGATCCGGCCTTCAGAAGAGTGGACATCGATACAAAGACCGGCAAGGTACAGGGACTCTTCTAAATGGTGATAGGCCTTTTGGGGAAGCTAACTTCCGTGGCATGATTTCCTCTCTCTACGGGGAGAGAATAGAGGTGAGGGTACTGGTAAAAGGCAAAAGCGTTTCTTTGACGATTGATGGCGAGAAAATAGAAGCTGCCCCGGGTGAAAAGGTCCTGTGGGCAGCTCTGGATAATGGCATCTACATCCCTAACCTTTGTGCTATTCGGGAAAGGAGCGAGCCTTTTGCCTCTTGCCGTCTCTGCTTTGTGGAGATAGAAGGTAAAGATATGCCAGTTACAGCCTGTACTGCGCCTGTAGCAGAAGGAATGGTGGTTAATACCAAAGGGGCAAAGGCATTGAGGCTAGCCCGCACAGCTTTGGAGTTGATCCTAGCTAGCTGTCCCCTGGATTGTGCCCACTGTCCCAAGAGCGGTTCTTGTGAACTTCAGAGAATAGCTAAGCATCTCGGCGTAAGGCTCAAAACAAAAAGGTTCAGGAGAATCCTGCCTGAGCTACCCGTAGATTCCAGCAGCCCTCTGTACATCTACGATCCTAATAAGTGTGTGCTCTGCGGCAGATGTGTTTGGGTATGCCAGGAAAAACTGGGCAAAGGAACCATTGGTTTTGCTTACCGCGGCTTCCGGAGGATGGTCACCACTTTTGGGGATGAGCCTATGGGTAGGTCCAGTTGTCAGGACTGTAGCGAATGTGTTGCCGTTTGCCCTGTTGGCGCTCTGGTGTTTAAGTGATATTGTAATCATTTTGACTGGTCAGGGGTTGAAAGGGAAGGCTTTTTGTATTAGACTTACACTTCTGATATGTATATTCTAGCAAACAAAAGTAAGGGCACTTGGACCTGGCTTGAGTGCCCCAATCTTATATCTGTATAGGAAGGAGAGCTATGGATCTAGTCTGGATTTGTATAATCGCGGGGCTTTTGGCGGCAGGTGTGGTTGCATTCTTCGTGCGCTATGTTTTAAGGCAAGACCAGGGCTCAGAGAGAATTAAGGAGATTTCTGCCGCCATTAAAGAAGGGGGACTTGCGTTTATTCATAGGGAATATCGCACGTTGGGCATTGTGGTAGTGATAATAGCCGTTGTCCTAGCAGTCATCCCCAGTTTGGGTTGGAGATTGAGTGTAGCTTTTATCTTTGGTGCCCTATGCTCCATGGGTGCTGGTTATGCTGGCATGAACATGGCACTCAGGGCTAATGGCAGGACTTGCGCCGCGGCACAGAAGAGCCTGAATCAGGGGCTAAGGGTTTCTTTCAGAGGTGGTGCAGTTATGGGACTGACGGTGGTCAGCATTGGCATCATAGGTCTATCCATTCTCTACTTTGTATGGCATGGGCTCCCCGACTACCAGTTTTTGTTTATAATTCCCGCTTATGGGACTGGTGCTTCACTGGTAGCTCTTTTTGCAAGAGTAGGGGGTGGGATTTTCACCAAGGGAGCTGATGCCGGCTCTGACTTAGTGGGCAAGGTGGAGGCTGGCATACCGGAGGATGATCCCAGGAATGCTGCAGTCATAGCCGATAATGTGGGCGATAATGTCGGTGATGTGTGCGGCATGGGTGCTGACCTTTTTGAGTCCTATGTGGAAACCGTTGTCGCCACTATGACGCTCACCACTGTTGGTGTCGTGGTAGCACCGTGGGTGAAAGGAACTCTGTTTCCTACACTTCCGGACCAGATTGCTTTACAACATGCTTGGTGGTTGCCTCTTCTGGTTATGGCTGGAGGCATTGTGGCTTCCGTGATTGGCTGTTTTCTGGTCAGGGTGGGAGAGAAGGTGGAGATGGGTGCTCTCTTGGGAGCTTTGCGTCGTGGCACACTGGGCGCCACAATATTGACAGCAGTATTTGGCTTCTTGGTTATTCATTTTCTGCATGCCAGCTTAGGTCTCCTATGGGCGATGCTTGCTGGCCTTGTAGCCGGTGCTTTAATGGGGGAGAGCACCAATTATTTCACCTCTTATGCCTTTAAGCCAACGCAAGAAATCTCTGAAGCTTCCACTACTGGTGCTGGTGCTACTATAATTCGAGGCTTTGCCACTGGTCTGATGAGCACCTGGCCACCGATAGTCTTGATAGCTATAGCGATTGGGGTAGCCTTCCACTTTGGCAGCTACTACGGTGTGGCCTTGGCTGCTGTGGGTATGTTATCCACCTTGGGCGTTACACTGGCTACCGATGCTTATGGGCCTATAGCTGATAATGCCGGAGGAATCACCACTCAGGCTGGGTTGCCAGATGAAGTGCGTGAGAAAACAGATGCTTTAGATTCTCTGGGCAATACCACCGCTGCCACAGGTAAGGGATTTGCCATTGGTGCTGCTGCCCTGAATTCCCTGGGCTTAATCCTTGCCTTCGCCATGGCTGCCGGGATAGTGACAATCTCGGCCGCGGGCAAACTAAACCCGTTTCCCGAGGACTTGAGCTTGGTAAGTACGCCAGTTATTGTTGGCCTGATTCTAGGTGCTCTTATGCCTCCTATCTTTTGCGCTATGACCATGAAGTCAGTGGGTATAACTACGGCGGCAATTATAAATGAAGTCCGTCGGCAATGGCGTGAGATAAAGGGCTTGATGGAGGGGACAGCCAGGCCCGAATATGGCAGGTGCGTGGATATTTCCACCGGAATAGCATTGAAGGAAATGCTGGTTCCTTCAATAATGACGATAATTGCGCCTGTGATTGTGGGAGTAGTTCTGGGCAAATATGCCCTTGCTGGCTTTCTTATTGGCGCTTTGGCTACTGGTTTTGTTCTCGCTATTACATTGAACAACGCTGGCGGCGCCTGGGACAATGCTAAGAAATGGATTGAGGCGGGGCAGTTTGGTGGTAAAGGTTCAGACGCTCATAAGGCAGGTGTTGTTGGAGATACAGCCGGTGATCCCATGAAAGACACTGCTGGACCATCCTTGAATATAATGCTCAAGCTGATGTCGGTGATCTCACTGATGCTGGCGCCAGTGTTAATGCATTTTGGTGGTCTGATTTAATCGCAGCTTGTCTTTGTGAGCGAAGCTAATAATCCCTAACCTAACCTCTCCCTTGAGGGGAGAGGAATAAGGTGAGGGTGTCAAGCTAATTTTTCTTTGAGAAGCACCGATGCTACAATAGAGCACCATGCCAGATGCTATATTTGTCAAGGGTGCCAGAGAACACAACCTTAAGGATATAGACGTTGTCATTCCCAGGAACAAACTGGTGGTTATTACTGGTGTTTCTGGCTCAGGCAAAAGTTCGCTGGCTTTCGATACCATATATGCTGAGGGGCAGCGACGTTATGTAGAGTCTCTTTCTGCCTATGCCCGCCAGTTCCTGGGGCAGATGGAGAAACCAGATGTCGATTACATTGAAGGGCTCAGCCCTGCCATATCCATTGACCAGAAAGGGCCGCCTCATAACCCACGGTCCATTGTGGGCACCGTGACTGAAATCTATGATTATTTGCGCCTTCTTTTTGCACGCATTGGGCATCCTCATTGCCCTGAATGTGGAAGGGAGATCTCGCGTCAGACAGTGCAGCAAATTGTGGACGCCGTTCAAGCAATACCTCAAGGCAGCCGCATTATGATTTTGGCACCCTTGGTTAGGGACCGCAAAGGCGAGCATCAAACGATATTTAAGGATTTGCAAAAGGCAGGATTTGTTAGAGTTCGAGTTGATGGGCAAATTTATGACCTTTCCGAGGAATTTCAGTTAGACAAGAATAAGAAGCATACTATAGAGGCAGTAGTTGATCGACTTCAGATAGAGAAAAACGAAAATGCCACCCGGCTTGCTGACTCTATCGAGACAGCATTGAAACTGGGGTCGGGTGTGGTGCTTGTCAACATTCTGGACGGGGAGGAATCGCTTTTCTCGGAGCATTTTGCCTGTGTCTATTGTGGTATAAGTTTGGGAGAAATTGCTCCCAGGACATTTAGCTTTAACAGTCCCTATGGAGCTTGCCCTGCTTGCACAGGACTGGGTTGTAAATTAGAAATCGACCCTAATCTGGTCATCCCTGACAGGGGGCTGAGTTTGGCCGAAGGGGCTATCCAACCTTGGACAAGAAATGGGCAGCTCAGCACCTGGTACAGCAGCATACTACAGTCTCTAAGTCGCCGCTATGGTTTTTCCCTGTCCACGCCAGTAAAAGAACTGGGTGAGGAGTCACTGCATTTGATTCTTTATGGTGATGGGGGTGAACTAGTTCCGGCCACATATGAGAACCGCTATGGCAGGATGCGTCAGTACTACACAAATTTTGAAGGGGTCATACCACACCTGGAGCGCCGCTATCGAGAGACGGATTCTGATAGTGTCAGGGCCGATATCGAGCGATATATGGCATCCAACCCCTGCCCAGCCTGCCGGGGGAAAAGGTTGAAATCGGAGTCTCTAGCTGTCACTATTGTGGGCGAAAATATTATGGACGTTACTGCTCTACCTGTTACAGAGGCTTTAAATTGGGTGGAGCAGCTAGGCGGCAAAATCAGTCCTCGAGAACTCACAATAGCCAGACAGATTATCAAGGAGATTTATGCTCGGTTGGGCTTTCTCAGGGATATAGGTCTGAGCTACCTGACTTTGGACCGTGCTTCAGCGACATTGAGCGGCGGTGAGGCCCAGAGAATTCGTTTGGCTACTCAAATTGGCAGTGGGCTTACCGGTGTCCTTTATATATGTGATGAGCCCACAGTGGGTTTGCACCCTGCCGATGGCTCCAAGCTTATAGGCACGCTAAGGCGCCTCAGAGACCTGGATAATACTATAATCATCGTAGAGCATGACGAAGCTATGATGAGATCTGCTGACCACATTGTTGATATGGGGCCTGGGGCTGGTAAAGATGGGGGAGAAATTGTTGCCACGGGGACACTGCAGGATATAATGAATTGCCCTCAGTCGATAACGGGGCAGTATCTCAGCGGGGCGAAGCAAATTCCCCTGCCAACTGGACGTCGCTCTGGCTCGGGAAAAGAGCTAGTGATCAAAGGTGCCAGAGAGAACAACCTGAAAGATATCAATGTCCATATCCCCCTAAGCAAGTTTGTCTGCGTCACCGGCGTTTCTGGAAGTGGTAAAAGCTCTCTCATTAACGAAGTCCTGTATAAAAGGTTGGCTCGGCTCTTCTACCGGGCTAAAGAGAGACCAGGCGAATGTGATGGTGTAGTTGGCACTGATTACATTGATAAGGTTGTTAACATTGACCAATCACCGATTGGTCGTACCCCACGAAGCAACCCTGCCACTTATACTGGAACATTCACCCCTATTCGAGAACTTTTCGCCACTGTTCCTGAAGCTAGGGTGCGTGGCTACCTTCAAGGACGCTTTTCCTTCAACGTAAAAGGGGGGAGATGTGAGGCCTGTCAAGGGGCAGGCTATGTTCAGATTGAGATGCAATTTCTGCCCAATGTCACCGTCCCCTGCGAGGTATGCAAGGGGAAGAGGTACAATCGCGAGGCACTCGAGATCCACTTTAAAGGGAAAAGTATCGCCGAAATTCTAGATATGACGGTAGACGAAGCTTTGCTTTTCTTTGACCACTTCCCCAGAGTAAAAAGCAAGTTGGAAACCCTACGGGATGTAGGTTTGGGGTATATTTGCTTGGGACAGCCAGCACCGACTCTTTCTGGAGGTGAGGCCCAGCGAGTAAAATTAGCTACCGAGCTATCTCGCCGTTCCACAGGCAAGACGCTCTATATACTGGATGAGCCAACTACGGGCCTTTCCTTCTCAGATATTGCTTGCCTCCTAAAGGTCCTACAGCGCTTGGTGGATTATGGAAATACGGTAATTGTTATTGAGCACCAGATGGATGTGATCAAGAATGCTGATTGGGTTATTGACCTTGGTCCTGGAGCTGGTGATGAAGGCGGCTACCTTGTAGCTGCTGGCGCGCCTGAAGAATTGGCCCAAAACGATGCCTCTTCCACTGGGCAATATCTACGTGCTATATTATTAACGCAGCGGGAAAAGGTATTGACATGAAATCCAGGCTTGACAGAGAGGAAATTCTTGATTCCATCCATGCCAATGTCCAGGATAAGAATATGATCAAGCATATGTTGGCCACCGAGGCTATTATGCATGCTTTGGCTAGAAGTTTGGGTGAGGATGAAGAAGAGTGGGGGATTACTGGGCTCCTTCACGATATAGATGTGGAACTGGTTGAAGGTGATATGAGCAGCCATAGCAGATTGGGGGCGGACATAGCACAAGAGCTGGGAGCCAATGAGACTATGGCCCGTGCTATTTTGTGCCATAACGAAGCTCATGGCGTTCCCAGAGAAACGAAATTAGATAAAGCTCTTTTTTGCGCTGACCCCCTGAGTGGGCTCATCACTGCTGCTGCCTTAGTTCACCCCGATAAATTAGGTGGACTGACCACTAAATCGGTAATGAAACGCTTTCGGGAAAAAAGCTTTGCTGCCGGAGTTAATCGAGAGCAAGTGGCTCAGTGCCAGGAAATCGGGCTGGAGTTAGAAGAGTTCATTGGCTTGGGAATCAAGGCCATGAAAGAAATTGCTTTAGAGCTAGAATTGTGACACCTTTGACTTCTGGTCATTCAGATTTGTTTAGTATTTGCTGCTTCAGGCCGTCTAATTCTGCTTTAGCTTTGGACTCAGATTTATACTGACTATTTCGTAAATCCTTCACCTCCAAATTTTGTAGTGCGACCCTTTAGGGTCATGTAGCACGAGGCTAAAGCCTCGCACTACATTTTTGAACATCCTGATTAGTATTCCGGATTTGGCATATGCTCCAGTAATTGGGCTGCATAGACGTTTAACCCAGGACTAAACTCCCACCATCTTCAGGACTAAATTACTATTGTATCCATAAAGTAATCAATGTAACCTTAATAATAACCAGTAGTAATCAGCGGTAGGGAAGGAGTACCTAGCGAGTAACGATGGATACAGGTAGTCTGGAAAATAGAATGCCGCAGAAGATGCTTACTGTGAAGGAAGTTGCCTCTATTCTCAACATCCATTCCAGTACAGTCAGGAGATGGGAAAAGGGGGGCTTACTGAAATCATATGGCATTGGGCCTCGCCGTTTCCTGAGGTTCAGGCAGGAGGACATTCTTGATTTCCTGGACAAATCCAAGAGCGAAGTGCATGGAGCGGTTAGGTGAACAGGATTAAGGCGTGAGGGAGTTTCCCCTCTAAGTCCCTGCTGCTGCGGGGGAAGGACTATGAGGAGACAAAACAAGCAATCTTCCTCTCTCTTGACGGGAGAGGATCAAGGTGATGGTGAATTACGGGAAGTTCAGATGGTAGTTAAGACGAGAGAGCAGCTTATGGAGGAGATAGAATCGCTGCGCCACGAAATGGCTGAGTCAGAACGGGAAAGTACCGAGCGCAAGTGGGCGGAGGAGAAGCTGAGGGAAGCTGAACAAAAATGGGTATCCCTAACAGAGAATACTAGTGACTTTCTTACGATTGTAGATAGCAAAGGCACAATTCAATATATTAATAGAGCAATACCTCCGAACACTGTAAACCAGTTAATTGGGAAGACAATCTATGATTTTGCAACACCAGAATACCATGAAACGCTAAGACAAGCTGTGGCAAAAGTTTTTCAAACGGGAGAACAGGTTAGCTACAAGAACGGAGTTAAACACGCAGTTGGGATTCTATGGTTTGATACAACAATGATTCCCATTACAAGAGAAGAGGGAAAAGTCTTAAGTGCCCTGTTGTTTAGTAGAGGCATCACCGAACAAAAGCATACAGAGGAAGCGCTGCATGTTAGCGAGGAAAAGTTGAAGCAGCAATATAAAAGTATCCCTGTCCCTACTTACACGTGGCAGAGGGTCGGAGGAGACTTGGAACTTATAGACTACAACGACGCTGCCATGGTGATTACGCAAGCAAGTGTCGCTAATTATATCGGAAAGAAAGCTAAAGAAATGTACCAGGACAGGCCAGACATAGTGGAAGAGCTATCGCGATGCCTTGCTGAAAAGACCCTCATCAGGCGGGAGACGCCTTATCACTATATGTCTACGGGTGAAAGCAAGCATTTAGCTGTCAGCTATGTCTTTGTGCCGCCTGATCTGGTAATGGTTCATACGGAAGATATCACCGAGCTCAAGCGGGCGGAGCAAGCGCTGAAGGAGAGCGAAGAACGCTACAGGGGGCTTTTTGAGAATTCCATCGAAGCAGCTTTTACTTTGGACCTTGAAGGCAACATTACGTCGGCCAACAAGGCACTTGGGGAATTGCTTGGCTATGATTCGGAAGAATTGGTGGGAATGAACTGGAGAAAGACTGTTCCTCCAGAAGGCGTCGAATCCATCTCTAAAAAATACAATAAACTGCTCAGAACGGGTAAACCTATACGTAGTATGGTATATGAATCTGTCAGGAAAGATGGTGAAAGGCGATTGACAGAGGGCTATGTTAACCTCATCAGGAAAGAAAATAGACCCGTAGGATTTCAGGGGACTGTTAGAGACATCACCGAGCGCAAGCAGGCAGAGGTAAAGCTGAGGGAGTCGGAAGCTCTGTACTCAGCATTGGTTAACCAGGCATTGGATGGCATTGTTATTATACAAGACGAAGTGTTCAGGTTTGTTAACCGGGCTTTTGCGGAGATGGTGGGCTATGGGGAAGATGAATTGTTAGGCAAGCCTTTCCGAAGTGTGCTCCCACCTGGTGATAGGGATTTGGTGATGGAACGACACAGAAGACGCATGGCAGGGGAAGATGTTCCCTCTGTTTACGAGACCCGGTTGGTGTGTAAGGATGGAACAGTAATGTCTGTGGAGGTATCGACTGGTTTGACTCACTACCAAGGGTGTCTGGCAAACCTGACCTATCTACATGATATCACTGAGCGCAAGCAGGCGGAGGAGGCGCTTAAACAAAGCGAGGGAAATTATAGAGCTTTGTTCGAGAGCGCAGTCATCGGCACGTTTGTTATTGACGCTGAAACCATGAAAGTGGTGATGGGTAATCAAGCTGCTGCGAAAGCATTCGGATTTAATTCTGTAGAGGAAGCCATTGGGATGAATCCGCTTGATTTAATTCCTCCGGATGACAGGGAAAGGGTTTTTGAGATTATTGCGAAGGATATGTTTGAACAGGACCTGCAGCAGACTAATGAGTTTCGGGTGATGACCAAAGATGGTAGAGAAGTATGGATAAGCGCAGTGGGTACGAGGATGGAGCATCAGGGCAAACTGGCAGGTCTGGTTTCGTTTGCGGACATCACCGAGCGCAAGCAGGCGGGGGAGTCGCTGAAGGAGAGCGAAGAACGCTACCGGGGGCTTTTTGAGAATTCCATTGAAGCAGTTTTTACTGCGGATCTTGATGGCAACATTACGTCCTGCAACAGGGCACTTGAGGAACTGATTGGTTATACCTGGGAAGAATTGAGCAAAATGAAGCCCGTAGAAAACATCGCTCCGGAGAGTTCTGAATTTGTCCTTGAAAAATACCGAAAGCTGCTTAACACAGGTGACCCTATACGTAATCTTGTATATGAAACTATCAGGAAAGATGGGCAACGGCGAATAGTAGAGGGATATGTCACCGCCGTGAAAAAGAAGAATAGAATTGTAGGATTTCAGGGCACTTTTAGAGACACCACGGAGAGAAAGCGAGCAGAAGAGGCGCTGCGCGAATCCGAGGAAAGATACAGCCGACTCTACCACGGTATAAACGAGGCTGTGGCTTTGTACAGACTTCCTGACCTCAAGATTAGCCATTGGAATAAGCGCTATGAAGACATTCATAAGCTACTACTAACTAAGGATATCGAAGGTGTCACCATCACTGACATAGCTCCGGTAGTCGAGGCCGAAGACTGGGATAGGGCAATGAAAGGGGTTGCCAGGGTGTTAGCTGGTGAGCCTATGCTGGAGTCAGACGTGTTAGAGGTCATGGTGAGGGACTTGGAAGGAAATAGGCGAGTCATTGAAATAAGGCCGGCATTCTATAAGGAAAGTGGTGAAGTAGCGGGAGTGCAGGTAGCGATGGCGGACATCACGGAGAGAAAGCGGGCAGAAGAGGCGCTGCAAGCATCGGAAGAAAAGTGGCGTTCGCTGGCGCAAAATGCCCCCAATATCATTGTCATTGTGAATCGTGACGGCAAAATTGAATTTGTCAATCGCACTGTGCCGCCGATTACAGTTGGAGAAGCGGCAGGGAAGAGCATTTATGACTACATGGAGCCCCAGTATCGGAACACGGTCAAGGAGACTATCGAACATGTCTTTAAGACTGGTGGGGGTGGGGGTTACGAAGTTGAAGGGGTTGGCCCAGATGGACGCATTTCATGGTATGAGACCCAGGCCGGGCCTATCAAGCGCGATGGGCGGGTTGTTGCTGTAACGTTAATTATAACTAACGTCACCAAGCGCAAGAATGCGGAGGAGCAACTCAAGAGCTCCTTTATCAATCTGGCAGAGACCATTTCTCGTGCGATTGAATCGCGTGACCCCTATACGGCCGGTCACCAGCGAAGAGTAGCTAAGCTAGCTCGCCTTGCAGGTGAGAAAATGGGACTAGATGGGGATAGGCTGCAGGGGCTCTATATCGGCGGATTGCTCCATGACATCGGCAAAGTTTCCATTCCGGCGAGTATTCTTACCAAGATGGGTGAACTAACTGAGGAAGAATGGGCTCTTATCTGCTCCCATCCGAAACAGGGTTACAACATATTGAAGGATACAAAGCTCCCCTGGCCCGTAGCTGATATGACGCTGCACCACCATGAACGGCTGGATGGCTCCGGTTATCCTCACGGCATCAGCGGCGATGCTCTGAGTCTGGAAGTCCGTATTCTCGCTGTATGCGATGTGGTGGAAGCCATGGGTTCCTACCGTCCTTATCGGCCGGCGAGGACTAAGAAGGAGGTTTTGGCAGAGATCAAAGATGGCAGGGGAACAAAATATGATGCCGGTATAGTGGATGGGGTGTTGCAGATAATTGAAAACGGGGAATTTGAATTTGCATGGAATAGTAAAAACTCAAGGAGTACCGCTACAAAAGTTCCAGTTCCCTGATGGCGTCAGTGAAGTTTTCGAAGGGCTTGCATTTAAGATTGTTTTCTCTACAATATGCCAGGAGCTCGCCTGTGGCAAAAACATGGTGAGCGTATTTTGCCGGAGCAATATCGGAGTCGCCGTTCCCCATATATATTACCTTATACCCTAGCTTTAGAAACGATTCGATATATGCCTCTTTAAAGCCGTTTTCTAACCGCTTGCCATCCGGCCCCAGATATTGAACTTCCATTCCTTCGGGGTGGAAGCAAGCTTGCGCTGCATGCAGTTCGATGTTCTTCAAGCCAAGGTCTTGTAGTATGGCTTCTATATAAAAATCCAGACCGTTGCTCACAATGACCAGCCTGAAGCCTCTTCGCAGGCAGTAATTCACCAGTTCGTGAAGCCCAGCTCGCACTTTAACCTTGCCTTTCAGGGCCTCAAGCAGCGTAGCTTTGTCGGCTTTGACCATGGCAAAGGCCCTAGTATTGAACTCCCCTACAGATATCTTATGCTCCTTATACTTTTGCAGCAATCGTCGCCAGTCTCCCCGGGCAAAGGTATCTAAAAGGAAGAAGCTGGTGTCCTCTTCGGTAATTGTACCGTCGAAATCACATTGAACTAAGGTTTTCACACTCTCAGCCTAATTCCCACGGGGCAATGGTCAGAGCCCATCACATTAGGTAAAATGCTTGCCTCTGTAACCGAACTCAGCAAGTTCTCAGTCACAAAAAAGTAGTCGAGTCTCCAGCCTATATTCCGCTCTCTAGCTCTCGTTCTCAAGCTCCACCAGGTATAGTGCCCTGGTTCTTTGTTGAAGTGGCGAAAGGTATCTATAAAGCCAAAAGCCACAAACTTGTCCATCCACGCCCTTTCCATGGGCAAAAACCCTGAGACATTTTCATTTTCCTTAGGTCGAGCCAGGTCCATTTCCTTATGGGCGGTGTTGAAATCACCACAAATGATAAGCTTTTCCCCTCCGGCCTTAATGGGCTCTACAAAATGGAGGAATGAATCGTAAAAATCCATCTTATACTTTAACCGCTCTTCACTCATCTTGCCGTTGGGGAAATACACGTTGAAAAGAGTAAACGCCAAGTATTGGGTGATTGTGACCCTTCCTTCTATGTCAAACTTTTCAATGCCAAGTCCATTCTCAACTTTGATTGGTTTTTCTTTAGTAAAGGTAACAACTCCGTTGTACCCTTTCCTTTCTGGGAAGGCCCAGTGAGCATAATAGCCAGGTGGTTGTTGAAGCTCCTGGCTGATTTCGGCAAGCTGAGCCTTTGTCTCCTGGAGGCATAGGATGTCAGGTGATTGCTGCTCTAGCCAATCTAAAAAGCCTTTTCTCTCCGCCGCCCTGATTCCGTTGATATTCCAGCACAATATCTCGATTTCCTTCATGGCAGCACCTCCTCTTAGCGCTCCCAGGCAGATATATAGTCAATTGAAAACTCCTTATGATTCTCCCTCCCTTTAATCCTCTCCCAGCGAGGGTGAGGAACGTTATACGAGATCATACGGTTGACTATGATTTAGGTTAGCATATCATGATGGAGAGATAAAGGCGAAACCCCATATTCCAGAGTCTTGCAAATATGATTGATTTAAGGTAGGCTTAAAATGCTTGCTGGCAACAAATTCTAGCAAGAAAGGTGAGCTTATGAATGAGATAGGTCCCAGTGTTCCTTTTTATGTGATTGTACTGGTTTGGGTAGCGAGGGTCATAATCTGGACATTCATTTGTGCCTTGCTGGCCTGGCTCGGGATCAGGGTGCTGGACGCACTTACTCCGCACATTCATGAACGGGATAGAATAGGGGAAAACCCGATTTCAGTAGGCTTATTCATGGCTGGCTTCTTCATTCTAATCGGCTTAGTTATCCATAGTGTGCTAACCGGCCCTACTTTAGTCGGCGGTGGCCTATTGGCAAGCCTGATTGATCCCAGAAGGCTGGGGTTAGTGGCTATTAGCTTCGTCGTGGCGCTGCTTTTGGGAGTAGCTCTGATGCGCGTCGTGGACAGGTTGACTCCCAAAATTCCTTTTCTCAGCGTTGAGCAGAACCCAGTTGCAGTGGGGATATACGTTTTCGGCTATCTGGTTTTCTTCGGTTTGATAATCCATGGTGCTCTGGTAATGCCTTTGTGAGCCGCCATGTCCAAACGTGTGAGAATCATTTTACTCTCTGTGGCAATTCTATTGCTGGTAATACCTACTTCTGTCTTAGCTGTACCGTCAGCAAAATTTTATGAAGAGGGCGGAGAGGTTTTCGATGATTGGGACATATGTCGTACTAATGCTGTCGGGGAAGATGGCTTCTTCCAGATTTCTACCACGGGTTTCTATCCCATTATCGTGGGCGAGAGTCTAGGGAAAAACGCAGACAAGGCTTATCAGCTTGGTCAGCAATTTGCCAAAGTTTATCCAGATATGCAACAGAGGGCAGAGAAGGTTTTTGTTTTTGCCCGTGACAGGGTTAGATATACCTCTGATGAAAGTCAGTTCGGCTTTAAGGAATTTGCTCAGAATGCTGATGAATTGGCGGTTACTATCGGGGACAAGGGCGTCGCTTACGGAGATTGTGAGGACTACGCTATATTGCTTGCTGTCATGTATAAAGGGGCAGGCTTCCGGTCCGCTATAGTATTAGCGCCTGACCATGCTGCGGCCTTGGTATATTTGCCGGAATATAAAAAGGCTAATCAAATGCTAACAGTGGATGGTGAGCCTGGATGGATCTGGGCTGAGGCTACCGGTGGAAACAACGAGCTGGGTTGGATGCCGGAGAGATTCATGGCAGCTCAGCTGGCAGTCTATGAAGTTGAAGACAAAGCTATAACCAAGGTAGAGCCGCCTGATAAACCTTCTACCGTCATTAATCCAGAGGGTGGCAGCGGAGGAATTCATATATCCCCATTCTTCATCATTATTATTCTTATGTGGATTCTTCCCCTGCTTCGCAGGCGGCGGCGCTGAGTTAACCCTGGTGCCGGGCGCCTGTCGCGGTTCCACATTTCTTCTAGGCTTGCTGGCCTCATAGGTTTGTCAATCCGGAAATGGGGGATAGAGGGGTTAGCTCTCAGCGACCTGGAGAAGCCTTAGAATACACGCGGTGAAGCTGGATGACTCTGGGACGCACTAGGCGCTGCTTCAGGAGCATTTGGGGCAAGCTGGCTGCGATAGCACAGTCAGGTACCGGAAGGTTGCTGGTTAGGAGCATCGCGGATGGTGCAAAAGCCTGGGGAGCGAGATGGCCCAGTAAGAGGCCTGGCTATCAGCAGGGCAACAGAATAGACATTTGTTGTCTAAATTACACATTTTGGAACTTCGTGTAATGGAAACCGAGCCTATGCCCAGTTGGGGAATACAGACAGCACCAAGCAGGGGCTTCCTTCACGCCGTCTGATTTCTATTCTAAGCTTTTCCTGCCAGCTTATTCTTCGAGCTTAAACTCCCCACTGGCAGGCAATTTCGTCCGGACTCTTTCTGGGGGGCAGCTTCAGAGCTGTTACCTTTATTTTGGGGTTAATCAGGTACTTCTCCATGACTGGGCCCTCCAGTACATGGCACACCGGGTATATTCTTTCCGGCGCACTCTTCTCAAAGATTGTCAGAGTCACGCATTGTGTGATGGTCACTATCACATGATTGGGACTTTTGATTTCATACTCAACCGGGAATATCCCTCCAAGAGTATTGTCGAGAGGCAGTTGGCAGGCTTTCAGCGAATCAAGGACTGTATTTAGCTGAATATTCCCTATCTTGGCGTATCTGGGATTTACCCGCTCCCCCACCGCTTTCCAGGCCTCCAGCTCGCAATCGTTAGCTACATCAGAGCCGCATCTAGCTTTGATGGCATCATACCAGGCTCCGGCCATGTGGAGCCAGGCATACTGCCACACCTGCATCAGTTTGAGGAGAAAATCTTTGGAAAAATCCTCGAATTTTAGATTGGGATTAAACGGACCACTAAGGTCTTGCAACTCCGGCATTTTTACCCCCCTTCTCTATTTCGTTCTACTTCAGAGTGTATCTCGGGCACTAGCCCTTGTCAAAAAGACGATTTAGGTCGGACTCCAGGTGACAGGAGCTTTGAGGGGAAAGCCTTCTCAAGAGTCTCACCTTTTATCCTGAATGGTAAGCCTTGTTCGGAGCTCAGTTTCCTTCGTGCTCTAGTTCACATAGATAGGTGACACTCTAACGTGTACATATATTTTCCTGGCACTTGCGATAGTTCCTTGTGTCATTGCGAGCGCAGCGTGGCAATCTCTATCCTCAGCAGTCCCACCTAGATTGCTGCGTCCCTTCCGTTCCTCGCAATGACACAAGGCAAGCAGACAATGTATCACTAAGATAGTGAACGAGGATACTTCCTTGTGATTTGACTTGCATGGCGTTATAATGGAAATTGATGGAAAAGGGTACCTGGAAAGTTAAAACAGGGCTTGCCCAGATGCTGAAGGGTGGGGTGATTATGGACGTGGTCACCCCGGAGCAAGCTAAAATTGCCGAGGAAGCTGGTGCCTGCGCTGTCATGGCATTGGAGCGAGTGCCAGCAGATATCCGTGCCGCTGGGGGAGTGGCTCGCATGGCTGACCCGACCATAATTGCGGCCATAATGGAAGCGGTGAGCATCCCCGTGATGGCCAAATGCCGCATCGGTCACTTTGCCGAGGCTCAGGTGCTGGAAGCGTTGGGCGTTGATTTTGTTGACGAATCGGAAGTGCTTACTCCTGCCGATGAAAGCCATCATGTTTGGAAACATGATTTTAAGGTTCCCTTTGTCTGCGGCTGCCGTGACTTGGGCGAAGCATTACGTCGTATTGCCGAAGGGGCGGCGATGATTCGCACCAAGGGTGAAGCAGGGACAGGCAACATCGTTGAAGCTGTAAGGCACATGCGGGCGGTCCAGGATGGAATTCGCAGGCTACAGGCGTTACCTGATGAGGAACTGGTAGCTGAGGCGAAAGCTCTCGGTGCTCCTCTGGAGCTGGTAATGGAGGTGCATAAAACAGGGAAGTTACCTGTGGTGAACTTTGCCGCCGGTGGTATAGCCACACCCGCCGATGCTGCTTTGATGATGCAACTGGGGGCTGAGGGGGTGTTTGTTGGCTCGGGGATTTTTAAGTCCAGTGACCCCGCGGTCAGAGCACAGGCCATTGTTAAGGCTACCACCCACTATCAAGACCCCGCTATTGTCGCTGAGGTGTCTAAAGGGCTGGGAACGGCTATGTCAGGTCTGGACATAAAAGCTATACCGCAACAGGAATTGTTAGCCCCCAGGGGTTGGTAAGGTGAAAATAGGTATTTCACAGGATGCGAAAGGTAGTTACTGACGATCTAGATGCGCTGCTAGATATCTTGCCACTCCATATCCGTGAGCCACTCTACCAGCAACCTGATTATAACGAGCTACTGGAGGTAGTTTTAGACTTAGGACGTCTCCCCGAGGCTCGCTTTCCCCATAGAGAGTTAGTCCTCAATTCTAAAGAGGTAAACCAGTCTGATATTGATTATGCAGTATCACGCATTGGCGAATTCACCGGGGATAATCGGGCCGGGATCAACCACACCCTTCACCGCATCTCAGCCATACGCAATAGACACGGACAAATAATCGGCTTGACCTGCCGTGTGGGTAGAGCCGTGTTCGGCACTGTGAGGATGATTCAGGACCTCATTGAATCGGGCAAAAGCGTCCTGCTCCTGGGGCGGCCGGGTATAGGCAAGACCACTATGCTGCGGGAAGTAGCTCGGGTGCTGGCCGATGATTTCAAGAAACGCGTTATCGTAATTGACACCTCCAATGAAATTGCCGGGGATGGTGACATTCCTCATCCCGCCATCGGGCATGCCCGCCGAATGCAGGTAGCTGCTCCCGCTGAACAACATGCAGTTATGATTGAAGCAGTGGAAAATCATATGCCGGAGGTCATAATCATCGATGAAATAGGCACCGAACTCGAAGCTCAAGCGGCTCGAACTATAGCTGAGCGCGGAGTGCAATTGGTAGGCACGGCGCATGGAAACACTCTGGAAAACTTGATAATGAATCCCACTCTGTCTGACCTCATCGGGGGTATCCAGACGGTTACTTTGGGGGATGAGGAGGCCAGGCGACGGCGCACACAAAAATCCATCCTGGAACGTAAGGCTCCGCCCACCTTTGATATAGAGGTGGAAATCGTGGACTATTACAAGGTAACCGTGCATCCCGATGTGAGCGAGGCCGTTGATGCTCTCTTGCACCAGCGACCGACCAAAGCGGAAGTCCGCTGGATGGATGAGGATGGAGAGGTGAAAAGGGAGGCCATAACTTCCTCTCTTGTGTGGGAGAGCAAAGAGGAGAAGCAGCGAGAAAAACCACTGCGGTTTTATCTCTTCGGCACTAACCGGTCTCGACTGGAACAAATTGCCAAGGAAGGGCACAAAGACCTGAAAATCACCGCTGATTTTAAGCAAGCTGACATTTTCCTTACCACCCGGAGTTATTACCGCCGCAAGCCACAGAAGATAAGGGATGCCGAGGCACTGGGCATACCGATTTATGTCCTTAAAAGCAATAATGCTGCTCAAATCAGGCAGTGTCTGGATGCCCTCTATCCCGCCGACACTCAATCTAGCTATGTTCATCATCTACAGCGTCTCTTAGCTGGACGCCACGATTTCAACTCCAGTAACCGGAGCATGGAAGCTAGCGGCAAAAGGAAATCGAGGTAAGCCTTGAGCCTGTTCATCACGTTTGAGGGTGGCGAAGGCTGTGGCAAGAGCACCCAATCCAGGCTCCTGCTGGAGAAGCTGCATCAGCAAAATATCCCCGCGGTATTAACCCATGAGCCTGGAGGCACAGCTCTGGGCAACAAGATAAGAAGGGTGCTTAAGAGGAAAGAAGGAATACCTATCTCGCCCCAGGCTGAGCTATTCCTCTTTGTTGCTTCCCGTGCCCAATTGGTAGCTGAGCTGATTCGTCCTGCTTTAAAAGAAGGTAAAGTAGTTATCTGCGATCGCTTTGCTCATTCTACACTTGTCTATCAGGGCTATGGGCGAGGGCTCGATTTAAGCACCTTGGAGATGCTTAACAATATGGCAACAGAAAACCTCCAGCCGGACCTCGCCATCCTCCTGAATATTTCGCCTGAGCAGGGATTAACGCGCAAGCGAAGTCTGAGAGACCGTTTTGAACTGGAGGACTTATCGTTCCACCGGCGGGTGAGGGAGGGATACCTCAAGATGGCCGCAGCTGAGCCGGACCACTGGCTGGTGATAGATGCGATGCAGTCTAAAGTGGAAATAGCTGAGATTATCTGGGATAAGGTGAGCAAGCTATTGCCCTCCCACCCGTCATTGCGAGGAGCGTAAGGGACGAAGCAATCTCGCCACCCTTCATTTTGTGCGATATACTTATGCAGCACCTATGACTAAAGGCAAGGTAGCTGTGGCATTGAGCGGAGGGGTAGATTCTTCCGCCGCTGCTTTATTGCTCAAAGAAGCCGCCTATGAAGTAATAGGCATGCATATGCATCTCCGGGACTCTCCGCGCTCTGACTACCAGGCACATCAGGCGGAAAATATCTGCCGCATTTTAGACATTCCCTACTATCAGGTTGACATGCAAAAGGAATTCGGGCTCTGTGTAGTCGATTATTTCCGCCGGGAATACCAGCAGGGGCGGACTCCCAATCCCTGCGTTGCCTGCAACCAGCACATAAAGTTTGGCTTTCTCCTCGATAAAGCACTCTCCCTGGGCGCTGATTACCTGGCCACAGGCCATTATGCCAGGATAGAACATTCTGGGGATGGACACCGCTTGCTTAAGGCAGCAGATATTGGCAAAGACCAGTCCTACTTTCTCTACACTCTAACACAGGAGAAACTCGGGCGAATCATTTTTCCCTTGGGCGACCGTACAAAAGACGAAGTTAAACAGCTGGCAAAGCAGGGAAGGTTGCCCACAGCAACTAGGCCCAGCCAGGATATCTGCTTTATTTCCCAGAAGAACTATGGCGCTTTCCTTAGCCAGAGCTTTCCCGGCACGCCCGGGGATATTGTGGATACCCAGGGAAGAAAATTAGGCCAGCATCAGGGAATAGCCTTCTATACCATCGGGCAGAGGCATGGCCTGGGATTGGCCCTGGGTAAGCCGCTTTATGTCCTGAAGATAGAGCCTGAGCATAATAGAATTGTGCTTGGCTCCGAGAAAGAGCTCTATAGCCAAAAGCTCACCGCCCAAAAACTGAGCTGGATATCAGGCAGGGCACCACGCGAGCCCATTACCGTCACTGCCAGGGTACGCTATAAGTCAAAAGAGGCGGAAGCCATTCTCTCCCCCCATGATGGCTCCCTGGATGTCTGCTTTTCCCAGCCCCAAAAGGCGGTAACCCCGGGGCAGGCCATCGTGTTCTACAATGCCGGTGAAGTACTGGGGGGTGGGATTATACGTGAAATGCAAAGATAAAAATGAAAAATGTAAAAATGCAGATAAAAAATCAATTTTTTCATTTTTAAGTTGTCATTTTGATTTTTGGAGTGGTATGTCACAGTCGCCAAACTTTGACCACGAAAACGAGCTCAAATCACAGGGCTATGAGCTTATCGCGGGCATCGATGAAGTTGGGCGGGGGGCTCTTGCCGGCCCGGTAGTCGCCGGCGCCGTTATCTTGCCTCACCCGGCGAATCTGTCCTGGCTTGAGCTGGTTCGGGACAGCAAGGAATTAAATGCCAAGAAGCGTGAGTCTCTCTTTGCCTTGATCAACAATGAGGCTGTGGCTGTGGGCATTGGCATCGTTCCCTCCCAAGTGATTGACTCCGTGAATATTCTCAAGGCAACCAAACTGGCTATGATGCAGGCGGTGGAAAAGTTGCCCAGACAACCCGGCTTTCTCCTCATAGACAGGGTGAGCTTGTCCCAGTGTCCCATCCCTCAGAGGGGGATAACCAGAGGTGATAAATCGTGTCTCTCCATTGCCTGTGCCTCTATAGTGGCCAAGGTCACCAGAGACCGCATGATGGAAGAGCTGGATGGACTTTATCCCGGCTATGGATTTGCCTGGCATAAAGGCTATGGAACACGGGAACAC
The DNA here is from genome assembly GCA_034414335.1 of Dehalococcoidia bacterium. GTDB lineage: Bacteria > Chloroflexota > Dehalococcoidia > GIF9 > AB-539-J10 > RBG-13-51-36. The sequence goes on from DAOUMB010000024.1 coordinate 30,765, forward strand.
ATATCCTGTCTGCAAAAGCTCGGACCTTCGCCAATTCACCGACTGTACTTTGCCCCTGTCAGGAATGTCATCGCAAGCAAAAACCTCACTTCTTTGCGGGGAAGGGATGCTATCCAAGGCGAATTTCCTCTTCCTTAACGGGAGAAGATACCATGGCAAGTCAATTTTCGGTAGTGTAAAGTGGGGCTAAAGTAGGACTGCCACCAAGGTGCGACCAAAGTACTGTCCAATGTATCTCCTAGATATTGGCAATTTTTGGTTTTGCCCATTGACAAAGATATGTTGGGAGCTATAAACTAATTAAAGGTTTGAACCGTATCGACATAGTGGGTTATACTATTACTGCATAAGTTTGGGGCATTTAGGATAGGAGGTGAAAGGGATGGCAACGGACCTATTAAAAAAGGCATTAAAGTCAATTGGCGGATTAGAGGAATTCAATCGAAAAAGGGAACAATTTAGATGTGACCTAGCATTCATTGACAACAATAGGGAAAGCCTACTAGAAGATTACAATGAGCAATGGGTTGCAGTATACAGGTCCGAAATTGTTGCTCATGGCAAGGATTACAACAATGTCCTTTCTGAACTTGAGAAAAAGGATATGCCTGTAGGACTAATCCCTATCAAGTATCTGTCTAGACACAAAATTCTTGCCCTTTATCTTTGTTGATGAGGATTATAAAGGGCGACCTTGCTGATTTCGGCATTTTGGAAACACCTGCACCAAGAGTGCAGGTGTTTTGCTATATTCCCCGTCTGGACATCAATATGGAGGTGGATTTCCTAATCGATACTGGGGCATCTGCATCCTGCCTCAATGGCGGTTTTGCACTGGGGCTACAAGGTTATATGCGCAAGAATACACTTCAGACTTCGGCAGGCATTGGAGGGAAATGTGGTTATTACATTGAGGCAGCAGTTTTAGTGTTTACGGATACCACAGGACAACCGTTAGATTGTCAAATAGATTTAGGTATTCAGTGTATACGTCGTTGCTTGTGGAAGAGAAATCATTGGCTCTTACGTACTCCTTGCTTGTTAGGGCGCGATGTACTATCGCAATGGGAATTTCGGTATAACCATAAGACTGGAGATGTCTCATTCATAGTTCCTTAGCCCTTGGAAGTAAGGCATATCCTCTAAAACTGCAAAATACCCAAATCCTCTCGACAAATTTTCCTCCAAACTGGCCGATTTACGAATATGATTTACGTCTTCAATAATGTTAACATAAAGTTTCGCCCTTCCATACATGAATGGAGAGGATTAAGGTGAGGGTGATGGACCGCCAGGAAGTTGGTAAGCTGGGAGAGAAAGCAGCCCGGGAATTCCTCAAAAAGCGGGGCTACCGTATTCGTGAGACGGGCTTTCGCTGCCCTCATGGGGAGATTGACATAATTGCCCAGCAAAAGGACTACCTCGTCTTCGTCGAAGTCCGCACCAAGAGCAGTCTGGACTTCGGCACTCCTGAGGAGTCGATAACCCGGGCCAAAAAGAAAAGGCTCATCGCCTCAGCCCTGACCTATACTAATACCCACCAGAAGCTCCCCTCCTTATGGCGCATAGACGTCGTAGCCATAGAGCTCGATGACAGAGGCAGTGCAAAGCGCATCGACCTCATCGAAAATGCCATCGAACAAGACCCCCGGTTTAATTGCTAGGTCCTCTTAAATTAGCGACCCTTGCCTTATCACCGGCGGAACGGCTGTAGTGAGACATACAACCTCAGTGAAGTTTGAGGTCACGGTTGGAAATGCTACCTCAACTGTTCGTGCAGCACTCGCTGGAGAATACTGATTTGTTGTGAAGCATATTTCAACCACTCGTCATCGGCCTTCCCTTTTAGTGATAGAACGTCTTGAGATACTTTAGCAAACCTGGTATGCCAGTCAGGGTAGGCCTCTTTGTCTACTGGAAACATTTCGCCCCACGGGAACAAAGTAGTAGCGAGTATGAACAAGAGAGCACGCGAAGCATTATCTCTTGTCCTAGGGATGTTTTTGCCCCCTCCAACCCCTCCAAATAGATATAGTCTTCGATGCTCTAACGCGGTTGGGTACCATTCCACCACATGTGATTTTGTGCCCTTCTTGCTTGGGTGGACATATATCTGACTAAGGTCTTTATACAATTGGTTTTGGGGAGAAGGGGATATCCTCTTGTCTTTCATCCTTTCTAGGATATCCCGACGGAAGAAGTCCTTACCTTTAAGCCACTCATGCCTAAATTCGGCATCCTCTTCAAGGAGCTTGATTTGGTCGGCACATTCGATGGTATCTCGGAACAACACCCAACCCTGATTTGGCATACCCTCCATAATCAACTTCCACCCAGCATGCAAATCATTGAATGTCCGAGTTATTACTTCATAGGTTGGGTCATGTTCATCATTTTGAGGCTCTTGTGGTATAAGCATCTGGAACGCCTGAAGAAGAAGGTCAAACAGCTCACTGGCAACTCTCAGTTCTTCGGCAAATTCGGCTTGATTTTCGACCCTCAGCTTTTCTTCAAATTTTAGAATGGGCTCATATAGACTCATCCCTGAAAACGCTGACTTTGTCAAATCTTATCAGGTAAAACCTACTCATCCCTTCGTAGCTTCTTAGCCACACTATGTCGTTCAGGCTAAGGCTGCCCAATCAAATTGACGGCCTGTTATG